>CAMAZF010000019.1 GCA_945862985.1 Bordetella parapertussis | reverse complement strand
GCACCTCCGGCAGCCGACTCCACCTTGAGCGTGGCCAGGGCGGGCTGTGTCGGGCTGGGCTTTTGCGGCGCTTGCGCGTGGGCGGAGAGGATGGTCTCCGCGATCAGCGCGGCACCAGACGCCAGGAGCATGAGGGACAGGGTCAGTCGCGAGAGGGTACGGGTAGGCATGACAAGAAGACCAAGGTTAAAGTTGACGGAAATATAATATATAAATAAATAAATTAAAAGTCGACGATTCCAATTTTCTCAATGTCCACAGCAATAAAAGGGTCTTATCCGTAGCGTGAAATAGTCTTGAAACTCTGACACCCAAAAATGTCAACCCAATAAGAAAAACGCAGGGGGGAGATTCAATTGGCTTATCCCGTTCCGATGGACGAGCAGGCTCGGCTGAGGCGACTTCATGCCTTGGGCCTACTCGACTCAGATCCCAATGAGACCTATGCAAGAGTGGTCAGGCTCGCCGCGAAGCTCCTTCGGACTCCAGTGGCAGCGATCTCTCTGGTAGATGATGACCGGCAATGGTTTCTGGCGAGGACTGGACTCGAGCTGGCACAGACCCCTCGAGAGGACGCCTTTTGTGCGCACACGATCTGCGAAGACGCTGCTCTCGTTGTCCAGGATGCCACGAATGATCTGCGGTTTCGCACGAACCCCCTGGTCACTGCAGAGGGTGGCATTCGCTTTTATGCGGGGATCCCACTGCGACTAGAGGACGGGCTGGGCCTTGGGGCACTGTGTGTGATTGATCATCAGCCGCGAGACCTGAGTGCGGAGGATCAGGCCGCACTGGAGGAACTCGCAGAGGTCGTCCTCGATGCCTTTCGGCTTCGACAAAGCCTATTCGATGTCAGGGCCTTGGCCCAGGCCAAGTCGAACTTTCTGGCGAACATGAGCCATGAGATCCGCACGCCCATGAATGGGGTGATGGGGATGGCAGAGCTGCTTCTGCATAGCCCGCTGTCGCCGGACCAAGCACAGTGTGCCCAGACCATTCTGACGTCCGCTGAGGGGCTTCTGGGTGTGCTCAATGACGTGCTCGACTTCTCCAAGCTGGAGGCGGGTGCTGTTCGCATTGAGCTGGGGCCGGTGCTGGTGAATCAGTTGATTGAGGAGCTCTGCGAACTCCATGCCGCGAGGCTCTCCGGAAGGGGGGTGGGGCAGTCAGGCGCACCAGAAATTGTCCAAGAGGTCGATCTGTCAGAGCCGTGTCTTCTGATCGATGGACTCCGAGTCCGTCAAGTGATCAACAACCTCTTGAGTAACGCCGTCAAGTTTACGGAGCAGGGGGCAGTCCAGGTTCAAGCGCAGTGGTCGCAGCAGCTGCCTTGCACAGCGCTTGAGGCTGATGACATGACCCGGGGATGGAGCGCCAGAACCTTGGTGGCCCCAGACCCGCACGTGACGCAGGGCTGGCTCTGGGTCAGCGTGAAGGACTCAGGCATTGGCATGAATGAGGCTGAGCTTGCGCGTCTTTCCACGGCATATGCCCAGGCAGACGACTCCATCACCCGGAGATTCGGAGGCACTGGTTTGGGCCTCAGCATTTGCGCCGGGCTCCTCAAGGCCATGGGAGCCGGGCTCTGGGTCCGGAGTGCTGCTGGTACTGGCTCTGTCTTTGATGTCTGTATTCCTGCGGCGCTGGCCCCAGAGAGCCTGGGTGGGGCGCCATCTCAATGGCTGGAGCCCGCCGCGCATCCACTCAAGGGCAAGACCATTCTTCTGGTGGACGATCTCTCGGTCAACACCACCATGTTGTCGAGAACATTGGCGCGGGTGGGCGCCCGAACCCTGGCGGTGCAGAGCGCGGAGCAGGCCTTGTCGCGGCTCGAGGAGAGCGGTGCTGGACTCTCGATTTTCGATCTGGTCTTGACCGATTACATGATGCCGGGCCTCAGCGGTGTCGAGTTCTTGCAGCGCTGGCGTGAGGCCCATCCGGACAGCACGCTACCCTTTGTGCTGTGCAGTTCAGCTGGGCACTTGGCGAAAATCGACAGCGAGGCCGTTGGCTTTGCTGCGCAGATTCAAAAGCCAGTCCGGAGTGATCGGCTGATTCAGGTTCTCTCCGCTGCGCTCGATCTGGCCGTGTCGAATGAGCCGCCTGCGCCGAGCAGCCGTGTGGATGCCGATGAACCTGCCGAGGCGGAACCGCTTCGCATTCTTTTGGCAGAAGACAATGAGGTCAATGCCCGAGTGGCAGTGGCCCTGCTCACCCAGATGGGCCACTCTGTGGTCCATGTTCTGGATGGGCAATCTGCGGTGGAGGCCGTGTTCGCAGAGCAGCCTGCCTTTGATCTCGCCCTGCTGGACATGCAGATGCCAACGATGGGCGGATTGGAGGCTGCCACTGAGCTGAGATCTCGGGGTGGGCGCGGTGCCCAGATTCCATTGGTGGCATTGACCGCAAACGCATTGAGTGGTGATCGTGAGCGGTGTCTTGAGGCTGGAATGAACTTCTATCTCTCGAAGCCCTTTCGCCGGCACGACCTCTTATCGGTGCTGGATCAGGCGGGCCGTCTGGTGTTTGACGAGGCCTACTGGAGCGAAAATTTTGCTGAATTGGATGTGTCCGAGCGCATGCTGACAGCAGCGCTGGAGCTCTATGAGGCGGCCCACCGATCCTTGAGTCAGGCGGGACCTGGCGCGTCCATCGAACTGCTGTCCTCCTGGGTGCATCGTTTGTCAGGAGCCCTCGGTATGGTGGGGTACCTTCGATTCTCTGACTGGACCAAGCGCTTGGACAGTGGGCTTCGAGCGCTCAACCAGAGTGAGCATCTCGATGAAACCCGCACCGCACTCCTTGAGACCCTCGACGCGCTGGGATCCCTACTGCGCAGACGATTGGGCCATGCTGCTCATACTCTGGAGGCTGCTTAATGGATCGAGCGGTTCATGATCTTGAGGTGGTGCGCGAAAACTTCGGCGATCTCGCGTGTGCTGAATTCTGTGCATTCCTGGGGGAGGTTTGTGTACAGATTCGAACCGACCTGAGCGCACTCGATGCGCCTGACGGGGCCCTGCGCGCACCAGCGCTTCACCGCCTGGCTGGGAGTGCCCCGTCCATGGGGTGCCTCCGTTTGGGGGTCCTTGCACGGGCCGCCATGGCAGATGCCACGGTCGATCTTGAGCCCATCCGACGGGCGGGACTGGACGCATTGGCGTGGCTCGAGTCACTGATGAACGACGAGCGATTTTTACTAAAGGAGAGTCAAGAATGAATGGGCCTGTGAACCTTGAGCGACTGCACCCTGCTGAGGAGGCTGCAGTCACCGAAAGTCGCGCTGCCCTGCGGTGCCTCGTGGTGGACGATGACCGAGTCTCACGGCAGTTGATGAGTTCAGCGGGTCGATTACTGAACCTCGAGGTTCGAGAGACGGGGTGTGCGAACGAAGCCATGAACTGGCTTCAGCAAGAGCGCTTTGATCTGGTCTTGTTAGATCATCAGTTGGATGGGCTCACTGGGGTCTCGGTGCTGGCCTACCTATGCGACTGGGCCAAACAAAGGGGCACGCTGATGCCGCCGGTTCTGGTGTGTTCAGGGGACATCGGGCTCATCGACATGAAGCACTACCAGTCGTTGCAGGTTCATGATGTGCTCAAAAAGCCGCTGAGCCTCGATCGGCTGGCCTTCTCCATGAGAAAGCTGCTCCAGATCTGAGGTTGGGTGAAACGTCCTCGTCTCAGGCGTTCATCAACAGAACGCTGGTGTAGCCGCAGTAGGCCAACAGGAAGACTGCGCCCTCTCGTCGGCTGATGTCTCGGCCACGGAGGAAGGTGGGCACACAGATGACAAAAGCGGCCACCATCACCCAGAGGTCAAAGCGAAGAACTGAGGGATCGACCGCGATACCCTGGGGTGCGACCACCGCTGCGAGCCCCAGACATCCGAGGATGTTAAAGATGTTGCTGCCAATGATGTTGCCCACCGCAATGTCTCGCTGGCCTCTGAGCGCGGCTGCGGCAGATGCAGCGAGTTCGGGAAGAGAGGTTCCCGCCGCCATGATGGTCAGGCCGATGACCAGATCGCTCATGCCCAGCGCTTTCGCAATGTCGACACAGGCCTGGACCAGCCAATCTGCACCCACAACCAATCCCACCAGCCCCAGCGCGACCAAGAAGAGGCTCTTGGGCAGACTGGGCTGGTTCGCCGCCTCACTGGCCTCGTTCGGCGCGAGATCTTCGGTCTCAGAGGCGGGTGCGGCTCTTGCCTGAATCACCAGAAAGCTGGTGTATAGGATGAGGCCCACGCTGAGCAGAATGCCTTCGACTCGGCTCACCTCCCCATCGAATGCAAACAGCACGGCCAAGGCCGCCGTGCCAATCATGATGGGCAGTTCTTGCCGAATGATCTGGGAATGCACGCTCAGCGGGATGATCACGGCGGAGAGTCCGAGGATGACCAGCACATTAAAGGTGTTGCTCCCCACCACATTTCCCATGACCAGATTTGGCTGTCCTTGGAGGGCACTGCCGATCGAGACGGTCGCCTCAGGTGCGCTGGTCCCGAAGGCCACCACCGTTAACCCCACCACCAGAGGCGAGAGGCCCACCGCTCGCGCGATGCTCCCCGCACCACGGATGAGCACCTCAGCACCAACCACCAATGCAACCAAGCCGGAGACAAAAAGGAGAAGGGTGAGCATGAGCACCTCAGTTGAAGTGGGGCATACTTTAAAGCACTTATGAAATCACACAACAAAACCCAGCGGCCTCCTTCAGCCACGCCTCGTCGCACACCTGATCTCTGCGACGCCCACGAAACACTGATTGCCGACGGGCGGCTGCGTGTCCTTCCCCCGGTATTTCAGAACTACGGCGGTGCAGAGGCCATGTCCGGTCAGGTGGTGACGCTCAAATGTTTCGAAGACAACGGTCTGGTTCGTCAAACGCTCTCTCAGCCGGGGGCGGGGCGAATCTTGGTCGTGGATGGGGGCGGGAGTGACCGCTGTGCCCTCGTCGGTGGTGAACTGGCCTTGATGGCGGAGCGGCAGGGCTGGGCTGGGCTGGTGATTCATGGTTGCGTGCGTGACCTCTCTGAACTGATCGAGGCGCAGGTGGGTGTGTGGGCGATATCGAATCACCCCCGTCGTCCAGCCACCGCGGGCCTCGGGGCGAAAGACATTCCCGTGGACCTCGCAGGCGTGGTGGTTCGACCCGGTGAATTCGTGGTCGCAGATGCTGATGGCATTCTGGTGAGTGAGAAAATTTTGTAGAAGGCTGTCAAGTCGGGGTGATTCGAGGTGGTCAAATTTTGAGCAACCCAGCCCCCCATTGATGGCCTATGCCTCCGGGGTGATTCACCTGGGTTTTTTCCACACCGGCTGGGGATAACTTTAGAGAAGAATTTATTTTTTGTGAGTAAAAACAACTACAACGAGTCTTCCATCAGGGTTTTGAAGGGGCTCGAGCCCGTTCGGCAGCGCCCGGGGATGTACACCCGGACTGAGAACCCACTCCACATCATTCAGGAAGTGATCGACAACGCCGCAGATGAGGCGTTGGCTGGTCATGCACGCACCATCTTGGTTACCCAGCACCTCGATGGCAGCGTGAGTGTGGCCGATGACGGTCGCGGGATTCCCGTTGGACCTCACCCCGAGGAGCGAGTCCCGGTGGTGGAAATTGTCTACACCCGTCTCCATGCGGGTGGAAAGTTCGACAAAGGTTCGGGCGGGGCCTACGCGTTCTCCGGGGGCCTGCATGGTGTTGGCGTCTCTGTGACAAACGCCCTCTCCAATCGGCTAGACGTGACGGTTTGGCGAGATGGTTTCGAGTGGACCATTGGGTTTGAGGGTGGGGACTTGGTGCGCCCTCTGCAGAAGGGTGCTGCCGCGAAAGGGCGATCGGGCACCATGGTTCGAGTCTGGCCCGACCCGCAGTATTTCGACGATGCGCTGATCCCACAGGCTGAACTCGCGCGTAGCCTGAAAGCCCGGGCAGTTCTCCTGCCGGGCGTTTCGACACAGCTCGTCCTCGAGAAGACGCAGCAGACTCAGACTTGGCTCTATGAGGGAGGGCTCTCGGCCTATCTGATGGAATCCCTCGGAGAGGCCGAGCTCATTGCACCCGCCTGGTCCCATGAGGGCTATGCACCCGCGGGAGACGACACCTTTGCAGAAGGGGAGGGAGGGCAGTGGGTTCTCGCTTTCAGTGCAGAGGGGCCGGTGGTGAGAGAGTCCTTTGTGAACCTCATTCCAACGCCGGCCGGGGGCACCCATGAGGCAGGCCTTCGCGAGGGGGTGTTCCAGGCGGTCAAGAGCTTTGTTGATCAACACAGTCTGTTGCCAAAGGGCGTGAAGCTGCTGCCCGAGGATGTCTTCTCCCGGGCCAGCTTTGTCCTGTCCTCGAAGGTGCTTGACCCTCAGTTCCAAGGGCAGACCAAAGAAAAGCTCACGAGCCGTGATGCCCTTCGACTCATGGCCACCCAATGCAAGGGCCCCATGGAGCTCTGGCTGCATCGCGATCTCGACGCAGGACGTCGCATTGCGGAGCTCGCGATCCGAGCGGCCCAAACCCGTCAGCGCTCAGCCCAGAAGGTAGAAAAGAAAAAAGGCTCGGGCGTCGCCGTCCTCCCAGGGAAACTCACAGACTGCGAGTCGACGGACTTGACGCGCAATGAGCTTTTTCTGGTGGAAGGCGACAGTGCAGGTGGCTCAGCCAAAATGGGGCGGGACAAGGAATCTCAGGCCATCCTGCCGCTGCGTGGCAAGGTGCTCAACACCTGGGAGGCCGAACGTGATCGGCTCTTTGCGAACGCGGAGGTGCACGACATCTCAGTGGCGCTTGGGCTCGATCCGCACGGCGCAGACGACGCAGTCGACTTTAGTGGCCTTCGCTACGGCAAGGTCTGTGTGCTCTCCGATGCTGACGTCGATGGTTCTCATATTCAGGTGCTCCTGCTGACTCTGTTTTATCGGCATTTCCCGCAGCTCATCGCGCGTGGCCACGTGTACGTGGCACGTCCGCCCCTCTTTCGAGTCGATGTGGAGGCCCGGGCCAAAAAGCCGGCCCGCAAGATCTACGCGCTGGATGAAGGGGAGTTGCAGCACATCCTCGACAAGCTGCGTCAGGAGGGGCTCAAGGAGACGGCTTGGTCCATTTCCAGGTTCAAAGGGCTCGGCGAGATGAGTGCCGAACAACTCTGGGAGACCACACTGAATCCCGATACACGGCGTCTCATGCCGGTGACCCTGGGACAGCATTCTCCCCAGGAGACATCTACCCGCTTCAACCTGCTCATGGGGCGCGGTGAAGCCTCGGCCCGCAGAGCCTGGCTGGAGGCACGTGGCCACGAGGCCCAAGTCGACCTTTAAGAATCTTCTATGTCCAATCAAGACACCACGCTCGATTTGTTTTCTCAGCCGGACGCGCCGTCTGACGCTCAAAGCCTTGCCGATTTTGCGGAGCGCGCATACCTCGATTACGCCATCTCAGTCGTGAAGGGCCGGGCCTTGCCCGACCTGTGTGATGGCCTGAAACCGGTTCAACGTCGAATCCTCTTCGCCATGGAGCGTATGGGGCTGGGCAACAGCGCCAAGCCCGTGAAGTCGGCCCGCGTGGTGGGAGACGTTCTGGGTAAATTTCACCCCCATGGCGATCAATCTGCTTACGATGCACTCGTCAGGCTTGCGCAGGGTTTTACCGTTCGCTACCCCCTCATCGATGGTCAGGGGAATTTCGGCTCCCGCGACGGGGATGGGGCCGCAGCCATGCGATATACGGAGGCGCGCCTCACGCCTTTTGCCGCGCTTCTCCTATCCGAGCTGGATGAGGGGACCGTTGAGTTTGGGCCCAACTATGATGGGTCTTTTGAAGAGCCTCTGAGGCTTCCGGCCCGTCTGCCCGTGTGCCTGCTCAACGGCGCATCTGGCATCGCGGTTGGCATGGCCACCGAGATTCCGCCCCATAACCTGCGCGAGGTTGCCCAGGCCGCCATTGCACTGATGGACAAGCCGGGCCTGACATCGGCCGAGCTGATGCAGGTATTGCCTGGGCCTGACTTTCCGGGTGGCGGGCAGCTGATCTCCAGCGCACAAGACATCGCCTCTGCCTATGCTTCGGGCCGAGGGTCGCTCAAGATGCGGGCCCGCTGGACCATTGAGGAGCTTGCCCGAGGGCAATGGCAGTGGGTGGTGTACGAGCTGCCTCACGGAGTGTCCAGTCAGAAGGTATTGGAGGAGATCGAAGAGCTCACCAATCCCAAGATCAAGACAGGCAAGAAATCGCTCTCGCCAGAGCAGCAGCAGGTCAAGCAGCTCGTGCTCGGACAGCTTGAGTCCGTGCGTGATGAGTCTGGCAAGGATGCAGCTGTGCGTCTGGTCTTTGAGCCCAGAAGCTCCCGACTGGATCGGGATGAGTTTGCGCGACTCCTTCTGGCCCACACCTCTCTTGAGAGCTCGGTCTCTCTCAATCTCGTCGCGGTAGACGGAGGAGGGCGTCCTCGCTCTCTCTCGGTGCTAGAAATGCTTCAGGGATGGATAGACTTTCGAGTGGAGACGGTTCGTCGCCGCAGTCAATACAGGCTTTCGCAAGCTGAACGTCGCATCCACATCCTGGAGGGAAGAAGCATCGCACTGCTTCGAATCGAGGAGGTGATTGCGGTCATTCGCGAGAGTGATGAGCCGAAGCCAGCGCTGATGCAGGAGTTCGGCCTCACGGAGGTTCAGGCCGAGGACATCCTTGAGATTCGCCTCCGTCAGCTTGCACGCTTGGAGGCCATCAAGATTGAGCGGGAGCTTGCTGAACTACGCGAGAGGGCGGATAAGCTCCGTCACTTGTTGGAGAATGAACGCGCCCTGCGCAAGGCGGTGAGCAAGGAGATTGCGGACGACGCCAAATCCTATGGAGACGATCGCCGCACGCTGATCAAAGAGGAGTCTCGAACCACCCTCGACATCCCGGTTCTGGATGAGCCCGTGACGGTGGTGGTGTCGACCAATGGCTGGGTCCGGACAAGGCAGGGTCATGGTCACGAGGCCTCGAGCTTCACCTTCAAAACGGGCGATGCGCTTTACGCAACCTTTGAGTGCCGAACGACCGATATGTTGGTTGCACTCTCGAGCTCGGGCCGCGCTTACTCTGTCGCAGTCAGCCAGCTGCCTGGCGGACGCGGAGACGGCGCCCCCGTCTCGAGCATGATCGAGCTGGAGGCAGGTGGTCAGCTGATTCATTTTGTTGCCGCCTCGTCCGCTCAGCACCTGCTTTTGGCAACTCGGGCGGGGATGGGATTTGTGACGCGACTCGATGGCATGGTGGGCCGTAATCGAAGCGGAAAGCAGTTCGTGGGGCTGGAGGCAGGAGACAGCATCGCCTTCTTGCGCACGCTCCCCTCAGAGCAGGGCTTACTCGCACTACTGAGCAAGAAGGGGCGTTTGCTCGTGTTTGGTCTCGACGAGGTGAAACTCCTGGCGAGCGGGGGGCGAGGCGTCAACCTCATGGAGCTGGATGGGGCAGACGATGCACTGGCGGATGCTTGCGCGGTGGGTTCGCTCGGACTCCAGGTGAGTGGTGAGGGGCGTGGAGGCAAAGAAGCCCGGGTCTCACTCCGCGCCCAGGAGTTGTCGGAATATGCGGGTAAGCGCGCACGCAAGGGTAAACCGCTGGATGTTCGGTTTAAGCCGCGCGCGATTGAGGCCCTTGAAAAGGCGACGTAGCGTCCCCACGTAGGGTGGGATCCTTTCTACCCTGCATGGAGTTTTCTGATGTCTAAAGAGACGCTTGCCTTCCAGACTGAGGTGAAGCAACTGCTTCACCTCATGATTCATTCGCTCTACAGCAACCGCGACATCTTTCTTCGGGAGCTGGTTTCTAATGCCTCGGATGCCTGCGACAAGCTCAGGCTAGAAGCGTTGACCAATGATCAGCTTTTTGAGGGCCAGTCCGACCTGAAGATTCAGATCGGTTTCGACGCCAAGGCCCGCACCATCACGCTCTCCGACAACGGCATTGGGATGAGCCGAGATGAAGTGGTCTCCAACCTGGGAACGATCGCGCGTTCGGGGACCAAGGAGTTCTTCAGCAAGCTGTCGGGCGACAAGGCCAAAGACTCTGCGCTCATTGGTCAATTCGGAGTGGGCTTCTATTCCTCCTTCATCGTCGCGGATCGCGTCACGGTGGTGACCCGCCGAGCCGGTCTTGCTGCATCTGAAGGGGTGCGGTGGGAGAGTGAGGGTACGGGTGAGTTCTCACTGGAGCGCATTGACAAGCCGCTGAGAGGTACAGAGGTCACCCTCCATCTGAGAGCCGCTGAGGGTGAGGGCGAAGATGCCAAGAGCCATGATGACCTGCTCTCTCATTGGACACTCAAGGAGATCCTCAAGCGTTACTCGGATCACATTGGCTTTCCGATTGAAATGAAGAAGCGCGAGTGGAGCGAGGAGGCGAAAGAATACGTCGAGTCTGGTGAGTGGGAAGTGGTCAATCAGGCTTCCGCACTCTGGACCCGCCCCAAGTCCGAGATCACGGATGAGCAGTACAAGGCGTTCTACAAGAGTTTCTCTCACGGGATGGATGACCCGCTGGGCTACACCCACAATCGTGTGGAGGGCCGCTCTGAGTACACGCAACTGCTCTACATTCCGGGCAAGGCCCCATTCGATCTCTACGATCGCCAACAGCGTCATGGGCTCAAGCTCTACATCAAGCGTGTTTTCATCATGGAGGACGCAGAGCAACTGCTGCCCAACTACCTGCGGTTTGTTCGGGGAGTGGTCGATTCTGCAGACCTGCCCTTAAACGTCTCGCGGGAGATTCTTCAGGAAAGCAGAGATGTCCGTGCCATTCGTGAGGGCTGCACCAAGCGAATCTTGGGCCTTCTGGAGGAGATGGCAGAGCAAAAGCCCGACGACTACAAGACCTTCTGGAAGGAATTCGGTCAGTGCCTCAAGGAGGGGTTCGGAGAAGACTTTGCAAACAAAGATCGGCTGGCTGGGCTCACGAGGTTTGTTTCCACCGAGAGCCAGGGCGATACGCCTGAAGTGACGCTCAAGGATTATCTGAGCCGCATGAAGACCGGGCAGGACAAGATCTACTTTCTGACAGCCGATAGCCTTACGGCGGCAAGAAGCAGTCCTCATCTTGAAGTCTTCCGCAAGAAGGGAATTGAGGTGCTGCTCTTCACGGACCGTATCGACGAGTGGGTCCTGAATTATCTCCACGAATTCGAGGGCAAGGCCCTCCAGTCAGTGGCCAAGGGAAGCCTCGACCTGGGTGACATCGCGGATGCCGATGGCGCCAAGGCCGAGGAGGAGAAAAAGGCTTTGGAGGCTGCAGAGCAAGAGAGTAAGCCCGCCATCGACAAGGCCAAGGCCGTATTGGGTGACAAGGTGAAAGAGGTTCGGTTGACTCAGCGGCTCACCGACTCAGCCTGCTGCCTGGTCTCCGATGAGCAGGACGTGAGCGGTCATTTGGAGCGTCTGCTCAAGGCGGCTGGACAGGCCGCACCAGAGCGCAAGCCCATTCTGGAACTCAACCCTGAGCACCCACTGGTTCGAGCCTTGGTTCGAGAGTCTGGGGGAGAAGAGACATCGGAGACGCTTAGGGACCTCGTTTGGCTGCTGCACGACCAGGCACTCTTGGCCGAAGGAGGTCAGCCGGAAGATCCTGCCCAGTTCGTTCGCAGGCTCAATGGCTTTCTGCTCAAAGGCTTGGGGGCATAAGGTTTTGATCTAGAACAATTGATTTAGGACAAATGCTAGAATCCGCATGTTTGAAACCAAGGGAGAAAACATGCGGATTTCGCATTTTCGAGCCGCTCGCACTGCGGCCGTTGCGTTCTTTTTGAGTGCAGGTCTGTCGGTTCCTGCTTTGGCGCAGGCCCCCGCCGCAGAGGTGAAAGGCGATCCTGCCCGCGGTGCCATGAAGAATTCCATGTGTATTGGGTGCCACGGCATTCCCGAATACAAGACGGCCTTCCCTGTGCTGTATCGGGTGCCCAAGATTGCCTACCAGAACGAGGCCTACCTCGTCGCTGCGTTGAAGGGCTACCAGAGCCGTGAGCGGAATCATCCCTCCATGGTGGCGATTTCTACCTCGCTCACCGAACAAGACATGGCCGACCTCGCTGCGTTTTACGCACGTGGCGGAAAGTAAGGAGGCAACACATGAAGAAACTGATCTCTCTCGCAGCAGTGCTCGGCGTTTCAGCGTCACTGGGTTCGGTGGCATATGCTGGAAATGTGGCCCTCGGTAAGGCCAAGGCTGAGGAGGCGGCCTGCGTCTCTTGCCACGGAGCAGATGGAGTCAAGGGCCTGGATGCCACTTACCCCATTCTTGCTGGTCAGTACGAGGATTTTATTGCTCGTGCGCTCAACGATTACAAATTAGGCCGTCGCAAAAATGCTGTCATGACGGGTATGGCAGCGGCACTCTCCAAGCAGGATATCGAGAACCTCGCAGCCTACTACGCGTCGCTTCCCGGTCCTCTCGGCATCATCAAGCGTTAACCGCCGATATAGCTCATCTCCACCTTGGGCCGGCTTTGGCCCGAGGCTTGGAGCTCCGCTCGGAGCTCTGAATAGCGGTCCGTTCGCTGATCCCATCGCTCGGCCAGCACGGTCCGGATCTCGTCATCTGTGGCCATGGATCGCAGAATGGGCTTCAGGTCTACGCCCGTGTGTGCAAACAGACAGGTATAGAGCCCGCCTTCCGCAGACAGCCTTGCTCTGGAGCAGTCCCCACAGAATGGCTTCGTGACTGACGAAATCACGCCCACTTCTCCTGCTCCGTCTGTGTAGCGCCATCGTTCTGACACTTCGCTCGCCAGATCGCGCCCAACTCGCTCAAGGGGCCAATGTGCGTGAATGCGCTGTATGACCTCCTCGGAGGGAAGCACATGCTCCATGGACCAGCCATTGGAGCTGCCGACGTCCATGAACTCGATAAACCGGAGACTGACCCCCAGAGATCGAAACGCCTGGGCCATGGGGACAATCTCCTCGTCGTTGACGCCCTTCTGGACCACCATGTTGGCTTTCATGCGAAGCCCAAGCGCCTTTGCATGGGCAATCCCAGCCAGGACCTGCGCGGGATCCGCATTCGGATGGTCTGCCATGCGCTGGAATTGGACTGGATCGATGGCGTCCAGGCTGACCGTGACGCGGTGGAGACCCGCCTTGGCCAGAGCCTCGGCCTTTTGCTTGAGCAAGAGGCCGTTGGTGGTCAGCGCCAGCTCAACGGGCTGACCTTCAAGCGTTCGAAGGGGGGAGAGCTGCGCGACGAGAGACTCGAGGTCTTTTCGCAAGAGGGGCTCGCCTCCCGTGAGGCGAATCTTTTGAACGCCAAGCTCGACAAATCTGGCGGCGACTCGAACGATCTCGTCGAAGCTCAACATCTGCTGGCGTGAGAGGTAGATGTAATCGTCGTTGAAGACCTCTCGAGGCATGCAATATCTGCAGCGCAGATTGCACTGGTCGATGACCGAGATGCGTAGGTCTCTGAGCCATCGCCCTCTCCGGTCCTGGATGGCACCGGGAGGTCGGATCTGGTCTGACACCCCATCGACCGGGCGGAGAGGACTCTCCAGGCCCGGCTGAATGGGAATGATGCGCTGGCGTTCGGTCATGAGACCGCTAGATTACGAGCTTGCCGGCGGCTCCGCGTCCCGGGTTTCCACCATGACCAGAGGCTCAGGCGCCGAGGGCGCTGTTGGTCGGCGGGGCTTGCGGCCCAAGACTGGAGCAGGCTCTGCTACCGCCTCCATCGACTGCTGGCTGGGGGCGGTTTGCACCCACTCGAGTCCCGCCTGTTTAAGATCCTCGGCGATCACTGCGGGATCCAAAACGGCTGGCGCTGCAGGCGCGGGAATGACGATTGGCGAGGCAGGCGCAATGGGCTCAGGCGCGACCACCGCAGGAGCGGGGGCGATGGGCTCAGGTGCGACCACCACCGGCTCGATGGCGATGGGCTCAGGCGCGGCGACTGCCACAGGAGCGACGTCCGCAGGTTCCGCGGCTGCAACGACCGTGGTCGCTGGTGCCGCCACCGGTTCGGCTGCCGGTGCTTCACTCGTCTCAGTCGCAGATGCGTCTTGGCTCTCACCCTCGCCACGCTTACTTGAGCGGCGACGACGGCGACGACGGCCCGTACCCTCGCCGTTGGGGGCCTCCTCCGTCGCGTCGACGGGAGTGGCCTGAAGGGCGTCCGCCTCGACATCGGTGGGGAGCAGTTCCCCTTGACCTTCACGCTGATTTCGTCCGCGTCCACCTCGCGAGCGACCGCCTTCACGTCCACCCTCCCGAGTGGACTGGGTCGAACGGCCGTCTTCGGACTTGGCTTGGCCCTCGCGGGGCTCGCGTGGTTCACGAGGCTCACGAGGCTCACGTGCGGGGCGCCCGTCTCGAGCCTCCTTCGGCTCTCGGGTGTCCTTGTCGTTGCGCTCGCGGTTTTCGGATCGGTCGCGGTTGTCCGAACGATCTGCGCCGCGTGACCCACGACCATTTCGACGCCCATCGCCTTGACGGCCGCCGCGCCCGTTGTTCGATCCTGACCGACCTTCAGACTGAGGCTTGGCCGCTGGCGCAGGACTCGGCGAAGACGCGGAGTCTGACCCCTTGAAGAAGGCCACGATGCTGGCCCAGAGGCCTCCCTCGGCCTTTGCCGGCTGGGCCGACGAAGACATGCGCTCTGGTCTTGGGGGAGCGACAGGCGCGGGGGCGGAGGGTGTGATGCCTTTGACGACAGCCTCTTGACGAGGCTTGGCAGGCTCTTCCTTGGCTTCGAGGTAGGGCGAGTCGGTAACGGGCTGATCGACCAGGTCGTAACTGGCTTTCACATCTTCCAGTCTGGGGTCGTCATGACGCAGCCGCTCGATTTTGTAGTTCGGCGTTTCGAGGTGCTTGTTGGGGATCAGCACGATGGTGACTTTGAGTCTTGCTTCGAGCTTGGCGATATCGGTTCGCTTCTCGTTGAGCAGATAGCTCGCCACCTCGACAGGAACCTGTGCATAGACTGCAGCCGTGTTGTCCTTCATGGACTCTTCTTGCAGGATGCGCAGAATGTGGAGCGCGCTGGAATCGGTGTCGCGGATGACACCGGTGCCATTGCAACGAGGGCAGGCCATGTGCGAGCCTTCATTGAGCGCAGGACGCAGTCGCTGGCGAGAGAGCTCCATCAGGCCAAATCTGGAGATCTTCCCCATCTGGACGCGGGCGCGATCGTGATGAAGGGCATCGCGTAGGCGTTGCTCGACTTCCCTCTGCGCTTTGGTGGACTCCATGTCGATGAAGTCGATGACGATCAGCCCGCCCAGGTCGCGGAGTCGGAGCTGACGCCCAACCTCATCTGCCGCTTCGAGGTTCGTACGAAGCGCGGTTTCCTCGATGTCTGAGCCGCGCGTTGAACGAGCGGAGTTGACGTCGACCGCCACGAGGGCCTCGGTGTGGTCGATGACCAGCGCGCCTCCCGATGGCAGCTGCACGGTGCGGGAATAAGCGGTTTCGATCTGGTGCTCAATCTGAAAGCGCGAGAAGAGGGGAACATCGTCGCGATACCGCTTGACCCGAGGGGACATGTCGGGCATGACATGGAGCATGAACTGACGGGCCTGCTCATAGACGTCATCGGTGTCGATCAGGATCTCGCCAATGTCGGGATGGAAGTAATCGCGAATGGCACGGATGACCAGGCTGGATTCCTGGTAAATCAGATAGGCACCGGATTGAAGCCCCTTGGCGTCATCGACTGCCTTCCAGAGCTGAAGCAGGTAGTTGAGATCCCACTGGAGTTCGTCGACCGTGCGTCCAATGCCCGCGGTGCGAGCAATGAGGCTCATGCCGCCTGGCACTTCGAGCTGGTCCATGGCCTCCTTGAGTTCCTGGCGATCTTCCCCCTCGATGCGGCGCGAGACACCGCCGCCGCGGGGGTTATTGGGCATCAGTACCAGGTAGCGACCGGCCAGCGAGATGAAGGTGGTGAGGGCTGCGCCCTTGTTGCCACGCTCTTCTTTTTCAACCTGAACCAGCAGCTCGGTGCCCTCGGCGATGGCCTCTTTGATGGTGGCACGGCCGACATCTACCCCAGGACGAAAATACTCCCGGGCGATTTCTTTGAATGGAAGGAAGCCATGACGCTCCTCCCCATAATTGACGAAGCAAGCCTCCAGACTGGGCTCAACTCTCGTGACGACACCCTTATAGATGTTGCTCTTGCGTTGCTCCCGGCCGGCCGTCTCGATATCGAGGTCGACCAGTCGTTGTCCGTCTACAATCGCCACCCGCAACTCCTCAGAGTGCGTGGCATTAAACAGCATACGTTTCATACAAACTCCCAAAAATGGCGCGTCTTCACACGCCGGAACACCGCCCTAGTGGCGGAAGGGGAGCGAGATGAGCGATTGGGGCCGGACGAGTGCAGGCGACGGCCAATGGGGCTGGCCGCGACAGATGAACAAGGGGAGGGTGATCGGTTCAACGCAGCGGCCGGGCTGTGCGCCGCCGCTGAGGGGATTCGTCACGGGAACATCCACGCGATTCATTGGTTCTGCTGTTTTCTCTCAATGGGCCCGGTCACGCTCAGTTCGCGCTCCGTGGTCACTTACAATGGGCTTGAAGACACATCGCGGGATGGATTTGAACCAACGGTCGCGGAAGTCATCGAACCTGTTCACTAGGAACGTCAGTAGTTTACCCCATCTCTTCATGAAATCACTGGAAAATGCTTTTCATCAGGTCCAGAACCTGGTCATCGACGAAGGGGGGGACGGCCAGCGTGTGGATAACTTCCTGCTTCGCATCCTCAAAGGCGTCCCCAAGACTCGCGTCTACCGCATGATCCGCTCAGGCGAGGTGCGCCTCGACAAGGGCCGTGTGCAGGCGGACACCCGTCTGTCTGTTGGGCAGACGCTTCGTATTCCCCCCGTCCGAGTCGCTACGCCCCAAGAAGAGGCGCAGGGTGCCGTCATGGCTCGGCAGGCGAAGGCCGACCGGATGGTGGGTCAGCTTCAGACCATCTTCGATCACGAGGGCCTTTTGGTGGTCGACAAGCCCGCCGGGCTGGCGGTGCATGGAGGTAGTGGGGTTGACCTGGGGGTGGTCGAGGCCTTGCGCGCCATCCGACAGGACCCCTACCTGGAACTGGCCCATCGGCTCGATCGAGAGACTTCGGGGCTGCTCATGCTGGCCACCCAAAGAAAAGTGCTGCTGCGCCTGCATCGCCTGCTTCGAGAGGGGGGCATGAGAAAGCGATACCTGGCACTGGTCGTTGGTGCTTGGCGTGAGGCTGGAAGCCAGATCATTAAAACGCCACTGCTGAAGACCTTGGCGCCGAATGGAGAGCGTTGGGTTCGCCCTGACCCAGAGGGACAGGCAAGCGCAACCCGGGTCCGCCTCCTGGGTTTGGGCAAGGCCGGCTCTGAAGTGGTCTCTCTCTTGCAATGTGAGCCTCTGACCGGACGAACGCACCAGATTCGGGTGCACCTGCAATCCCGCGGGCACGCGATTCTCGGCGACCCCAAATACACCGACCCGCGTGCAGAGGCCGCAGCCAAGTCACTCGGGCTGAATCGACTCTTTCTGCACGCCTGGCGGTTGGAACTGAGCGAAGATGCCTGGGGAGAGGCGCTGAGCCTCTCCGCGGCGCTTCCACCCGCCCTTGCTCTTACGCTCGAACGTGCCGCACTTCAGGAGCCCAAGCTTGAACATTGAACTGGTGGTTTTCGACTGGGACGGCACGGTGGTCGATTCCACGCTCACGATCGCTGAGGCCATTCGTCAGTCTTGTGCGGATCTTGGCTTGCCTATCCCAAGCCTTGAGGAGGCGTCCTACGTCATTGGGCTTGGTCTTCACGATGCGCTTGCCCATGTAGCCCCTGGCTTGAGTCCAGACCAAGTCCTGGCTCTCACCGACCGATACCGACATCACTATCTGTCCCGAGATCAATACCTCACCCCCTTTGCTGGGATGACGCGTCTCTTTGACGACCTGAGGGAGCGACAGCTGCCGTTGGCGGTCGCCACGGGCAAATCCCGAGCGGGACTCGAGCGGGCCTTCGATGCCACCCAGACCCGACACTATTTTGCGGATTCCAGATGCGCGGATGAATCCGTGCCCAAGCCATCCCCAGACATGCTGTTGGAGCTGTGCGATGCCTTCTCGGTCCGTCCCCAGCAGGTGCTGATGATTGGCGATACCACCCACGACATTGAAATGGCGCATGCCGCAGGGGCTCATGCAGCCGCAGTGACCTATGGCGCGCACCCTCTGGATCGTCTTGAAGCAGCCCGACCCTTGGTTATCATGAACGACGTTCCCAGCCTGTCTCGCTGGGTACTGCAAACGGTTTCTTCCTGAAAGGCCTTTATGTCTCAACCGAATGAGCGTGACCCCCTTGACGTGCAACCCCATCAGGCCAGTCTTTGGGAGCGTTCGGTCATTGAAAAGCTGGTGCAGGGCCAGCTCAAGGAGGCAAAGGACGCACGCCGCTGGGCCATGGCCCGTCGCATTCTGACGCTGCTCTTTTTTGTCTGGCTGATCCTTTTGCTCACCAAGGAGCCCTGGCGCGAGCATGGTGGGGCAGAGACGATGGCAGAGCACACCGCCGTCGTGAGTGTTCTGGGGGTGATCGAGGCAGACGGTGATGTGGATGCCTTTACGGTGAACGACGCTCTGCGTGAGGCCTTTGAGACGAAGGAAGCCAAGGGAATCATCCTGCGGATCAATAGCCCGGGAGGCAGCCCGGTTCAGTCAGCACTTATTTTTGATGAGATCCGTCGCCTCAAAGCGATCCATCCTGACAAGAAGGTGATCGCGGTCATTGAGGACGTGGGTGCATCTGGCGCCTACTACGTGGCAGCAGCGGCCGACTCCATCTATGTGAGCCAAGCCAGCTTGGTGGGCTCTATCGGCGTGCGCATGGACAGCTTTGGATTTACCGAGTTGCTCAAAAAGGTCGGGGTAGAGCGCAGACTCATGACCGCGGGTGAGCACAAGGCATTGAACGACCCCTTCCTGCCGGAAGACCCGAAGGCCAAGAAGATGGTTCAGGACATGCTGAACGAGGTCCATCAGCAGTTCATCACGGCGGTCAAGACGGGCCGCGGAGAGCGTCTCAAGGGTGGCGACGAAGTCTTTTCTGGCATGGTGTTCTCCGGAAATCGCAGCATTGAGCTGGGCCTGGCCGATGGGCTGGGCTCCCTGGAGGGGGTTGCTCGAGAGGTGATTCAGGTCGAAAAACTGGTCGACTACAGCTTCGAACCGAGCTGGCCTGAACGGCTTGCCCGCGAGTTTGGGGCAGGTGCCGGTGCCTCTGCCATCAAGCTTCTACGGGACGAGGCAGCAACTCCCAGCCTAGGGCGCTGAGCGCCTGGCTGACTCGAATCATGGGAAGGCCGATCAGCGCGGTGGGATCCGTGCTGTCTACCTGCTCCAAAAGCACGATGCCGAGGCCTTCTGACTTCGCGGCGCCCGCACAGTCCAGAGGACGTTCTCGCTCAATGTAGCGAAGCAGTTTTTCGTCGGTCAGCTCCGCCGCAGGCCTCCACCGGACACGCGTGGTGACCACCTCTTCGATGGACCGGCCCGACTGTAAGACGGCAAACGCCGTGTGGAACTCCGTAACACTCTCACGCTGCCATTGCAGCTGCTCCAAGGCCCGCTCTGGTGTGCCCGGCTTGCCCAGAACGCGTCCTTTGCACACGGCCACCTGATCGGACCCAATCACGGTCGCAGTGGGAAATCGCTGAAGGACAGCTGCCGCTTTCTCCCGCGCGAGGCGCTGCGAGAGCGCAAGGGGTGCCTCTCCGGGCATGTCAGATTCGTCCACGCCCGGGGCATGGCATTCAAAAGGGAGGCCCAGGCGGTTGAGCAGTTCCCGGCGATAGGGGCTGGTGGAGGCAAGAATGAGCATGGCTGCATTTTAGGGGCAGTATCATCTGGCTCATGAAAACCGGATTCTCAGGGCATGACCCGATCGATCGCCGACTGTTGGAAGAGCAGTTCCCAGGAGGAGGTGAGTGGCAAGGTTCCATGTCGGCCGAGACCGAGCGCCTGCAAGCCGCTGGTCTTCGCTCAGAGGGTGTCTTGCAATGGCACGCTCGTTTTGAGGGGGGCTCTTTAACGCTTCGGGTCGATGGCCCAGTGGGTTTGACATGCACTCGTTGTCTCACGGATCTGACGGTTGCCTTCTCGGCTGAGCGTAGGTTCCGACTGTTCGACACCGCAGCTGAGGCTGATGCAGAACTCTCTCTGGAGGACAGCTTGGAGGAGACGCTCTCCACCGAGGACGAGGCCAGCCTCGTGAGTCTGGTGGAAGATGAGCTGCTGCTGGCGGTGGAGGACATGATGGTTCACCCAGCCTGTGAGCTTCCGCAGCAGCCGGTCAGTCAGGACCTGCAGCGCCCATTCTCAGGGCTCGCATCACTTCTACACCAAAAAGACAAAGACTAGGCTACAATCGCCTGTTTTTACGCGAGTTTTTCTCGAGACATCTGGAGCATTGACATGGCTGTCCAACAGAACAAGAAATCGCCCTCCAAGCGTGGTATGCACCGGGCGCACGACTTTCTCACCAACCCTCCCACCGCGGTTGAGCCAACCACGGGTGAGGTGCACCGCCGTCACCACATCAGCCCCACCGGCTACTACCGTGGCAAGCGTGTTGTGAAAACCGGCGCTGGCGAGGCGTAGTCTTGTCGCTCCGCCAAGGCGTCTGTCGTCCTTGGCCTTAAAAAATCAGATCCGTGCTTCACGTGCGCGTCGCGATTGACTGCATGGGGGGTGATCACGGTCCTTCCGTGACGCTTCCAGCAGCCATCGATTTCCTTCAGCGGAATCCATCCCACCATGCATTGCTGGTGGGAGACGAGCCTACCCTTCGTGCATGGCTGGATCGGCACCAGGCGCATTGGGCCACCAGCCTGAGTGGTCGACTCGACTTCTTGCATGCGGAAGAGGTGGTCGCCATGGACGACCCCCCCGCAGTTGCGCTCAAGAATAAGCGCCGCTCCTCGATGCGAATGGCCATCGAGGCTGTTCATGATGGGCGAGCACATGCGGCGGTCAGTGCCGGCAACACCGGTGCGCTCATGGCCATTGCTCGCTACGTCCTGAAGATGCTGGACGGCATCGACCGCCCTGCCATTGCCACCGCGCTGCCCAATCGCACGGGTGGCTCCACCCTCATGCTCGACCTGGGTGCCAACGTCGATTGCTCGGCCGAACATCTGCTTCAGTTCGCCCTCATGGGCTGTGCTCTGGTTTCGGCACTCAATGATGCGCAGGGTGAGGTTTCTGCCCAGGCACCGAGTGTGGGCCTGCTGAATGTGGGCGAGGAGGTCATCAAGGGCAACGAGACGGTCAAGGCTGCCGGTGAACTCCTGCGCCAGAGCAGTCTTCGTTTCTACGGGAACGTGGAAGGGAATGACATCTTCAAGGGCACCACCGATGTCATCGTTTGCGATGGATTTGTCGGCAACGTCGCCCTGAAGACCTCCGAGGGCCTGGCTCAAATGATGGGCAGTTTCCTCAAGGAAGAATTTATGCGGTCCTGGAGCTCCAAGCTGGCTGCGTTGATCGCTCAAGCGGTCCTGCGGCGGTTCGCCAAACGCGTCGATCACCGACGTTACAACGGTGCAGCGCTCTTGGGCCTGCGGGGTATCGTGGTGAAGAGCCATGGCTCTGCCGATGCATACGCCTTTCGCCATGCCTTGTCTCGTGCCGCCGACGCGGCCTCCAAAGACCTCAATGATCGAATTGCACGTGCCCTAGGTGCTGAAGCAGGAGTTTTGCGTGACCGAGCGGTTTAGTCAGATTGTCGGAACCGGCAGTTATCTGCCTGGAGAGCCCGTCGGGAACCAAGCGCTTGCGGAGCGGCTTGCAGCAGACGGCATTGAGACCTCTGATGCCTGGATCCAGGAGCGCACAGGCATCGTTCAACGCCACATTGCAGCGCCCGATCTCTCCACCAGCGATCTGGCGGCGGAGGCTTCACGTCGTGCGCTCGCAGATGCGGGCGTCGATGCCTCAGAGGTCGATCTGATCATTCTGGCGACGTCCACTCCGGACATGATCTTTCCCTCAACGGCCTGCCTGGTCCAAAAGAAGCTGGGGATCTCGAAGGGCGCTGCGTTCGACGTTCAGGCCGTCTGTAGCGGCTTTGTCTACGCACTCGCTACCGCAGACTTGTTCATCAAGGCTGGCAAAGCCAGCACCGCCCTGGTGATTGGTGCGGAGGTCTTCACGCGAATCTTGGATTGGAAGGATCGGGGCACCTGCGTACTTTTTGGGGATGGCGCGGGAGCCTTTGTTCTCAAAGCCGGGGACGCACCTGGTGTGCTGGCGCACCGGCTTCATGCCCGAGGCGAGTACGAGCACATTCTGCGCACGGCCGGCCAGGTGGCGCATGGGCAGGCCCAGGGGCACCCATTCCTCACCATGGACGGTCAGGCGGTGTTCAAGCTGGCCGTTGAGGTACTGGAATCGTCTGCGCGCGAGGTGCTTGCCGATGCCAGCATGAGCCCTGAGCAGATCGACTGGTTGGTGCCTCACCAGGCCAACATTCGAATTCTTCAGTTCACTGCGCGTCGCCTGGGGCTTCCGTTCGATCGAGTGGTCACAACGGTCGATCGTCATGGCAACACCTCGGCTGCCTCGGTCCCCCTTGCCTTTGATGTTGCGCGCCGGGAGGGGCGTATCCAGCCAGGCCAGACCATCTTGCTGCAAGGCGTGGGTGGGGGGTTCACATGGGGAGCAGTTCTATTGAAAACCACGCAGCAGTTGAAGGGAGTGAAGGCTTGAAGTGCGCGTTTGTTTTTCCGGGGCAGGGCTCTCAGTCGGTGGGCATGCTGGCCGGTTTTGAAGGAAATCCAGCCGTGGCTCAGGCGATCGAGGCGGCCTCTGCTGCTTTGGGTGAAGACCTGGCAGCCCTGATCTCGAATGGCCCAGCGGAGGACTTAAACCTCACCGTCAACACTCAGCCGGTCATGGTGGCCTGTGCTGCGGGGTTTTATCAGGCCTACCGCGCTGCAGGCGGCTCTGCACCGAGCATCATGGCAGGTCATAGCCTCGGCGAGTACGCTGCGCTGTGCGCGGCGGGTGCCCTGTCTCTGCCCGAGGCCGTTCGTGCGGTTCGTTTTCGAGCTCAACAGATGCAGTCAGCGGTGCCGGTGGGCGTCGGAGGGATGGCGGCTGTTCTCGGGCTCTCATCTGATGCCATCGAGGCCTACTGTCAGGAACACACCCGGCCAGAGGCGGTGGTGGAGGCAGTCAACCTGAATGCTCCCGATCAAACCGTGATTGCTGGGCACCTGTCCGCTGTGCAGTCAGCCTGCGAGGCGCTCAAGACCATCGGTGCGAAGCGCGCACTCATGCTGCCCGTATCAGCTCCTTTCCACAGCAGTCTGCTGGAACCTGCCGCACGGGCCTTGGAGCAGCACCTGCCCACACTCGCCTGGTCGACTCCATCCGTGCCGGTCCTTCACAATGTTGATGTGCGCTCTCACCAGGCGCCTCAGGACATGGTCGCTGCACTTGCGGCCCAAGCGATGCGCCCCGTTCAGTGGGTGAAGACCATCCAGACCATGGCTGGGCAGGGTGTCACTCATATCGTGGAGTGCGGTCCAGGAAAGGTGCTCTCTGGGCTCGTGAAGCGAATCGATCCCTCCCTCACTACCCTCCAGATCTCGGACCAGGCCAGTCTGGATGCCTGCCTGGAGGCACTCAAATGACGACCTCTATTTTTTCTACCCCCTTGAAGGGACGAGTGGCCGTCGTCACGGGCGCAACCCGTGGGATTGGGCAGGCCATCGCGCTCCAGCTCGCTCAGGCAGGCGCCACAGTCGTGGGGACAGCCACATCAGAAGACGGTGCGGGCAGGATCAGCGCAGCCCTGTCTGGGGCCGGACACACCGGTGCGGGTCTGGTGCTCGATGTCACGCAGCCAGAGGCTGCCGGCGCACTGGTGGAGCGTGTCATGGCCGACTTCGGGCGCTTCGATATCTTGGTGAATAACGCGGGGATCACTCGCGACAACCTGGCACTGCGCATGAAAGACTCCGAGTGGGATGAGGTGATTCAGGCCAATCTCACGGGCGTCTTCCGCCTCTCTCGCGCTGTGCTCAAGCCGATGATGAAGGCTCGATGGGGCCGGATCGTCAACATCACCTCGGTGGTGGGGATCTCCGGGAATCCAGGCCAGATGAATTACGCAGCCGCCAAGGCTGGAGTGGCTGGCATGACTCGCGCGCTTGCTCGGGAGATTGCGAGCCGCGGCATCACGGTGAACTGTGTGGCACCAGGCTTCATTGAGACCGACATGACTCGCGCGCTCAGCGAAGACCAGATTCACGCGCTGCAGCAGCAAATTCCCGTGCAACGTCTCGGAACGGTTGACGATGTGGCTGCTTCTGTAGTCTTCTTGTCGACAGAGGCGGCGGGATACATCACCGGTGAGACGCTCAGTGTCAACGGTGGAATGGTGATGTGCTGATACAATCGCGGCGCCAAAGCTTGTTTGGTTAACAAAGGGAAGAAAACTATGGAAGACATCGAAAAGCGCGTCAAAGCAATCGTTTCGGAGCAACTTGGCGTCAAGCTTGAGGACATCAAGACGGAATCCAAGTTCGTTGACGATCTCGGTGCTGACTCGCTCGATACCGTAGAACTGGTCATGGCGCTCGAGGACGCATTCGAGTGCGAAATCCCCGACGAGGAAGCCGAGAAGATCACCACGGTTCAACAGGCGATCGACTTCATCAATAACAACCTGAAGAAGTAATTCTCCAGACAGAGACAACTGACCCGATGAGTGCAAACGGCCTCTCGGGCGCCGTGGGGCGCCGTCGTGTCGTGATTACCGGCCTTGGCTGTGTATCCCCTGTTGGAAACACAGTCCAAGAGACATGGTCGGCTATTGTCGCGGGCAAGAATGGCATCGCCCCGATCACTCGCTTTGATCACGCCGGTATGCCGGTGCACTTCGCCGGTGAGGTCAAGGGCTTCCAGATCGAAGACTACATTTCGGCCAAGGAAGCCCGCCATATGGATGTCTTCATCCACTATGGCATTGCGGCGGGTCTGCAGGCGCTCGACGATTCCGGCCTTGTCGTGACCGAGGCGAATACGGAACGAATTGGCGTGATGGTGGGCTCCGGCATCGGGGGACTTCCGATGATCGAAGACACCCACGGTGAGTACACCAACCGGGGTGCCCGTCGCATCAGCCCCTTCTTTGTGCCCGGCTCCATCATCAACATGATTTCGGGGCACATCAGCATTCTTCGCAACCTACAAGGCCCCAACCTTGCAGCGGTGACCGCGTGTACCACCGGGTTGCACAGCATTGGGCTCGCCGCGCGCCTCATCCAGGCGGGTGACGCAGAGGTCATGGTGGCTGGTGGTGCAGAGTCCACCATCTCCCCACTGGGTGTCGGAGGGTTCGCCGCCGCGCGCGCCCTATCGACCCGAAACGACGACCCCTACACGGCCTCGCGGCCTTGGGACAAAGACCGTGACGGATTTGTGCTGGGCGAGGGTGGTGGAGTGATGGTCCTAGAAGAATATGAGCATGCGCGTGCGCGTGGCGCGCGCATCTATGCAGAGCTCGCTGGCGTTGGATTCTCTGGGGATGCTCACCACATGACAGCCCCGAACATGGATGGCCCACGTCGTTGCATGGTGTCTGCTTTGCGAGATGCCGGTCTGTCCCCGGACACGGTTGGCTATGTGAACGCCCATGGGACGTCCACCCCCCTGGGCGATAAGAATGAGACGGAGGCCATCAAGGCTGCATTCGGGTCCCATGCGTCACAACTGTTGGTGAACTCTACGAAGTCCATGACCGGGCATTTGCTCGGAGGAGCGGGCGGTTTAGAGGCGGTCCTCACCGTTTTGGCTCTGTATCACCAGATCGCCCCCCCCACCATCAACCTGCTGAATCAAGACCCGGAGTGTGATCTGGATTACTGCGCGAATGAGGCGCGAGATTGGTCTGGCTCCGTGGCACTCAAGAACAACTTTGGTTTTGGTGGCACCAACGGAACCCTCGCTTTCCGTCGCGTATAGGACCTCCCCATGAACCCGCGAGAGACCGACCAGGTTCTCGTTGATCGGGTCAAGGCAGGGGACCAGCAGGCTTTTGCCTTATTGGTCTCTAAGTATCAGCGCAAAGTCATCCGACTCATCTCCCGTCTCATCAGAGACCCAGCAGAGGTGGAGGATGTGGCTCAGGAGGCGTTCCTGAAGGCCTACCGGGCCCTCCCTCAGTTCAGGGGAGACAGCGCTTTCTACACCTGGATTTACCGTATTGCAGTCAATACGGCCAAGAATCATCTGGTGGCCCAAGGGCGTCGTCCCATTCCGCTGTCCAGCATGTCGAATGATGACGACGATGGGGAACCATTTGGAGCGGATGAGGCCATAGCAGACATCCAGACGCCCGACGCGGTCCTCATGACCCGGCAGATCGCAGAAACCGTGAACCGTGCCATTGAGGCCCTGCCCACGGAACTTCGGACGGCTGTGACGCTCCGAGAGATTGAGGGTTTGAGTTACGAAGACATTGCAGAAGCCATGAATTGTCCAATTGGCACTGTCCGTTCCCGCATTTTCCGTGCCCGAGAGGCCATCGCCGAGCAGATTCGCCCGCTCATCGATGACCCCGGTCACAAACGTTGGTAGGTTTTTGAGGAGCTTCGCATGCATCCAACCCAACACGCTGCACCCGTTCAACAGTCAACAGACATCACAGATGCCGAATGGGCCAGCGCGATGTTCGATGACGAGTGCGACGCGCCAGCGGAAGCGATCCAAAGGCTCACGCGGGATCCGCTGGTGATGGATCGCTTCACCCGTTACGCACTCATTTCCGACGCGCTGCACCCCGGCGGTGCCCAGGGTGTCTCCGAGGGTTTTCAGTCCCGTGTCATGCAGGCCATTGCCCAGGAGCCCATTCATTTTCTGCCTGCGCAACGACGAGAGGTTCGACAGCGCCGTCGTCTCTTCTCAGCAATCGCTGCAGGGGTTGGAGCGGTTGGGTTTGTGTCGGCCGCCTACTTCGTTGCGCTGCCTGGCTTGGAGTCGCTCGAGGGTCCCGTGGTGGCCCATGGCTTTGCGCCCTCTCAGGCGGTGTCCAACCAGGCTGCTCAGCCGGGTGCGGTCCAGACGGTCCGAGTGCAGTCCCCTTGGGCGGACCCTCAGGCTCGTCGGTTCATTGATGCCCACGGACCCACGGTGGTGAAGATGCGCTTGGAGTCGGAGCAGCCGTGATGTATTTCGAGAGGTCCCTGCGTCTCGGGCTTGCGCTGTGCTTGACGCTTGGCCTGGCACAGCCCTCACTTGGACTTGCCCAGGAGCGTCCCTCGCCAGATGAGCTCAGCCTCCTGCGCGCAGTGAATCAGGCTGCCAGCAGCATCAGTTTTGTTGGGGTCTTCTCCCATCAGCAGACTCAAGGGGTCTACACGGCTCGGCTCTATCACGCTGCTGCCTCAGACGGTCCCATGGTTCGACTTGAGTCTCTCGACGGTCCCGCTCGCGAGATCATTCGCTCCTCCGAAGGCGTTCGCGCCTATTTGCCTGACCGGCGCGAGGTTCGCATCACCCCTTATCGTCCCTTGCGACCGGATTTTCCCATGCTCTTCCTGGGCGATGGGCGTGAGGTCTTGCGTCACTACCGCATGAAGGTTCGCGGTGGCTATCGTGTGGCTGGCCTTGACACAGACCTCATCGAACTGGTCCCGCAAGATGGGCTGCGCTGGCGGGTCCGTTGTTGGGTCGAGCGCAGCAGGAAACTCCTGTTGAAGCAGCAGTTGCTCGACACCGATGGCAGCATTCGAGAGGAGTACGTTTTTTCTGAAATCCGCCTGGGGCCAGTGACCGATCGAATGGTCCGCTCCCGCTTCGAGGGGCAGCCGGGCTGGACTCAGTCTGTGAGCCCTATGCGTCGGGTGAATTCACCCGCGCCCCCGCAGGACCTCTCTGGAGGATTCGAGCTCACGGCGGCACTCTCAAATTCAGACGGTAGCCTGCGCCAATGGGTGCTCAGTGATGGCTTAGCCACCGTCTCACTCTTTGCTGAGCGAAGACCCCCAACCATGGCTGACGGCGGCTACAGTCAGCACGGGAGCCTCAGTATGGTGAGTCGCCAGCGGGGAGACTACATCGTCACAGCACTCGGGGAGGTTCCCCTTCAAGCGGCCACAGCCTTGGCCGAAAACTTTCCAGCCGCCTGGCTGCAGCAGGCTCCATAGCTTCATTTTGAAAGAGGATTGATATGGTTCAGATTCGTTTGAGTCGCTCGCTGTCGATTGCACTGGTGAGTGCAGCACTTGCTTGCTCGAGCCCCCTTCTTGCGCAGGCTCAGGCGCCATCGTCTCCTGTGGTCCGAGGGCTGCCAGATTTCACTGTTTTGGTAGAGAAGGCAGGGCCAGCCGTGGTCAATATTCGCACCACCGAGCGCGCAGCCCGAACGCCACGTGGCATGCCACCGCTCGATGAGAACGACCCGTTCTATGAGTTCTTCCGTCGCTTCATGCCGCCCGGCCACCCGGGCTTTGGTGGGGGTCGCCCTGGTCCCGGTCCGGAGTCTGAGGGCGATCAGCGGCCGGAGCCTCGTCAACGTGGCGTTGGGAGTGGGTTCATCATCAGTGCTGACGGCTACCTGCTCTCCAACCATCATGTGGTAGACGGTGCTGACGAGGTGATCGTCACGCTCACCGACAAGCGAGAGTTCAAGGCCAAGATCGTGGGCTCCGATGCCCGGACTGACGTCGCCTTGCTGAAGATTGAGGCCCAGGGTCTGCCCACGCTCAAGATCGGTAACCCCGACCAGCTCCGGGTGGGAGAGTGGGTGTTGGCCATTGGCTCGCCCTTTGGCCTCGACAACACCGTCACGGCTGGCATTGTGAGCGCCAAGAGCAGAGACACCGGCGATTACCTGCCTTTCATTCAGACAGATGTCGCCGTGAATCCGGGCAACTCCGGTGGCCCACTACTCAACATGGCGGGAGAGGTCGTAGGCATCAACAGCCAAATCTATAGCCGCACCGGCGGCTTCATGGGCATTTCTTTTGCCATTCCCATCGACGAGGCTCAGCGCGTGTCAGATCAACTCCGCAAGTCGGGACGCGTGGTTCGGGGGCGCATTGGGGTGGCCATCGACGAAGTGACTCGCGAGGTGGCTGAGGCGCTTGGCATGAAGACGGCGAGCGGCGCGTTGGTGCGCAATGTTGAGCCCAAGGGACCTGCCGATCAGGCTGGCGTGGAAGCGGGCGACATCGTGTTGAAGTTCAATGGCAAGACCATTGAGAAGGTCTCTGATCTTCCCCGCTTGGTTGGCAACACTGCGCCTGGCTCACAGGCTACCCTAGAGGTCTGGCGGCGCGGGGAGGTCAAGACCCTCAAGGTGAAGGTGGGTCAGATTGAGCCCGAAAAAGCGGTAACTTCGTCCAAACCCACGCCAAAATCTGAAAAACCAGCCTCTGTCGATTGGCTCGGCCTCTCGCTGGCTGACCTCGGTGAGGCCTCCGGTGAGTCAAAGGCCTCCGCCGGCGTCCAGATCGTCGCGGTGAAAGGGCCTGCTGAACGGGTTGGGCTCCGCCAGGGTGACATAATCCTGTCTTTGAACAATGTTCAGGTTCGGTCTGTCGCACAATTTGTTTCTGCGGCTGAAAAGTTAGACCGCAAGCGCACGGTCGTGTTGTTGGTTCGACGAGGTGAGGGGGTGCAGTTCGTCCCGCTCAAGCCTTAGTCGGGAGACCGTCGGGAGTGAACCCAGCGGCCTGGCGAGTTCCAGGCCGTATTTTTTTGGATGTCGCACTTGCAGCATATTCGCAACTTTTCCATCATTGCCCACATCGACCACGGGAAGAGCACGCTGGCCGATCGAATCATCCAGCTCTGCGGAGGTCTCTCCGATCGGGAGATGGAGGCGCAGGTGCTCGACTCCATGGATTTGGAGCGTGAGCGCGGCATCACCATTAAGGCTCAGACTGCAGCGTTGCAATACACCGCGCTCGATGGCCAGAAGTATCTGTTCAATCTCATCGACACGCCGGGTCACGTCGACTTCTCTTACGAGGTGAGCCGCTCGCTGTCGGCATGTGAGGGGGCCTTATTGGTGGTGGATGCTTCCCAAGGCGTGGAGGCCCAGACGGTTGCAAACTGCTACACGGCGCTCGACCTTGGCGTGGAAGTGTGTCCGGTTCTGAACAAGATCGACCTGCCTGCCGCCAATCCCGAACAGGCCATTCAAGAGATTGAGGATGTCATTGGCATCGATGCCCAAGATGCCATCCGAGCCAGTGCGAAAACGGGCGAAGGGGTGCGAGACATCCTTGAGATGATCATCGCGAAAGTGCCCGCTCCAAAAGGTGACCCAGACGCACCCCTGCAGGCACTCATCATTGACTCCTGGTTCGACAATTACGTGGGCGTGGTCATGCTGGTTCGAGTGGTCAACGGCCGCCTTTCTCAGCGCGATCGTGTGCTCTTGATGGCCACTGGAACCGTGCACCCTGTGGAGCAGCTTGGTGTTTTCACGCCGAAGTCTCTTCAGAAGGACACCCTCTCCGCGGGCGAGGTGGGATTCATCATCACCGGCATCAAGGAGCTCAAAGCCGCAAAGGTGGGAGATACCGTCACCCTCGCGGGTAAGCCTGCACCTGGGCCGCTGCCTGGATTCAAAGAGATTCAGCCTCAGGTGTTCGCGGGCCTCTATCCGGTGGAGAGCTCTGAGTACGATCTCATGCGTGACGCGCTGGAGAAGCTTCAACTCAATGACGCTGCCCTGCAGTTCGAGCCCGAGGTTTCACAGGCACTCGGGTTTGGATTCCGGTGCGGCTTTCTGGGGCTCCTGCACATGGACATTGTGCAGGAACGTCTGGAGCGTGAGTACGACATCGATCTCATCACCACGGCCCCCACGGTGGTGTATCAGGTGCTCATGAAAGACGGCAGCATCATCGACGTCGACAATCCCTCCAAGATGCCCGATCCCACGAAGATCGAAGAGATTCGAGAGCCCATTGTCACCGTCAACCTCTTTATGCCCTCTGACTATGTGGGGGTCGTCATGACCCTTGCCAACAACAAGCGTGGCATGCAGACGAATATGAGCTATCACGGGCGACAGGTGAACCTCACGTATGAGATTCCCATGAATGAGATCGTGCTCGACTTCTTCGACAAGCTGAAGTCCGTATCTCGGGGATACGCCTCGATGGACTACGCCTTTAAAGAGCACCGTGCATCCGACGTCGTCAAGATGGACATCCTCATCAATGGCGAGCGAGTGGACACCCTGTCAGTGATTGTTCACCGAGCCAATGCGCAGTCGCGAGGTCGCGAGCTGGTGGCCAAGCTTCGTGAACTGATTCCTCGTCAGATGTTTGACGTGGCCATTCAGGCCGCCATTGGCGTCAATATTCTGGCCCGTGAGAACGTGAAGGCGCTGCGTAAGAACGTGCTGGCCAAGTGCTATGGCGGTGACATCTCCCGCAAGCGCAAGCTGCTTGAGAAGCAGAAGGCGGGCAAGAAGCGTATGAAGCAAGTGGGTACCGTGGAGATTCCGCAAGAGGCCTTCTTGGCCATTCTGAAAGTAGAAGACTAGTTCATGAACTACTCCGTCATTCTGTTTACCGTTTGTGTCGTGACTGGCCTTCTATGGGCACTCGATCGGTCGATCTGGCGCAAGCAGCGTCCTGAGGGTGCTCCTCGGCCTGGCTGGCTCGAGTACACGGCCGGATTCTTTCCACTGCTGCTGGTCATTTTTCTCCTGAGGTCGTTCGCCTTTGAGCCCTTTAACATTCCCTCGGGCTCCATGATCCCCACGCTGCGCATTGGCGACATGATTCTGGTTCAGAAGTACAGCTATGGCATTCGGCTCCCCATCGTGCACACAAAAATCCTGGACCTGGGCGGCCCTGAGCGGGGTGATGTGGTGGTCTTTCGCTATCCGAAAGATCCCTCCCAGGACTACATTAAGCGGATTGTTGGCCTGCCCGGCGATGAGGTCCGCTATGAGAACAAGGTGCTCAGCATTAATGGAGTGGAGGTCCCCCGAACGCCAGCAGGTGCCTTCATGGACTCCACGATGGTGCGCCCCATTGATCGCTTCGAAGAGCAACTTGGAGAAAAGCGCTATCACACCCTTGTAGACCCCGACATGGGGAACGGCTTCCTCTTGGCGGAGGCATTTCCCTTTCGAGACCAGTGTCAACGAACACTCACCGGCATGGTCTGCCGAGTGCCAGATGGTCATTACTTCGGCGTGGGCGATAACCGTGATAACTCTGCTGACAGCCGAGTCTGGGGCTTCATCCCGGAACGCAACCTGGCTGGCCGTGCCATTCTGGTGTGGTTTAACGCCTCTGAGGTGTTCGACGGAAACTTCAGTCGTCTGGGGTGGATTGAGTGAGAACCCCCGCGCCTGCGGCTGTGCTGGAGCAGAGGATCGGCTATCGATTTCGACGGCCGGATCTGCTTGAGCTGGCACTGACGCACCGCAGCTATGGGGCGAACCACAACGAACGCCTGGAGTTCTTGGGTGATAGCGTCCTCAACCTGGTCGTGGCTCGTCTGCTCTATGACGAGCTCGAGGGTTTTACTGAGGGAGACCTCAGCCGGGTCCGATCAAGCCTTGTTCGTCAGCAGGCCCTGCACGACATTGCTCAGTCTCTCTCTTTGCACCAGCATCTACACCTGGGTGATGGTGAGCTCAAGAGTGGAGGGCTACGCCGACCTTCCATTCTGGCCGATGCGCTTGAAGCCCTGTTTGGAGCCATTCTCCTGGATGGGGGGTTTGATGCTGCGGCCGACGTGGTGAATGGCTTGTATCGTCCCATTCTTCGTCAGGTGGATGCGAGAACCCTGGGAAAGGACGCCAAGACCCTCTTACAGGAATTCCTACAGGGTCATGCCCTTCCGCTCCCGGTGTATTCAGTCGTGGCCACACACGGCGCTGCGCACAGTCAGGTGTTTGAGGTGGAATGCGCCATTGCGAAGCTCTCCATTTCCGTGCTGGGGCAGGGTGCAAGCCGCCGTGCTGCTGAGCAGATGGCGGCCACGGCGGCCTTCTCTGCTGCACAGGCCGCGCTCACGGCCGTGCCTAAGCGCACTCGTCGCAAGCGTGTGGTGGAAGAGCCTCCCCAGGCCAAGCTGGAGTTCAAGCCCGATTCCAAATCCAAAGAGCCGCCTCAGTCATGACCGCATACCGTTGCGGTACCGTGGCGATTGTGGGGCGCCCCAACGTGGGCAAATCCAGCCTTCTGAATGCGCTCATCGGGGCCGAGATCAGCATCACCTCCCGAAAGGCGCAAACCACCCGTCACCGAATCATGGGCGTGCACACGGATCCTGAGCGGCAGATTGTGTTCGTGGACACGCCGGGTATTCAGCACACCCATACAGCCGCGCTCAACCGCCAGTTGAATCGCGCTGCGCTCGGCACCTTCGAGGAGGTGGACGCCCTTTTATGGGTCATGGAGGCAGGTCGCTGGACCGAGGAGGATGAGGCGGTGCTCCAGCGATTACCCAAAGGATGTCCGATGGTCGTGGCCCTCAATAAGTCCGACCTCATCAAGGATGATCGAATGAAGGCCCGGGTCTATGAACAGGCGGCACGCCTGGGCACCATGCCTCAGTTCGTGGAAATCGTCCCTGTCTCTGCGCTCAAGCGTCACCAGCTCGATGACCTGCTCAAGGCTTTGGGGCGGGCAGTTCCAGAGGGGCCTGCGGTCTATGATGAAGAGACGCTCACCGATCGGAGCCTTCGATTTATGGCGGCTGAGCGCATTCGCGAGAAATTATTCAGGCTTCTGGGTGACGAGTTGCCTTACGAGTCGACGGTCGTCATTGATCGATTTCAGGAGCATGAGGGTGGGCGCGTGGAGATTGACGCCACCATCATTGTGGGTCGTCCCCAACACAAGCCTATGGTGATTGGCGCCGGCGGTGAGCGCATCAAACGCATTGGTACCGAGGCCCGTCAGTCGATCGCGCAGCTTCTCGAGCAGCGGGTCACCCTCTCGCTTTGGGTGAAGGTCAAGGACAGTTGGGCTGACGATGAGGCGGCCGTTCGTAGCTTCGGGGTGGAATAGGCGAGATGGTCCCGGGCTATGTCTTGCACGGTCTGCCCTGGCGAGAGACCAGCCTGGTGCTCGAAATCTTCTGCCGAGAGGAGGGCAGGCTGGGCGTCGTGGCACGCGGTGCTCGGCGACCTCGGTCTGCGCTGCGTGGCCTTCTGCAGCCGTTTCAGCCCTTGTTGTTGCGTTACTCAGCCAAGGGCGATCTCCGGACGCTCATGTCGGCCGAATGGCGAGCGGGTCTTCCTTCGCTTCGAGGCGAAGCGCTGCTGGCGGGTTTTTACCTGAACGAATTGGTGATCCGTTTGCTGCCCCGACATGACCCCCATCCCAGCCTTTATGACGCCTATGAGCAGGCCTTGCAGGCCTTGAGTGCCGATCATGGTGCTTCACGTCTGGCCCTCACCGAGGCGGTGCTTCGCCAGTTTGAGTGCCGCCTCCTTCGGGACATGGGTGTCGCGCCCGATTTTTCACCTGCGCAGGTAAAGGCCAACCCCACTGCGCTCTATTGGGTCTCTCCCCATGAGGGTGTCCAGGTTTTGGGCGAGCAGGTCCGGTCTCAGGAGGCCTTTGAGGTGAGTGGCCAGACCTTGATGGCCCTCTCACGCTACGATCAGGATCTGGCGGCTTTTTCAGAGGGATTCATGACCTCTGAGTGGGCCTCGCAGGCCAAGCGATTGCTGCGTGGATTGATTCGTCACCAACTGGGAGGGGAAGATCTGGCCTCTCGGGAGGCGGTGCGTGCCTTGGCCCAGATGCGGTCACAACCCTAAGAGGATTTCATGATTGAGCTTGGCGTAAACATTGATCACGTCGCAACCCTCCGGCAGGCCAGACGCAGCTACGACCCCGACCCTATTTGGGCGGCGGTTGAAGCTCATCTCGGCGGTGCAGACGGGATCACCGTGCACCTGCGTGAGGACCGGCGCCACATTCAAGACGATGACGTTCGTCGACTTCGCACCCATACTCAGATCAAGCTGAACCTTGAGATGGCAGCAACAGCCGAGATGGTGGCCTTTGCCTTGGAGGTCAGGCCCGAGATGGCGATGCTCGTGCCCGAGGGCCGGCAGGAAATCACCACCGAGGGCGGGCTCGATCTGGTGGGCCAGTCTGCTGTGCTTCGCCCCATGATCGATCGACTCCGCTCCGCCGGCATCACGGTAAGCGCTTTCATTGACGCGGATTTGGCGCAGGTTCGCATGGCGCACGAATTGGGCATTGAGGTCTGCGAGGTACACACGGGCCCATACGCTGAGGTCTTTTATGCCCATGGGCGAGATCCCGCACGACCAGAGGTACAGGCCCAATTGGCGGCCATCGCTCGGGCGGGCGAGGCCATTCAGGCTGCGGGAATGCGTTTTAACGCGGGGCACGCACTGAACTACTTCAATGTCCAGCCGGTGGCTGCGCTCTCCGGTGTGAAAGAGCTGCACATTGGGCACGCCATCGTTTCTCGCGCCATGCTGGTGGGCATGAGAGAGGCTGTTCGCGAGATGAAGCGCTTGATGCGCGAGGCCCAGACGGGGAGGTCCTCATGATCATTGGGGTGGGCACCGATTTGGTGGAAACCGAGCGACTCCAATCCCTCTGGGAAAAATGGGGTGACCGTCTCGCGCGCCGAATCCTTGGACCGGAGGAGCAGAGCGTCTTCTTCAATCGCGTGGGAGCGGGCCACCAGGCAGAGCGAATCGCGGTGAGCTATCTCGCCAAACGGTTCGCGGCCAAGGAGGCCGTGGGCAAGGCCCTGGGGTGCGGACTCTCCAGCCCCATGAGTCTTCAGAGCCTGGAAGTGCTTAACGATGACAAGGGCGCTCCTAGGCCCATGGCCAGAGGAGCACTGGCGGAGTTCCTGGGCGCCAAGGGCTGGGTGATCCATCTGTCACTCAGCGACGAGCGCAATTTCGTACAGGCCTTTGCGGTCATTGAGGGGCGATGATGCTGGGTCCTCTCATCATTGATGTCCAAGGGCTCGAGCTTCAGGCTCATGAGCGAGACATGCTCAAGCACCCCTGGGTGGGCGGGCTGATTCTGTTTACGCGCAATTTTGAGTCCAAAGAGCAGCTCACGGCTCTGACAGCCGATATCGCCCGCACCCGTCCTGGCATCTTGATTTCAGTCGATCACGAGGGCGGCCGGGTCCAACGGTTTCGCGAGGGATTCACGTCCCTGCCGAGCTTCCTTGAGCTGGGCAGCGGTCTGCTGGATGGCCAAGGCCGGGTCTGTCCTCAGGCCCTCTCGATCGCAATGGCCAAGGCACGCGAGGCGGGCGTCGTGTTGGCACGCGAACTATTGGAGGTGGGTGTCGGTTTCAGTTACACGCCCGTGTTGGACCTTGAGCTGGGTCGAAGTGGCGTGATGTACCAGCGCGCCTTCAGCCCCGATCCCGGCTTGGTCTCCATGTTGTCGGGCGCAGTGATGCAGGGTCTCGCTCAGATGGGCTTTCAGAACTGCGGGAAGCACTTTCCGGGACATGGCTATGCCAGTGCAGATTCTCATGAAGCGCTTCCGGTCGATGACCGCAGCTTGGATGAACTGCTTGCACAAGACCTGGTGCCTTACCTGCGGCTGGGGCAGGGTCCTTGGGGTTCCGTGCCACTCGCGGCTGTCATGCCTGCCCACGTCCTTTACCCTCAGGTAGACCCGCACATGCCTGCGGGCTTCTCGTCTACCTGGATTCAGACCGTTTTGAGGCAGCGCCTTGGCTTTAATGGTGTCGTCATCTCCGATGATCTGTCCATGGCTGGTGCGGCGGTGGTGGCAGATGTGGTGGATCGAGCGCAAGCCGCCTTTGAGGCGGGCTGCGATGCCACGCTCATCTGTAACCGTCCGGATCTTGCGCAGCAGGTCATGGATGCCTTGCCCAGTCGCATGCCCGGCCTCCTGTCTTCGTCCTCTCGTCGCGGTCTCGAGGGCCTGGCTCCTTTGATACGGAATGGTTAAGGGCGAGGCGACCTCTGTCTATGATGCCGACTGTCGTCGGTGTGCACGGCTGAGTGCATTTCTAGAGTCGGTGGCTCAGTCCCACCCCGACTACTTCTGTCGGCCAGTCCCAGCCTTTGGAGATGCGCATCCTCGGCTGCTCTTGGTTGGGCTTGCGCCCGGCTTGCATGGGGCCAACCGCACGGGTCGCCCCTTCACGGGAGATGGCTGCAGCGACCTGCTCTACGGGACCCTGCATCGTCTGGGCTTGGCCTCTGCGGAGCAGTCTCTCTCCCAGGACGACGGACTGATGCTGAGGGGGTGCCGGATCACCAATGCTGTGAAGTGCCTGCCACCAGACAACAAGCCGACGAGCACCGAGGTGAGGGCCTGTGGTGGCTTTCTGCGCGCAGAGATCGAGGCACTCAAGCCCACTGTGATTGTCTGCCTGGGCGCGGTCTCTCATGATGCAGTACTACGCAGTCTCGATCTCGCATCAAGAGGACTGCGTGCGTCCGACTTTAAGTTTGCGCACGGGGCCCAACATGCGCTTGGTGAAGTGGGTCATGCTGTGCAGTGGCTGGTGGACAGCTATCACCCGAGCCGCTACAACGTGAACACTGGGCGTCTGACCGAGGCCATGTTTCAGGAAGCCCTGGCCAAGGCCGCCGCGTTGGCGGGGCTCACCCATGTTTGATTCCAAGGCCTTTCTCTCGACGGTCCCCGATTTACCAGGGGTCTACAGGTTCTACGGCGAGGACGATGAGCTGCTCTATGTGGGCAAGGCTAAAGACCTCAAGAAGCGGGTGTCTTCTTATTTTCAGAAGACTGGCCATGGGCCGCGTATTGCCCGGATGGTGGCCCAGATTGCTCGGGCGGAAGTGACCACCGTTCGAAGTGAGGCCGAGGCCTTGCTGCTTGAGAACAATCTCATCAAGACGCAGTCGCCGAAGTACAACATTCTCTTTCGAGACGACAAGTCCTATCCCTTTCTGCGTCTCAGTCGGCACACCTACCCTCGCATCTCCTCTTATCGGGGCAGCGTGGATCGAGCGGCGGATTACTTCGGTCCCTTTCCCAATGGATGGGCGGTAAAGGAGTCTCTGCATATCCTGCAGAAGGTCTTTCGGCTGCGCAGCTGTACGGACAATGTCATGGCAAATCGGTCACGCCCTTGCCTGCTCTACCAGATTCATCGATGCAGCGGCCCATGCGTGAAGGCGATTCGTGATGAGGACTATGCCCGTGACGTGGCCCGCGCCCTGAGATTCCTCAAAGGAGGACATGACGATCTCTTGCAGAGCCTGCAGGACGACATGATGCGTGCATCGGATGCGCTCGATTTTGAGTCTGCAGCCGTTTTTCGGGATCAGATCTCTGCGCTCTCCAAGGTGTTGGCTCAGCACTCGATGGAGACCGACGGTAGCCTCGACTGCGACGTCTTGGCGGTGGCAACCGATGGCGCGCGTTTGGTCGTCAACCTCGCCATGGTGCGAGGAGGGCGACATCTGGGGGATCGACCACACTTCTCTTTGCAGATGGGGGGCCAGGGTCTTGCCGAGGATGAACTCGACGAGGCCCTGCTCGCCTTTGTCTGCCAACACTATGCGGATCAGACCCCCGTCGGCGTACTGGTGGTCAATCGCGAGTCGGCAGCAGCAGCAATTTCCGATTGGCTCTCTAGCCGTGTCGATCAGCCTGCTGTGAGAGTGCTCGTGGCTCCACAGGGTAAGCGCAGAGATTGGCTGCGCATGGCAGAGGACAACGCGCGCCTGGCACTGGTTCGAAGAGCACAGGAGCAGGGCGGGGCAGAGATGCGAACGCGTCTGCTGGTGGATGCCCTGGGCCTGAGTCTTCAAGAGGAGGATCTGGCTCAGCTTCGAATTGAATGTTTCGATGTGAGTCATACCGCCGGAGAGGCCACACAGGCCTCCTGCGTGGTCTACCACCACCACGCCATGCAGGCCTCGGAATACCGCCGGTTCAATATTCAAGGCATCACGGGGGGAGACGACTATGCCGCCATGCGTCAGGCGCTCACGCGTCGCTACGAGGCCCTCGAGGAGATGCCTGACCTGGTCCTCATTGATGGCGGAAAGGGGCAGCTCGGGGTGGCCGTAGAGGTCTTCGAGCAGCTGGGACACGACACGGGCCTTTTGGTGGGTGTCGTGAAGGGGGAGGGGCGTAAGGTGGGACTTGAGCGCCTGGTTCTCCCAGACGGACGAATCATTTCACTGGATCGTGACCACGGGGCGCTCATGCTGATCGCTCAGATTCGAGATGAAGCCCACCGATTCGCCATCACTGGCATGCGTCGCCAGCGCGCGAAGGCCCGGACGGGTTCGATTCTGGATGAGATTGAGGGGATAGGCCCGAAGAAGCGGGCGCGGCTCTTAGCCAGGTTTGGCGGCCTCCAGGGTCTCAAGTCCGCATCTGCGGAGGAGCTTGCGACCGTAGAGGGGATTTCGATCACGCTTGCGCAACAGATCTATCGTCAGCTCCGCGGGTGAGTATGATCGCGGCATGCCACTGAATATTCCAAACCTGCTGACCTGGGCCCGCATTCTGGCCATTCCGCTCTTTATGGCGGTGGTCTATCTGCCGATGGGACTCAGCGAGTTTGAGCAGAACCTCTGCATGACCGTGATCTTTGTGGCTGCCGCTGTGACGGACTGGGTCGATGGGTGGCTCGCACGAAAGTGGAATCAGACCTCGGCCTTTGGTGCGTTTCTCGATCCCGTTGCAGACAAGCTCATGGTCTGCGCGGCGCTGGTCGCCCTCATTGACCTCCAGCGGGTCGGGCCCATTGTCGGCCTGATCATCATCGGCCGCGAAATCACCATCTCAGCGCTTCGTGAGTGGATGGCGTCCGTGGGGGCCCGTAACAGCGTGGCCGTGAACTGGCTGGGCAAGGCCAAGACCATTGCACAGATGGTTGCAATCCCATTTCTGCTGTATCAGGCGCCAGTCTTTGGCGGCCTGGTGCAGACCGCGGAGTGGGGCTATTGGCTGATCCTCTTTGCAGCCGCACTCACGTTCGTGTCGATGGTCTACTACCTCAAGCAGGCCTGGCCCGAGTTGCGCGACCGTTCATGACTTGCTATAGTCCACGACTTGCTGCGGGAGTAGCTCAGTTGGTAGAGCGCAACCTTGCCAAGGTTGAGGTCGCGAGTTCGAGACTCGTCTCCCGCTCCATTTTGCCTTTGGTGTTTTCTTCTCGGCGGGATGGCAGAGTGGTTATGCAGCGGCCTGCAAAGCCGTGTACCTCGGTTCGATTCCGGGTCCCGCCTCCAAGCCTTTTGTGACAGTCCTCTCACCCTTGCCAGCACGCGAGCGTGCGCTGCTGTGGCTTTTGGCTGGCATTCAGTTCAGCCACATCGTGGACTTCATGATCATGATGCCCCTCGGGCCGCAGATCATGCGCGAGTTCTCGGTTGGCCCAACGGCCTTCTCAACCCTGGTTGCCGCTTACAGCGTGAGTGCCGCGGTCAGCGGCCTGGTGGCTGCTGGCCTGGTAGACCGCATTGAACACAAACGCCTGCTCTTGATTCTGTTTGGCTTGTTTGCTCTGGCAACCCTTGCCTGTGCGATTGCGCCCAGCTACGCCACGCTCATGATCGCCAGAGGCCTGGCAGGCGTGTTTGGTGGGGTGTTGTCTGGCCTCGTCCACGCCATTTCGGGCGATCTCGTCCCAGAGCATCACCGCGGTCGCGCAGCCGGCATCATCATGACCGGATTTTCCATCTCCACCGTGGCTGGTGTTCCGCTCTCACTGGCGGTTGCGGCCGCCTATGGCTGGCGTGCACCGTTTGTCGCGCTGACGCTGCTGTCACTTGTGTTGTGGTGGGTGGCTTACCGCTTTCTTCCCTCGGCTGAGGGGCATCTGGTGGGTCATCCCAGGCGGGAACAGGGGCTGATGCCTTTGGTGAGAAATCCAGCGGCCTGGCGTTGCCTGCTCTTCGGGTTTCTCATGCCTTTCGCAGGCTTCATGCTCATCCCTTTCTTTGCCATTCACCTGACTGGAGTGGTGGGGCTCTCCGAGGCTGACCTGCCATGGGTTTACTTGAGCGGGGGCTTCGCTACGTTTTTTACCGCTCGCATCATTGGCTGGCTGTCGGATCGGTTCGGCAAGCCGCTGATGTATCGAGTCATGGCGTTACTGGCCATGATCCCCATGATCTGGTTCCCATTGCTGGGACCCGTGGGGCTCGGCTGGGCCCTGGTCTGTACCACCAGCTTCTTTGTTCTCGTCTCAGGTCGAGCCGTACCTGCCATGGCGCTGCTCACCTCCGCGATGCCGTCGCACCTTCGAGGGCGCTTTATGTCGGTGAATAACTCCGGGCTGCAGATGGGAATGGGAATGGGGTCTGCGGTGGCTGGATTGGTGGTCTCGATTGACGCACAGGGACAGCTAGAGGGATTCTGGGTGAGTAGTCTGATGGCCGTGGGCATCAGCCTTTTCTCCATTTGGTGGGTCGGACGCCTGCCAAAGCCAGGCGTCTCGACCACCGGTGACGACTAAGTGCCTGTTTAGAAGCGGCTGGAGTACTGCACGCCAGCAGAGTTCTGTTTCATGCGAATGGTGTCCGTTCCGGCGGGAAAGCCGAAGCCCTCAAACAACGAGGGTGCAGTCACCTTGACCTCAGGCGCAATCATCAAGCTCCAGCTCAGCTCCGAAGTCTTGCTGAGCTGATACGTAGCGCCCAGGGTGTAGTGCTTGGTCATGACCCCTGGTGCAAGGATGTTCACGGTGACGTCCTCGCCACGGATCGGGTTCTGGCCCTTGTTGAATCCTGCACGCAGGGTGGTCTTTCCACTAACCTGCCACTGCACCCCCAGCTTGATGACATTCACGTCCTTCCAGCCGAAACCGCCGCCTTCTGCGCCGCCCATCTGCAAGGCGCTGACGTCTGTTGCGCCTTGCATGAGCGCCATGAGGGGAGCAGCCACGCGGCTACTGGCATTGGAGATGGAAGGCACGCCACTGTATTCAATACGCTGATAGTCCAGCGCAACGAGCACCTCGGGAGTGGCCTGAAGGGCAATGCCCACCGAGGCGTTTGCAGGAATGTCGAAGTCGCCCTTGCCAGCAAAGAGGCCTGCGTATGAATCGAACTCCGTCATGTTGATCTTGGGCGCGTAGCTGAGACCCACCGTGAGGTTCTGCGTGGGCTTGCCCATGAACCCGAGGCGCACGCCAAAGCCGGTGCTGGAGTCGTAGCCACGGTCGGTCATGTTCATGGGATCGCTAGAGATATTGACGGGGGGCGCCATGGGATTGAGGTCTGCAAAGGTGCCTTGGAAGGCTTGCAGGCCCTTGGCCTCAAAGCGCTGATAAACCATAAGGGGAGAGATGCCGATCGAGTGGCCAGCGTCGAGCTTATAGGCCAGTGTGGGTGCGACGATCAGCTGCATGAGGTCAACGCCCAGGTGTCCGGGGTTGCCGCAGAGCAGGTTCATCTGTCCGTAGGTGGGGTGCACGCAGCCCCCAGGCGTCTTGTAGGTGGTGTTCATTCCACCATTGCCGTAAACCGTCAGCCCCAAGCCGATGCGGTCTGAGAGGGCCAGGTTATAGCCGAACTCGGGCACCACGAAGTGTTTCTCTTTGCTGGTGGCGCTGCCCGCGAAGTAGGGGCCCATGGGGCCAGCACCACCTGTGCGGGAGGCGGCGCGATCGGGTGAGAAGAGGTCTGCGCCTGCGTCCCAGCGGTTACCGGCAAAAGCGGCAGCCGCAGGATTGTTTGCGCCTGCGAAGCCATCTTGTGCAAGTGCAGTCGAGGCTCCGCCCATACCGCGCGCCTTGGTGCCGTATCCGTGTGCAAAGTAGCCGTTGGTGGCAAGCGCTGAGCCGGCGGCCATCGTCATAAGAGAGGCAGCAATACCGACTTGCAAGGCGGTCTTGCGGGGATTGGTCATTTTCATCGTGTGACTCCTTGGAAAGAGGGGGCTCAAGGCCCCCGGTTGTTGTTGTTCGTTTGTGGTGCGCTTAGAACTCACCCTTGGATGCGCGCTCCATCATGATCCACATGGTCTCGCGCACGCTCCAGGCCTCTTCCTTCAGAGGGGAGGGCAGCTTGCGGCCCATCTTGACCATCATGTCCATGTTGAGGGTGTAGAGCCAGAGTCCATCGTCCTTCTCTACCAATGTGATGCGGCAGGGCATGTAGGCCGCCATGGCCGGACTGAAGTCCGCCATGCGGCGTGCAATGAGTGGACTGCAGTAGTTGTAGATCGTGAGGAGCTTTTCCTTCTTGCCCGTGCGTGACTCGATCTCTTTGGAGAGCGGCAGGATCCCGACTTCACGCATGTTGCGCTCGGTGGCGACGATGGAAAGGATCTGTGCGACATCGGCTTCAGTCAGTCCAGGCTTAACCTTGCGCTCCCACGTGGTGGCCACGGCAATGTCGCCTTCTGCCTCGATCCAGCGGTCCCACATCTTCATGGCCTCTGCACCGGCGCCGTCTTCCAGTTTGGAGATGGTGGATAGGGTTCCGCAGCCGCTCAGTGAGAGCGCAGCCGTGGCCGCGAGGGCGAGACGCAACACAGGGGATGTGACGATGGACAACAGCTTCATGAATGCTCCTCCGAATTTTTTCTTGGGTACTTTGAGTTGGATTGCAAATACCCCTAGGGGTATGC
>CAMAZF010000018.1 GCA_945862985.1 Bordetella parapertussis | reverse complement strand
ACGGAATCTCCATCGACGCCTTATCACTCTCCACCGTCACCAGACTCTGCTCCACACTCAAAGCATCGCCAGCCTTCACCAACACCTCAATCACCTCTACCTCTTTAAAGTCCCCAATGTCCGGAACCTTCAGCTCAATCGTGGGCATGTTCAGTTCTCCTTGGGTTAGGCGAGCACGGGGTTCACGCGATCGGGGTTAATGCCGTATTTCTGGATGGCCTGGCTCACCACCTCGGGCTTGATCTTGCCCTCCTTCATCAGGCTGTAGAGCGCCGCAACTGCCACATAACGACGGTCCACCTCGAAGAACTCTCGAAGCTTGGCGCGACTGTCAGATCGACCAAAGCCGTCGGTGCCCAGAACGGTGTAGGTGCGTCCCGAGGGAATGAACGGGCGAATCTGATCCGCGAAAGTCTTCATGTAGTCGGTCGCAGCAACCACGGGGCCTTCATGGCCCTCCAGTTGCTTCGCCACAAAGCTCTTGCGAGGAGTCTCGGTGGGATGCAGCAGGTTATAGCGCTCTGCATCGAGACCGTCTCGGCGCAGCTCATTGAAGCTCGGGCAGCTCCAGATGTCACTGGCCACGCCAAAGTCCTGTGCGAGCAGGTCTGCGCCGGCAATCACCTCACGCAGGATGGTGCCGCTACCCAGCAGCTGAACGCGCAGCGTGCTCTTGGCATCGCCCTTTGAGTCGAGCTGATACATGCCCTTGAGAATCTGGTCCTCCGTCCCTGGCTTGAGCCCAGGGTGGGTGTAGTTCTCATTCATGAGGGTGATGTAGAAGAAAACATCCTCCTGGTTCTCCACCATGCGCTTGAGTCCACTGTGCAGGATCACGGCCACCTCATGCGCAAAGGTGGGGTCGTAAGAGACACAGTTCGGGATGGTGGACGCCAGGATGTGGCTATGACCGTCCTCATGCTGCAGGCCCTCTCCATTGAGGGTGGTGCGGCCGGCGGTGCCGCCGAGCAGGAATCCGCGTGCGCGCATGTCGCCTGCAGCCCAGGCCAGGTCGCCTACCCGCTGCAGACCGAACATGGAGTAGTAGATGTAGAAGGGGATCATGATGCGGTTGTTGGTCGAATACGACGTCGCCGCTGCAATCCAGGAGCTCATGCCCCCGGCCTCATTGATGCCCTCTTGGAGGATCTGCCCCTTGGTGTCCTCGCGGTAGTACATCACCTGATCGCGATCTACGGGCTCATATTTCTGACCCTCAACCGAATAGATTCCGATCTGACGGAACAGGCCTTCCATACCGAAGGTGCGGGCCTCATCGACCAGGATTGGAACCACGCGGGGCGCAATGGTCTTATCCCGTAGGAGTTGGGTGAGGCAGCGCACATAGGCCTGGGTGGTGGAAATCTCACGGCCCTCCTGCGTCGCCTCGAGTACGGGCGCAAACAGATCCAGAGCGGGAACCGGAATATGCTCGTCAGCCTTCATGCGGCGATGTGGCAGATAGCCGCCAAGCGCCGCACGTCGCTCGCGCAGGTACTTCATCTCTGGCGCGTTCTCGTCGGGCTTTAGAAATGGAACCGAAGGCAGCTGCTCATCGGAGATGGGAATGCCAAACCGATCGCGGAATTCATGAATGCTCTGATCGTCGAGCTTCTTGGTCTGGTGGGCGGTATTGCGTCCCTCAGCCACCTTGCCCATCCCAAAGCCCTTGATGGTCTTGACCAGAATGACCGTGGGCTGTCCCTTGTGGCGCACTGCAGCCGAGAACGCGGAGTAGATCTTGTGGGGGTCATGCCCACCGCGATTCAGGCGCCAGATGTCGTCATCAGACATCTTGGCAACCATCTCGAGCGCTTTGGGATGCTTGCCGAAGAAATGCTTGCGCACATAAGCACCATCGTTGGCCTTGTAGTTCTGATATTCGCCATCGACCGTGTCCATCATGATCTTTTTGAGAATGCCATCGTGGTCGACTGCAAGGAGCGGATCCCAATAGCCCCCCCAGATCACCTTAATCACGTTCCACCCTGCGCCGCGGAAGTCGCTCTCAAGCTCCTGAATGATCTTTCCGTTTCCTCGAACAGGACCATCCAGGCGCTGCAGGTTGCAATTCACCACGAAGACGAGGTTGTCGAGCTTCTCGCGCGAGGCGAGGCCAATGGCCCCCATCGACTCAGGCTCATCCATCTCGCCGTCTCCGCAGAAGGCCCAGACCTTGCGCTCAGACGTTTCGGCCAGACCACGGGCGTGCATGTACTTCAGGAACCGTGCTTGATAAATGGCCATGATGGGGCCCAGCCCCATAGACACGGTTGGGAACTGCCAAAAGTCCGGCATGAGCTTGGGGTGTGGATAGCTCGAGAGGCCTTTGCCATCCACCTCACGGCGGAAGTTGTTGAGTTGATCTTCGCTGATGCGCCCCTCCAGAAATGCGCGCGCGTAGATTCCCGGTGAGCTGTGCCCCTGAATGAACAGCAGGTCCTGCCCTTTGGGATGCTCGTGACCCTTCCAGAAATGGTTAAAGCCCACACCCAGCATGTTGGCGAGCGAAGCGAAGCTCGAAATGTGTCCACCAAGGTCGCCATCGGCTCGATTCGCACGCACCACCATGGCCATGGCGTTCCAACGCATCCACGAGCGCAGGCGCTCCTCGTATTCGAGGTTGCCAGGACAGTGCTCCTCCAGTGCGGCTGGAATGGTGTTCACATAGGCCGTGTTTGCAGAGAAAGGAATGGCTCCACCGCTTCGACGGGTCTGATCAATCAGGGCCTCCACGAGGAACTGGGCACGCTCCGGCCCCTCGGCACGAATCACGCCCTGAAGGGCTTCGAGCCACTCCGACGTCTCCTGGGGATCGGTATCGGACGACGTGTTCATGAGCTGACTGACATGTTCGGGAAGCGTGGACATGGGCAAGGCCTCTTGCGGGTGTTGGGTTGGACTTGATTGTTCTGGAGTTGCCCGCTCAACACAATGCTTTTTCCGCTATGCGGCACAACATTTCATATTGTGAACTAAACGGATTTAGTCTAGGACAGATACACTCGTGTTCATGTGGACCGCCCTCTCTCGCCTCCTCTACGGGCCGAAGCGCCGAAAAACTGAGGCCGAGCTGTCTCGAGAGATCGCCTTTCGGCGGGCCATGGAGAATTCCATGCCCACAGGCATGAGGGTCATCGATCTGCAGGGTCGAATCTCCTACGTCAACCCCGCCTTTTGTCGTCTGGTCGGTATGAGCCAGTCCGATCTCATCGGACAGATGCCGCCCTATGCCTATTGGCCACCCGAACAGACCGAACAGCACAAGCTCAACATTCGCCGCCTGCTGCTTGGAGAGATCAACAGCCTCAATAGTCAGGTCACAGTCATGCACAAAGATGGCACTCGCCTGACCTGTCGCATGTACACCTCTCCACTCCAAGACGAGAATGGGCGGCAGGTGGGATGGATGACCTCGGTGAACGACATCACAGAGCCGACCCGCATCCGACAAGAGCTCGCACAAGCGCAGGAGCGATTCATCACGGTGCTGCAGGCCCTCGACGCGGCCGTCTCCGTGGCCCCTCCATTGCCCGACAACGAGCTTCTGTTTGCCAATGAGGCCTACCGAAAATGGTTCGGTCAGTCCCTCGACAAGGGGCACCGCGCCCTATCTGAGGCCCCTCGCACGCCATGGTCAGAGAGTCGCGAGTACTTCAGCGCCTCTGCCCAGCGCTGGTTTGATGTTCGAATGCGAAGCATTCAGTGGGTCGATGGGCGTGTGGTGCAGTTGGTGGTTGCAACCGACATCACGCAGCGACGAATGATTCAGGAGAGCAAGCGAAACACAGAGCTCCGACTGCAGCAGACCTCCCGCCTCATCAATATGGGAGAGATGGCTTCCTCCCTCGCTCATGAGCTCAACCAGCCGCTCACCGCCATCGCCAACTACACCATGGGCGCAGCAGCCCGCATTCGGTCTGCCGCCTCCAAGCAGGAGGTGATTCCTCCAGACGATCTGATTGAGATGCTCAACAAGACGGCCCGACAGGCCGAGCGGGCCGGGACCGTCATCAAACGCATCCGTGGCTTTGTGAGGCGCAGCGACCCCATTCGCAAGTTCGTGGATCCTGCAACGATTGTGGCCGAGGCCATTGGCCTGGCCGAGATCGATGCCCGGCAATACGGACTGGCCATCAAGCCTGAGCTGGACCCTCACCTGCCTGCGCTGAACGTAGATCCCATCTTGATTGAACAGGTGCTGCTCAACCTCGTGAAGAACGGCCTAGAGGCCATGCGAGAGAGCGAGGACCGATCCCTTCGCGTTCGCGTGCGGGTGCAATCCATGCAGATGGTGTTCTGCGTGGTCGACCGGGGCCCGGGCGTCCCCCCTGAGATTCGTGACCGACTCTTTGACTCTTTCTACACCACGAAGGCAGAAGGCCTTGGGATGGGGCTCAACATCTGTCGGTCTATCATTGAGGCCCACCAAGGGCGCCTGTGGTTCGAAGACAATCCCGAGGGCGGCAGTCTGTTTTGTTTCTCCCTCCCCTTAGAGGCTCAAATGCCCCAAGACCCTTTCCTCCTGGAGACCACCCATGCATGAGACCGTGTTTGTTGTAGACGACGATGAGGCCGTCCGTGATTCCCTGCGCTGGCTGCTTGAAGGAAATGGCTTTCGCGTCGCCGCATTCGAATCTGCCGAGCGATTCCTTGCCTACCTCGGAGCCATGCCTGCAGGTCCTGGCTGCCTCATCTTGGATGTGCGCATGCCCGGCATGACCGGCAACGAGCTCCACGATGAGCTGATTCGTCGCAACGTCGCACTGCCCATCATCTTCATCACTGGCCACGGATCCGTCCCCATGGCCGTAGAGAGTATGAAGAAGGGTGCCATCGATTTCTTAGAGAAGCCCTTTAACGACGAACAGCTCTGTGCGCTGACAGCCAAGGCACTCGAGAAAGCCCGAGGAGAATCTGAGCGCGTGCAAGAAGCCCAACGTGCACAAGAGCTGGTGTCCCGTCTCACCCCACGCGAGGCACAAGTGCTGGAGCGGATTGTGGCGGGTCGACTGAACAAGCAAATTGCCGACGACCTCAACATCAGCATCAAGACCGTCGAGGCGCATCGCGCCAACATCATGGACAAGATCGAGGCGCGCACCATGGCAGACCTCATGAAAACAGCGCTGGCTGCCTCGGTGCCTGGTGCCGCACAAAACCCGTGATAGAATTCCGCTCTTTCGCGCGGCTGTAGCTCAGTTGGATAGAGTACCTGGCTACGAACCAGGGGGTCGTGGGTTCGAATCCTGCCAGCCGCGCCATTTTCTTTTCTCGTCCGCTCCGCAAAGGCATCTCTTGTATGGACTCCTTTGATCTCGCGAGTGTGATCCAGACCCTCTCGGTCTATGCGCTCCCAGTTTTGCTGGCCATCACGCTGCACGAAGCCGCGCACGGCTACGCCGCCCGCATGTTCGGAGACCACACCGCTGAGCAGGCCGGTCGCATCACGCTCAACCCGCTCTCCCACATTGATCTGGTCGGCACCATCCTGATTCCCATTGCACTCTATGTGCTCACGGCCGGAAGCTTTCTCTTTGGCTATGCCAAGCCGGTGCCAGTGAACTTTGGAGCCCTGCGTCGCCCCAAGCGCGACATGATCTGGGTGGCGCTTGCGGGACCAGGCAGCAATGGGTTTCAGGCCATTGGCTGGGCTGTGCTCTTTACACTCTTGGCAGGCTTCGGAAGCCCAGACCCATTCTTTCTAGAGGTCGCAAAAGCCGGCATTCTGGTCAATATCATCATGGCGGTCTTCAACATGCTTCCGCTTCCACCCATGGACGGCGGACGCATTCTGGTGGGTCTCTTGCCCTGGCGCGCAGCCGTCACCGTCTCACGAGTCGAGCCCTACGGGTTCTTCATTCTGCTGGGCCTCTTGCTCACGGGATTGCTCGCCGACTACTGGATGCGACCACTCATGATGCTGAGCTTTGACGCGCTCAATCTCATCATGAGCCCCCTGCTCGCCCTATTCCAACCACCCAACGGACCATGAACGCTCATCGCCTCCCACCGCTGATCGTGGGGGCCGGAGTGGCAGGGCTGGCTGCTGGCATTGCGCTGGCCCAAAAGGGAATCCATTCGATCACCCTAGATAAAGCCTCACAGCCGAGTCCCGCGGGAGGCGGCATTCAGCTCGGTCCCAATGCAGTCCGCGTATTGGATGCTTTGGGTGTGGGGTCCGCCGTACGTGAGGCAGCGGGCCACCCCGAGCAACTGATCCTTCGTACCCTCGAGCGCGGAGCCACCCTGGGCAGCCTCCGGCTCGGGGCAAGAGCCGTTGAGCGCTACGGCTCGCCTTATCTCACCATCCTTCGCTCAGACCTGAGTCGCATCCTGCTTCAAGCGCATGCGGCCCAAGGGCTCGAGATTCGATGGGCTCAGGCCATCGCCTCGGCACAGGAGATGGACTCCAGCGTGCAGCTCAGACTTCAGAGTGGAGCCTGTCTCCAGGCTCCTTGGGCGGTTGGCGCCGACGGCCTCTGGAGCCCACTACGCGCAAGCCTGCCCGCCGCTCAAGCACCCGTTGCAGCCGGCCAGACAGCAGTCCGTACCGTCCTGAAACTGGATGCGTCATCGGCCTGGGGGCGATCGGTTCAGGTCTTTTCGGCGCCAGGACGGCATCTGGTCACCTATCCCGTGCAGGGAGGGCAGTCGCTGGCCATGGTCGCCATCGTCCCGAGCTTTGCAGACCTCAGCCCAGGCTGGGGAGAGCCAGTCGAACCACAGGCACTGATCGAGGCCCTGTCCCCTCATCCCTCAGAACTGAGAGATCTCGTGCTCGCGGCGCAGGATTGGCTTGCATGGCCCCTTTGGGCGACAGCGCCCTTGCATCAGGCCGCCGCCCAAGCCGATGGTCGAATTGCACTCATTGGTGATGCCGCACACCCCATGCGGCCGCATTTGGCACAAGGTGCCGCCATGGGCTTAGAGGACGCTGTTGTGCTTGCCAACGTGATGGCGCGGCAGGACCCAGACAGGCCTGCGAAAGCCCTGGCCACATTCGCGAACCTGCGATGGAGACGGAATGCGGCCGTTCAGGCGGGTGCCATTCGAGCGGGCGAGATCTTTCAGCTCTCAGGCCCTCTGGCCTGGGGTCGTAACCTTGCGCTCCGTCTGCTCTCAGAAACCCTCATGGATCAGCCACACATTTACGCCTACGATGCGCGTCATGTTGGCACTGTCTGAACTCAAAGTCCTCGAAATGGGGCAGCTCATTGCGGGCCCCTTCTGCGCCAAGACGCTCGGAGACTTTGGTGCGCAGGTCACCAAGATCGAACCTCCCGAGGGAGACCCGTTGCGTCGCTGGCGCGTCATGCGCGGTGACACCTCTCTCTGGTGGCACGTCCAGTCGCGCAATAAGCGATCGATCGCCATTGATCTGCGACAGCCTCAAGGCCAGGCGCTCGCCAAGCAGCTGGCCCTCCAGACGGACGTCCTCATTGAGAACTTCAGTCCCGGAACGCTGGAGAAATGGGGCATGTCATACGAGACGCTCAGCGCGGAGAACCCCGGTCTCATCATGGTGCGCATCTCAGGATTCGGGCAGACCGGACCTCGGCGAGACAGCCCCGGCTTTGGTGTGGTGGGCGAAGCCATGGGAGGCCTGCGACATCTCAGTGGGGAGCCTGGACGCAAGCCGGTTCGAGTGGGGGTCTCCATCGGAGACACCCTCGCAGCCCTTCATGGCGTGATTGGCATCTTTGCAGCCCTGGAGGCGCGAAGGAAAACGGGGCGAGGACAGGTGATTGATGTGGCCCTGCATGAGTCGGTCTTCAATGTCATGGAGAGCCTCCTACCTGAATACACCGAAGCCGGCGTGGTGAGAGAGCCAGCAGGATCCGCGCTCCCTGGCATCACACCCTCCAATGCCTACCCTTGTTCTGATGGTCTGGTCCTGGTGGCGGGCAATGGAGATGGCATCTTCAAGCGGCTCATGGAGGCTATGGGGCGGTTAGACCTTCGCGACGACCCCAGCCTTGCAGACAACGCAGGCCGAAACCAGCGCGCCAGCGAGATTGACGACGCCATAGCCGAGTGGACGCAGGCGCGAGATGTGGAGACGGTCATTGAAACCCTTCAGGCGGTTCGGGTGCCCGTCGGGCGCATCTACACCGCGAAAGACATCGCCGAGGATGATCATTACCGGGCCCGAGAGATGATTCTGAAGACCGAGGCCTATGACGGACTTCCAGTTCACCAGCCCGGAGTGGTGCCTAAGCTGAGTGAGACCCCAGGACAAATCCGCAGTCGAGCGCCGAGGATCGGGGAGCACACCGAGGCCGTCCTGCTTGAGGCAGGCCTGAGTGAGGCGCAGATCAATCAGCTTCGCCTCGATTCCATCATCACCCAGGGCTAGACATGCGACCCACTCGAGCGGTGCTCTGTGATGTCTCCCCTCGGGATGGCCTTCAGAATGAGGCCAAGCCTGTCTCCACCGAAGACAAGATCCAATACGTCAACGCCCTCATGGCAGCAGGCCTCCCCAAAATTGAGGTCACCTCGTTTGTGTCGCCCAAAGCCATTCCCCAGCTGGCAGATGCTGAGGCGGTCATGCAGGGCATCACTCGACGCGAGGGCTGCACACTGGCGGTGCTGGTTCCCAACGAGCGCGGAGCCGAGCGAGCCATGGCCTGTGACCCAGACGAGCTCAATCTCGTCATGTCCGTCACCGAGTCGCACAGCCGCTCCAACCTGCGCATGAGCCCATCCGACTCCTTTGCGACCCTGCGTCAGGTCATTCGGCGAGTGGAAGGCCAGGTGAGCATCAATGCCTCACTCTCCTGCAGCTTTGGCTGCCCCTTCGAAGGGGATGTCCCCTTTGAACAGGTCTTGCATTGGGTCCGTGTCTTTCGAGACGAGGGCATCGCTGGCATCAGCCTCTGTGACACCACGGGCATGGCCTACCCCAGTCAGGTTCGGGCACTCGTTCAGTCTGTGCAGCGTGAGGCACCGGCGCTGCGCATCACGCTGCATGTTCACGACACCCGCGGCCTTGCCATGGCCAACATGATGACGGCACTGGATCTTGGAGTCGCGCACTTCGATGCCTGCACCGGCGGCATCGGTGGCTGCCCCTACGCGCCCGGCGCCTCGGGGAATGCAAGCCTCGAAGACTTCGTCCACCTCCTGCACTGCGAGGGCGTTGAGACTGGCGTGTCTCTCGAGCGTCTCATGGCCGCAAGCGCCGATCTCCCCCGCATGATTGGCCATCCCCTTCATTCCCACCTGTCTCAAGCGGGACCGCGTCTACCCTTTTCCCCTCTTTAGGAGTAAGTCTATGCAGCAGCACCGCCCTCTCATCGGCCTCATGCTCGGTGACGTGACCGGTATTGGCCCGGAAGTCGCCGCTCGTGTGTTGGCAGACCCTAGCCTTCATGAGGAGGCGCGCGTGGTGGTGATTGGAGACCGAAGGGTCCTCGATCTTGGCATGCAAGATGCCGGCTGCTCGTTGGAGGTTCAGCCCATCGAATCCCTCTCACAGGCCAGCTGGGCCACCCCAGTCATTCCCCTCATCGACCTCAAGAACACCAACCCCAGCGACTTCCAACGCGGCGCTGCATCCCCAGAGTCTGGGCGCCTGTGCGGTGAGACGCTCAAGGTCATGACCGACCTGGCGCTCACAGGCGACATCGATGCGGTGTGTTTCGCGCCCCTCAATAAAGGGGCGATGAATCGAGGCGGCTGGAAGTACCTCGATGAGCACGCCATGTTTGCAGACTGGAATCAGCATCAGGGCTATTACGGCGAGGTCAACCTCATCAACCTCTTCTGTACCTTCCGTGTCACCTCACACGTGAGCCTACGCGAGGCCGTGGACCTGGTCATTCCCGAGCGCATTGAGGGGGCCGTGCGTCTTGCGCACACGGTGCTGACAGGGATGGGCATGGAGCGCCCTCGCATTGGCGTCGCGGCCCTTAACCCCCACGGCGGTGAGGGCGGCCTCTTTGGGCGAGAAGAGATTGAGATCATTGGCCCCACCCTGGAGGCCCTGCGCCTTCAGGGCCTGGCGACCGAGGGGCCCTTCCCCTCCGACACGGTCTTTCTCAAGGCGAAGGCTGGAGCCTTCGACGCCGTGGTCATCATGTATCACGACCAGGGGCAGATTGCGACGAAGCTCCTGGGCTTTTCAGAGGGCGTGACCCTGACGGGCGGGCTCAAGACGCTCTACACGACACCTGCCCACGGGACGGCCTACGACATTGTGGGTCAGGGCAAGGCTCACCCAGGTGCGATGCGCCGCGCCCTTGACGTGGCCATCAAACTTGCTCGCGCAAGGCACAGCTGAGCAGGACGGTCACTCAAACTGAGCCGACCAGGCCTGGGCCTCGGACAGGCCCAGCACCTCCCCATAGGACTGGGATGAGAGCAGCCTCTGGGAGAGGGCCTGGTGTTGGCCAGAAGCGAGAAGCGCGAGGGCCTCTTGCATGGCCTGTCCGAATGCGCCGCGAGCCAGCGCCGGAAAGATTGCGAGGTCAATGCCTGCCGCGCGCCACGATGATGGGTCGAGGGCCATGAGGCTTGAATCCACACTCATGTTGACCACGCAGGGTCCACCCACGCGCTCCCGAGCCTTCCGAACTCGAATGAGGAGATCGGGGCTGGGCTTGAGCTCAACGAATACGGCATCGGCTCCAGCCTGGAGGTATGCCTGGGCACGTTCGATCGCCTCGTCATCCCCCAGCGCAGCAGCACAGTCAGTTCGACCAATCACCACCATGGCATCCTCGGCTGGCCCGGAGCGGGCTGCACAGGCCGCACGAATACGAGCCACGGCCTCTTCCCGAGAGACCACGGAGCGGGCTCCTGGGAGCTGCGCACACTGCTTGGGCTGCACCTGATCTTCAATGTGGAGCCCCGCCACACCGGCCTGCTCAAACTCATAGATGAGGCGCTGAATGTTCAAAGGCCCACCATGCCCGGCATCAGCATCACAGACGACCGGCAGATCCACACAAGGCGTAATGCGTCGAAGGTGATCGGCCATGAGGGTGAGATCCACCAAGCCAAGGTCGGGTCGGCCCAAGAGACAGGCGGACACTGCATTACCGGAGACGTAGGCGAAGGAAAAGCCCGCCGCCTGAACCAGACGAAGACCGTAGCCGTCATAGACCCCCGGAGCCGAGAGCGGATCGGTGCCTCTGAGCGCAGCGCGCAAGGCACGGCGCTTATCTGCTGCCAGCCTCATCGTGCTGCTCGTATCGGTTCTGGCCAGCCTCCATGACGAGCCAGATAGCTCAGAAGTCCTCCTTCTGAGATGAGATCTAAGAGCACCGGCGGAAGTCCGTCTCCAGAGCGATCGGGCCGACCCTCCACCTGCACCAGACCGGAAGCAAGATCAATGGAGAGGACGTCACCCTCCTGAATATCGCCGGTGGGACAGGCCAGCAGGGCGAGTCCGTTATTGATGCCATTGCGATAAAACGCTCGGGCGAAGGACTTGGCCAACACCGCCCGCACCCCCATTTCGCGCATCACGTGCGCGGCCTGCTCTCGAGAGGAGTTGATTCCGAAATGCTCACCGGCCACCAGAATGGGCGATGCGCAGGCCTTCACGCGGTCAGGAAAGCCTGCGGAGAGCTTTTCAAAAGCATGCGCAGCCACGAACACGTTGTCCTTTCCGGGAAGGTACTTCGAGGAGCAGTGGATGTCGGTATTGACTGCATCTCCCAGCACCAAGGCCTGCCCCTGAATCAGCGACTTGCTCATGCTGCGGCCCTCCAGGTCCCATGCTCAACGGTTCTTGGGTCAGTGATCTCCCCACGCAATGCAGAGGCCGCGACCGTGGCTGCAGAACCCAGCCAGATCTCGGCCAGTTCATTTCCCAATCGTCCCTTGAAGTTTCGATTCGCGGTGCTGATGATGGTTTCATGATCGCCCGGATAGAGATGCCCCGTCACACTGATACAGGTGCCACATCCTGCAGCCTCCACTGAGGCCCCGGCCGCGGTGAGGACCTCAATGAGACCCTCCCTGGCAGCCTGAAGGTAGATGTCGCGCGAGGCTGGTGTGACGATCATTCGCACCCCGGGAGCAAGCTGCTTGCCACGCAGAATGGCTGCAGCCTGACGAATATCGTCGAGCCGCCCATTTGTGCAGGTTCCAATCAAGGCAAACCGAATGGGAACCCCCTTCACCTGACTGACAGGGACCACGTCATCGACCTCGTGGGGTCGAGAGACGGTGGGCTCAATGGCCGAGACATCAATCTCGATGGTACGCAAGTAGACCGCGTCTGCATCGGCATGCACTGGCCTGGGCGGCTTTGCGCCTCTGGCCTCCAGCCAGCTCAGTGTCTTTTCATCGGCCTGTAGGAGCACGGCCTTGGCCCCCAGCTCGGCACAGTGATTGCACAAGGTCATGCGGTCATCTACGTCCATATGGGAAATGGCCTCACCCACAAACTCAATGGCCAGGTAGTTTGCACCCTCTGCGCCCAAAAGACCCAGCAGCGTGAGCGTGATGTCCTTGGCCCAGACCCCAGGGGCCAGACGACCATTCAGGCGAATCAGGATGGTGTGAGGCACCTGAAACCAGAGCTTTCCCGTCGCCATCACCGCTGAGAGATCCGTCCCCTCCACGCCCATTCCCAGCGCATTGAACGCACCGTAAGTCACGGAGTGGCTGTCAGTGCCCACCACCAAGTCACCACAGGTGAGGTGCCCTTTCTCGGGCAGCACCTGATGGCAGATTCCGTCCCCAATGTCGTACAGGACTGCTCCTTCCTTTTGAGAGAAGCTGCGCATCGCGGAGTGGGTTCGAGCAGCCTCCACATTCGGAGGAGGCGAGTAGTGGTCCAGTACCAAGGCTGTCTTGGTCGCAAAGCGCAGGGGCTGCTCGCCCAATCGATTCAGCATCTTCAGGGCATTCGGCGCACGCGCATCGGTGAGCATGGCGAAATCGACGGATGCAACGACGGTCTGGCCAGGCCGCACCTCGGGCAGGCCAGCATGTGCTGCCAGGATCTTCTCAACAAGGGTGGACCCCATGATTTCCTCTATATCGAAAACGTTGAACAGAGCGGTACGCTGAGTACTTTCAAGGATCATCCCTGTTTTTCAATCGACCTGCTGCGAGAGATTTCCATGATTCATTCTGTTGATCACATTAGAGCCGTACATGCTCCTGATTTTGTGCCCTGGGGCGAAGCGCTCTTCGAGGGGTTTGAGCGGTTTGACGTTCCCGGACGTGGCGCCACCATTCACGGCGTCAAGGGCGGACAAGGCCCCGCACTGCTGCTGATTCACGGAAACCCACTCACCCACGCCAGCTGGCATAAGATCGCTCCCTCGCTTGCACGGCACTTCACCCTGCTGATTCCGGACCTGAGAGGCTATGGAGACAGCAGCAAGCCCGACGGCGGAGAGGACCACAGTGGTTACTCATTTCGGTCCATGTCGGAAGACCTCCTCGCGGTTGCCGATCATTTTGGCATTCAGGAGATGGCCGTGGTGGGCCATGATCGCGGTGGCCGCGTGGGCTTTCGCATGGCGCTCGATCACCCCGAGCGCATCAAGGCATTTGTTCCTCTGGATATTGCCCCCACGCACCACGTGCTCACCAACGTCACCATGGGCTGGGGCCTCGAGGCCTACCACTGGTTCTTTATGGCGCAAAAGGCCCCCTTTCCTGAGAAGCTGCTCTGCGCAGACCTGAACTATTACATTCAGTACAAGCTCAACAAAAAGGGCGTCGGCCTGCAGATCTTCTCGCCGCAAGCCATGGCCGAGTACGTGCGCTGCACCACCCCAGAGCAGATTCATGCGGTGTGTGAAGACTATCGCGCCACTGTCTCCGTTGACCTGGCCATGGACACCGCAGACTTCGGTCAGAAAAAGATAGAGTGTCCCGTCATGGTGCTGTGGGGAAGCAACAGCCACTGCGGCCGGCACTTTAGGGTGCTGCAGGCCTGGTCTGACTGGGCCCCTAGCCTGCAAGGCTGCGACATTCCCACCGGACACTATCCCGCCGAGCAAGACCCAGAATTGGTCTATAAGGCGCTCTGGGACTTTCTGACGCCTTGGAGAACACACGCATGAGCATGACCCCTCAGGCCGTCAAGGCCCGCATTCATAGCCAAGACGAGGTCGCTCTGCTCGACATTCGCGAGCATGGTCAGTACGGCGAGGGACATCCATTCCTCAGCGTGCACTGCCCTTACTCCACGCTCGAGACTGAAATCATTCGACTCGTCCCTCATGTGCATGCCGAAATCATTCTGATGGACGACGGAGACGGCCTTGCTGAACGCTCGGCAGATCTGCTTCGCGCCATGGGCTACACGCGGGTCGACTGGATGCAAGGCGGCGCGCCGGCTTGGGCGGCAGCAGGATTCACCCACTTCAAGGGCGTCAACCTTCCCAGCAAGACGCTGGGCGAACTGGTGGAGCACCGAGACCACCCCACCATGATGACCCCTTCTGAACTGCATGACTGGATGCAACAGGGTAAGTCTTTCGCACTCTTCGACTGTCGCCCCCCGAACGAGTACGCAAAAATGACGCTGCCCACCGCACAGTGCGTGCCCAATGGCGAACTCGCACACCGAGTTGGCGAGCTGGTGAAGGACTCCAGTCTGCCCATCGTGATCACCTGCGCTGGGCGCACTCGAGGCCTCATTGGCTGGTCGGGGCTGGCCACGCTCAAGCTGCCCAACCCTATTTACGCCATTGAGAATGGCACTCAGGGCTGGGCGCTGGCCGGCCACACCCTTCAGCGTGACAATCCAAAACCCACCATGCCTAGCCTGACGCCCGAGGCCATCGCAATCAGTCGCACACGTGCCAAGCAGCTCATGGCCGAGCACGGGCTAGAGGAGATCGATCCACCCGCGCTGATGACGCTGGCTCAGGATGCAGGGCGATGCCTCTTCCTGGTCGATGTGCGCAGCGAGGAGGAATACGCGACTGATCATCTCCCGGGGGCCCAGCACGCCTGGAGCGGGCAGATCGTGCAGGCCACCGATCTGACGGCGGGCATTCGCCGCGCCCGAATCGTGTTGTCAGATGACACCGGCCTACGCGCCGCACTGGCTGCCATCTGGCTCAAGACCTTGGGTTATGAGCCCCTCATTCTGCGCAAGACCGCCTCAACAGACCTGCCTGCAGATTGGAGAGCATTCGCGCCCCAAGGGCCCCAGACCAAGGTGCTCCCCACCTTGAGTGCGCAAGACGCCCATCGCCTTCTGGTGTCAGGACAAGCGGTGCTGCTCGACTTTCGAGGCTCACAGGCCTTCAGAAAGCAACATGCCGCAGGCGCCCGGTGGGCCTGTCGCGCGCGGCTTGGCCGCAACCCCGGGCTACCCCAGGGGCAGTCCGTCTTGATGTTGCATGACGACCCCGTTCAGGCTGCATGCATTGCCCAGGACTGTGAGCGAGCGGGCCTCTCGGTGATGGGACTGATAGAGGGCGGGATGACGGCCTGGCTGCAGGCGGGCCTGGATACGGAGTCAAGCCCTCACAGTCCGCCGGATGAGGACTGCATCGACTTCCTTTTCTTTGTGCACGACCGGCACGACGGGAACCTGGAATCCGCCCGTCGCTACCTAGAGTGGGAGACTGGCCTGATTGCGCAGCTGGATGCGCAAGAGCAGGCCAGCTTCCGGCTCTAGCGAGCCTTTCTTAGACCGCCAACAGACTGGTGAGCTCCCGAATAGAGCCCACCGTCTCGATGCGGCGGACCAGCTCGATGACCTGATTGGCTTTGGTGCTCGAGAACTTTGCAAACTCACAGTTCTCGCGGAACTTGTCGGCCACTTCATCGTAGGTCATGGGCATGGCGGGGCTTCCGCGACCGAAGTCGGCCGAGCCCTTCACCACACGTCCGTCCTTGAGCGTGATGGTGATGATGGTCGTCATCTTGTGAAAGCCTGCAGCCTCGGCCACAGGGTCCACACCAAAGTCCACCTTTGCAATCATGGCCTGAACATCTGGGCGCATCACCACCTCGTCGGTGAACTCGTTCAAGCCTGCGCGGCCGTCAAGCAACAGAATGGCCATGCAGAACTCCATGGAGAACTTGGCCTGCAGCTCGTTGGTGGGGCGATGATGGATGAGCGCGTTCGGCATGTTGTGGTTCGTTCCAACCGTCACCTTCACCACGTCCTCTGCGCGAATGCCATGCTCCTTGATCAGGCGGAGCATCTCCGTCATGCCTGGGTGGGTGAGCGAGCCCGAGGGGTGCGGCTTAATGGAGACGCCCGGTGATGCGAAAGTCCAGGGCTTACCCAGCACGCCATCGATGGCTTTCGGATCGTATCCGCCGCCTGCTGCACTAAAGAAACCACGCGGCGCCTCGAGAATGGTGGGCGCGGCCGTCCATCCGATGTTTGCAAACTCCGCAGCCACCACCCCACTCTCAGAGGAGCGACCGGCATGGAACGGCTTGGTCATGGTGCCAAAGTTTTCACGTAAGCCAGCCGACTGACTGCCTGCAATAGAGAGGGCGCGCAGCATGGCCTCCTTGTTCAGGCCCATCAGACGTCCAGCGGCTGCGGCAGATGCGAACGTACCGCAGGTCGCCGTGGAGTGAAAGCCCGTTTGATAATGCCGAGGATTGATGGCCTCGGAGATTTTGCACTCCACCTCCACACCAACCTGATAAGCCGCAAACACATCGAGTCCGGATGCATTCAGCTGCTCCCCTTTGGCCATGGCCGAGGGCAAGCAGGGCGCCGTGGGGTGGGTGAGAAGACCATAGACACGGTCCGTCGCAACCGCCAGCTGAGTGTCATCGTAGTCATCGGCGTGGATACCCACCCCGTTGGCAAACGCGGCAAAACGAGGAGCGGTGCGGATGGAGGAACCGATCACTGTACAAGGGCCATCGGTCACGCCCAGGCTCTGCAGGTGGGTTCGGACCAGCTCTCCTGACTTTGCCACCGACCCAGACATGGCCAGCCCAATGCCATCGAGCATGGACTTCTTGCCCAGCTCCATGACGTCGGCGGGAATGTCTTTCGCCTGCGTCGTGCAAACAAAATCAGCTACGTAATCGGTCAGCATGGGATCTCCTTCGAGTCGATGAGGGGGTTACGGGTAACTTCAAAGTCTTGCGAATGAGCAGCTCGAGCTGGCGCATGACCGGATCGAGGGTTTGATCAAATCGGTAAAACAGGCAGATGCCTACGGGCTCCAGCTGACGATCCAGCTTGACGCGCTTGACCATCTTGGCGGCCTCGTAGCGCTGCGCGACCGGTTCAGGAACCAGTGCGATGCAATTGGACCCTTTCAGAAGAGCGAGGCTGGAGGCAAAGGACTTGGTCTCAATGATGGGTGATGGAGGCTCAAGCCGCTCATTCAGTACCAGACGCTCAAAGGCCCTGCGGGTGGAGGTGGTGTAGGCCGGCAGAATCATGGGGTGCTGAATGAGCTTCTCTACACTCATGGCGCCCTTGATGGATGCGTTGTCGATGTCGGCTACAAATACCGTCACCTCCTCATAGAGCGGCATGCTCACCAGACCATCCTCATTCGCAAAGTCAGTCAGCTGGCCAATCACGGCATCGAGCTTGCCGCGAAGCAGGTCATGAAAGAGTTCACTAGAGGACAGTTCGATGGCCTGAACCTGGACCGGGTTCTCATCTTGCTCGGCCACCTGAAGGAATGCAGGAAACAGGGTGTGGAGCACCCGCGGAATACAGCCAAGGCGGATCTGACGCGGGCCAAACTCCCCAGGGCTCTCAAGGGCTTGAAGGTCACGCAGCACACGCGCTGCACGTCCAATCAGGTTCTTCGCCTCCGGGCGCGGAATACATCCCGAGCGAGACCGAATGAAGAGCTCGGTTCCAAGAATCTGCTCAGCCTCAGAGAGACGCTTGGAGAGCAGAGGCTGATGGTCTCCATACCGCTGAGCGGCGCCATGGATGGACCGGGCCTCCGAGACCCAAACGATGGTCTCCAAATGACTTCGTGTCAGCCTGGGACCTGCACGTTTACCCGCTATGGGCTGATCCAGTTCGACTGGCATCATGATGTCGAACGGCGAAGCTTTTTGGGGACTTTTAATCATGATTAAATATTACCGTATCTTTTGAAATAATGATTTAGTATCGCAAAAATTCTAGATAAGGACAGCAACATGACCGACATTCAAATTCGACCCATTGCAGCATCCATTGGTGTGGACGTGCTCAATGTGGATATTCGCAAGCCCATCAGCCCCGAGGCGCGTGAGCGCCTCCACGCGTTGTGGGCCCAGCATCTGGTGCTGCGGTTTCGCGACCAGCCGCTGTCAGACCCAGAGCTCTTGAATTTCTCACGCGAACTTGGTGAATTGGAACCCCCAGGGCCCAATCCACAGGGAAAGCCCTACCTTCCCGAGTTTCCAGAGCTCAACGTCATCTCCAATATCAAGCAAGGAGAGGCACCCATCGGCGGCCTCGGAGACGGCGAGGCCATTTGGCATAGCGACATGACCTATGCTCAGAGCGTGCCCAAGGGCGCTGTGCTCCACGGGATCGAAGTCCCCCCTGAAGGAGGGAACACCTACTGGTCAAACCTTTACTTGGCCTACGACAGCCTGCCCACACACCTCCATAAGGCCATTGAAGGCAAGAAGGCCGTTCACGACAGTACGTACAACTCGGCAGGCATCATGCGCATTGGCATGAAACCCGTCACCGACGTTCGTGAGGCTCCCGGCGCGCATCATCCACTGGTCATTCGTCATCCCGGTTCCGGCAAGCCCCTCCTCTTCCTTGGGCGTCGTCGAAACAGCTACATCGTTGGGCTCCCTGTTGATGAGAGCGAAGCCCTCCTCGACGCGCTCTGGGCGCATGCCACGCAGCCTCAGTTCACCATGGAGCAGGTCTGGAGGGTGGGAGACACCATTGTCTGGGACAACTTCGGCACCCTGCATCGTCGAGACAGCTTTGACCCCAATAGCCGTCGTCTGATGCACCGCGCCCAGATCAAGGGCACTCAGCCCATCGCTTACGCGGAGGCTGCATGACCTCGCTTCGTCAGATTGAAGTCTTCGGTGTAGAGGTTCCACTCGCAGGACCGGGCTTCAAGAATGCCTACATCACCAAGCGCTCCCAAAAGAGTGCCGTGGTGCGCATCACCGATGCCGATGGCGACATTGGCCTGGGGAACATTGACCCCTCCCCCGGCTACTCCACCGAGACCATTGATCAATCGCTCGATGCGCTGGTAGAGAACCTTGCCCCAGCCGCGCTCCACCAGGACCCACTGAATGTGCAGTCCCTGATGGGTCGTCTTGCCCAAGCGCAGTCGGGATTTCTAGATGCAAAGGCAGCCATCGAGATGGCCTGTATGGACCTCATGGGCCGTAAGGCTGGGCTCTCCGTCGCGACCCTCATCGGAGGTCCCGTGCGCGACACCTTTCGACTCAACGCATGGATTGGCATTGTCAGTCCCGAAGAGGCCGCAGCAGAGGCGGTGAAGTGGCACGAGAAGGGCTGGAGATCCGCAAAGATTAAGGTGGGTGGCGGTGTGAAGGCGGACGCAGATCGCGTGCGGGCCGTTCGCGAGGCCGTTGGCCCCGACTTCGCGCTCCGAGTGGATGCCAACGCCGGGTACTCAGTGGATGAGGGCCTAGAGCTGGGCCGCTTGCTGGAGCCCTATGCCCTTGAGCTCATGGAGCAGCCTGTGGCTGCCGACGACCTCGAGGGGTTGGCGAGGATTCGCAGGTCCGTCTCCATGCCCGTCATGGCCGATGAGTCGGTCACCGATTACGCCAGCCTGATCGCGCTGATCCGCACCCAGTCCGTGGACCTCGTCAAGCTCAAGGTCATGAAGCAAGGCGGCTTCCTACAAGCATCCCGCATGCTGGCTACGGCGGAGGCCGCTGGCCTCGGGGTGGTGGTGGGTCACGGCTTTGGCCTGGGTGTGAACACCATGGCAGAGCTCTTGTTTTCGAGTACCAGCCACGCGGTGCTCGATGGCCTTGAATGCGTGGGGCCCATCAAGACCACGGATGACATTGTGGAAAACAAGCTCGACATGACCAGCGGAAGCATTCGTCTGCAGTTTCCGCCAGGTATTGGCGTAGCACTCGATGAAGAGAAACTCGAGCGCTACGCCTTTCGTCGCTATACCTTGACCTGAGCAGCTTTTCGCTTCGCGCGGAAGGTGGCAAGGAGCGAGAGCACGATGAGGCCGAAGATCACCAATGCGCCTGGACGCTCCAAGAAGTACCAGGCGTTACCAAAGCTGAGCTGGAGTGACTTGAGGGCCTCATCCTCTACCAGCCCGCCCAGGAGAATGCCCACAATCACCGCAGAGGGTGGGTATTTGTAGCGTGAGAGCGCCCATCCCAGCAGAGCGAAGACCACGACAGTGACCGGTCCGGCCGCGGTTCCATCAATGGCAAAGGCACCGAAGGTGGCGGCGATCAGCGTCACTGGAATCAGGAACCGCAGTGGGACCTTCACAATGGAGCTCGCGAAGTAGACGAACAGGAAGCCAATGGGAAAGAGCAGCAAGCACTGACCAATATTGCTGAGGATGATGGTGTAGACCACATCCTTGCTCTTATCAATGAAGTTTGGCCCGCCCACCACATCGTGCATGGCAAAGGCCGCCAAGAGCACCGCCGTGGCGCCGCCGCCGGGAATGCCCAGCGCCAGCATGGTGGCCATCGAGCCGCCTTCGGAACTGGAGTTGGCCGATTCAGCCGCAATCACACCCTCCACATTGCCCTTGCCAAAGGACTCCTTTTCTTTGGAGGTTCGACGGGCCTCTGCATAGGAGAGCAGGTTCGAGACCGATGAACCCACCCCCGGCGTGGCCCCAATCAGAATGCCGATGGCGGTTCCGCGAATCTGGCAGACCTTATGGTTGAGCACAGAGAAAAAGCCCTTCAAGAGCTTGGCGACGCTGATCTCTCGGCCTCCGCCCTCCTCCACAATGAACTTCGCATTCACCAGATTAAAGAGTGCGCTGGCGGCAAGCAGGCCCATGAGCGCAGGAACCGCTGACACGCCATCGAGCAGCTGCGGGACCCCCATGGTGCCTCGCATGTAGCCCGCCGTATTCATGCCCACGGTGCCGATGAGCAGGCCCAGCACCCCCGCCAGCAAGCCCCGCACCAGGCTTGCGCCGGCCAGTGAACCCAGCATGAGCATGCCCCAGATGGCAATCCCGAGCATCTCAAAAGGGCCCATTCGGATAACGATGTTAGAGAGGGGGACGATGAGAAACATCAGAACGATGTAAGAAATTAATGCGCCTGTGACGGACGCACCCAACGCCGCTCCCAACGCCTCATTGTGCAGCCCCCTGCGACACATGGGGTAGCCATCGAAGGTAGTGGCCACGGCAGATGACGTGCCTGGAATGTTCATGAGAATGGCAGGCACACTGCCGCCAAACCCTGCCCCGGTAAAGATGGAGGTGAGAAAAATGATGGCCGGCAGAAACTCCATGTAGAGCGTCATGGGCAGGAAGAGCGCCATGGCCATCGTGATGGAGATACCGGGCATGGCCCCAAAGAACAGGCCAATGGCCAAGCCGGGCAGAACCCAGATCCAGGCATCGATGCCTGAAAAAAGAACATCAACTGCTGAAGAAAACGCGCCTGCGTCAATCATGTTGGTCTCCTAGAGCAGAACCATGGGCATGGGATACGGCACCAAGAGCTGATATCCCTTGATGATCAGCACAGTCGCCAAGACCGAGAAGACGATCATGACCCACGCTCGCCGCTCGCCGGAGATGTATAGGGCAACCGCGGAGAACACGCACACTGCAAAATCAAAACCAACCACAAACATGGCCGCGACAAACAGCACATAGGCCACCATCAGGGCGAGAATTCGACCGAACTCGGCCTTGTTGATCTCCTCTGGTTTGAGCTCTTCAGGCAGTTTGTCGGCGCGGAAGATCTGGGGCAGCGCCAGCGCGCCCAGCACCAGGGCAATAAAAATAAGCGGCTGCAAGACAAAGAGGTTTTCGGTGTCGAGTGATGTTTTGCGGGCGTCCATCCAGTACCAGATGACCCAACCTAGAATCAGGACGAGGATGGCGAGATGCCCCCAGTCAATGCGCTTTTTCATGAGACCTTTCGATCATTCCATTTACGTTTTAGAGGCGTATAAATAACAACCCCGGCTCACGAGTGAATGGGAGCCGGGGCCTCGGGACATCAAAGGATCTTAGTCCTTCTTGAGCATTGCCATGTGCTTATTCAGGGCAGCCGAACCTTTCATGTACATCTGCTGGCTCTTCTCAGGGCCGTACCAGGGGTTGGGGAACTTCTGCTCTTTGGCCACAGAGACCCACTCGGGATCGTCCTGAGCCTTCTTCAGGGCGTCGAGGAGCTTGGCGCGACGGTCAGGGAAGTCCTTGGCCAGCTTGGCCTGCACAGTCCAGCCACGCTGCGATCCAGGCACCCACTCCACATTCAGCTTGTTCGCCTTACCGAAGTCTTCTACTGTCTGAACATCTTCCCAGTTCTCGACTTTCTCATCCGCAAAGGTCATGAGCGCACGAATACGGGGCTTCAATGCCACCCAGCCTTCAGCACCGACCAGGCCCACATCGACGGTGCTTCCAAGAACGGCATTACGGGTGGGGCCACCGCCCTTGTAGGTCACGATGCGAACCTGAGCGGGATCGATGCCAGCAGCCTTCAGCAGAAGCGTGACGTTGATCAGGTCTGCTGAGCCTGGCTGCACACCAATGGAAACGCTCTTGGGATCCTTCTTCAGAGCGGCGATGATCTCGCCGACATTCTTCCACTTGGACTCTGCTGCAGTGGCCATCAGCGAGTAGTCGTTCGAAGGCAGGTTCAGGACATCGAAGTCCTCGAGCTTGAAAGGCGCCTGCGTGAGACCGATGTTGGTGGAGATGTAGTTCACGGAGGTCATGGCAATGGTGTAGCCGTCTGCGGGCTGCTGCAGCAGAAAGAGGTGACCGATCTGCGCACCTGCACCACCCTTGTTCACCACCGTGACGGGCTGGCCGAGCTGCTTTTGCAGGAAGGGGCCGAATGCACGCGCGATGCGGTCGTTGAATCCGCCGGGAGCGAAGGGCACCACGATGGTGACGGGACGCGAGGGAAAAGTCTCTGCGAATACCGAACTTGCACCACCAGCCATTGCGGCGACGCCGAGGGCTGCACCTGCTTGAAGGACGGAACGCCGGGTTTGGCGCTTGGGTGAGGTCATGAAAGGAACTCCTTCTTAAAAGAAAAGGCTGAGATTTGCCGAACACAACACTAGCCCAGACTTGCGGGGGAATCTGTTAGGGACAATACTGAAATACTCAAATCAGAATCGCGCCCTAAGTTGTTCATTCACATAAATTTTTCCTTATAGAGGGATCCCCTTTCATGCTTACCGCGCCGCCGAGTGGGTCAGACCTGTATTGGTCTTTTACCAAGATGTCCCTGCAAGCCTTTGGTGGCGTGCTTCCGCTGGCTGAGCGCATGATTGTGGCTGATCGCCAGTGGCTCACCAAGAAGGAGTTTGTCGAGATGCTGGGCATCTCTCAGACCCTGCCCGGCCCCAACATCATCAACCTCTCGCTCATGCTGGGCGACAAGTTCCAGGGACCCAAGGGCGCGTTCGCCGCCGTGATGGGCTGCCTCAGCTTTCCGATTCTCATCGTCTCGGCCTTGGCGATTTTTTATCAGTCAGTCTCTGACCAGGCCGTTGCTCAGGGCGCGCTCAGAGGCATGTCCGCCGTCTCCGTGGGGTTGGTCTTGTCGATGGGGTTCCGACTGCTCAGCACCCAGAGAGACTTCAAGGTGGGCTGGCTCGCCATGGCCTGCACGGTGATTGGCGTGGGTGTCTTCGGAATTAAGCTCACAATGGCCATTCTGTTGTTCGGCCTGCCCACACTCTTGATTCGCTATTGGCAGATTACCCGTGAAGCCAAGCAGGGGGCGGCATGAGCGCACTCTTGTTCCCTCCCCCCGACTGGGCGCTGCTCGGGGAGATTTTTCTTCGATTTCTTCTGCTGTCACTGCTTGCAACCGGCGGCGCTCTTGCCATTGCCCCAGCCATGCACGACTACCTGGTAGGGCAGAAGGCCATGCTGACAGACGCGCAGTTTGTTGGGGCGATTGCACTGGCCCAGTCGGCACCCGGCCCGAACGTGCTCTTCGTGACCGTGTTGGGCTGGCAGGCAGCAGGGGTTTGGGGGGCCGCTGCCATGACCGCTGGCGCCTTGCTGCCGTCCGCACTGCTTGCGGTTTACACCGGACGCATCATTGGCGGCAACCCGCACAGCAAGTTCATGCGAGCACTTCGGGAGGGCTTGGCGCCCTTGGCCATTGGCCTGACCTTCGCGACCGGCGTGCTGCTGCTGACGCCGTGGGTGGAGGACCTGCGCATGATGGCTGTGACCGTCATCATTACGATCATTGCCTACAAGACCAAACTACAGCCCATCTTCATGATTCTTGCGGGGGCGCTACTCGGAGGCTTTGGGCTTCTAGGCTAGTCCTCTATCGAGCGAGTGGCCTGGGCATGGCGAGCCTCACCTGAAGGGCGCGCTCAATGTGAGCGCGTGCCAAAGCCTCCGCCCCAGCCTCATCGCCCTCCCCGATGGCCTGAACCAACTGCTCGTGCTCCGCCAGCGCTTGGAGGGGGCGCCCCTTGGCGGAATAGGTGGTGTTTCCCAGCAGCCAGAGTGATTCCTCCATCTGCTGGGTCATCTCTTGCAGATAGGGGTTATGGGCGGCCTCGACCAAGGCATGATGGAAGTCGGTGTTCATGGCAGCGAGTTCATGCGCCACTTTGGGTCCGCTGCGCTTGGAGCACTTTCGCTGTGCAGCGAGCATCTCTAAGAGGCTATCGACCTCCGCCTTGGATGCATGCTTGGCGGCAAGGCGAGCGGAGGCCCCTTCCAAGATCTGACGCACCTCATAAAGCTGCACGATCTGCGCGCGGTTGAGGGTTCGCACCAGCAGGACGCGGCCCGGCCCAAGTTCAGCGAGCCCTCGACTCAGCAGCCTGGAGAGGGCCTCGCGAACCGGTGTTCGGCTGCAGCCAAGCCGTTGAGCAACCGATTCCTCGGCCAGGCGGTCTCCGGCGCGCAGGACTCCATCTCGAATCTCAAAGGTCAGCGTTTGATAAACGCGATCAGCGGTACTTGACTGGGCCATGGGTCAATTGTATACAATTGGACACAATTTAACGTAAGGGGACACAACATGGATCTTAAGCTGATTGGAAAAACAGGGCTGGTCACGGGCGCAAGCGCAGGCATTGGGCGATCCATCGCAAAGGGTTTGGCTGCAGAGGGTGTTCATCTGTGCATCGTGGGACGCCGTGAAGACAAGCTCAAAGAGGTCGCAGCCGAGATTGTGAAAGACGGCGGCCAAGCGCCCGTCATTCTCGTGAAGGACTCGATGGATGAGGATGCTGCAGAGGTGATCTCCAGCGCCGCTCTGAAGGGCCTTGGTCGCGTGGACATCCTCATCAACAACGCAGGCGGCTCTCGCCCCTTTAAGCTGCACACCGAAGAGGCCACCTGGAACGAGGCCATGACCCTGAACTTCACACGCCACCGCCAGATCACCGACCGGCTGATCGACCAGATGATGGACAACGGCTGGGGCCGCGTGATCAACATCACCGGTAAGTCGGAGCCAGAAGGCATCAATGGCGCCTTCTGCGCCAAAGCCGCCATGCACTCCTGGGCCAAGGGGCTCTCGCGCGAGGTGGGCAAAAAGGGCGTGACGGTGAACAGCATCCCACCGGGACGCATCATGAGCGATCAGATTCTGCGCAACTACACGCCAGAATTCCGGGCATGGCAGTCCGAGCACGAGATCCCCATGGGTCGCTACGGCGAACCGGAAGAGCTCGCCGCGCTTGCCATCTTCTTGTGCTCCCCTCTGGCACAGTACATCACGGGTACGGTCATCCCCGTCGATGGTGGCCTGCGTCGCTACCAGTTCTAAGCATGCTCGACGTCCTGGTCATTGGCGGTGGAAACGCAGCCCTCTGTGCGGCACTGAGTGCTCACCAGGAGGGCGCAAAGCGCGTTGCCATATACGAGTCCTCACCCGAAGCTGAGCGCGGTGGTAACAGCATTCACACCCGAAACATTCGGGTCATGCACCACGCACCGCTTGGGCACCTGAGTGAGTCTTACCCAGAGGAGGAGTTCTTTCAGGATCTTCTGAGGGTGACGGCTGGAAAGACCACAGAGCATTTGGCTCGACTAGTGATTCAGGAGTCGGAGACTTGCCCGCCCTGGATGCAGCAGCATGGCGTTCGGTTTCAGGCCTGCCTGGGCGGGACCCTTCATCTGGGCCGCACCAACAACTTTTTCCTGGGCGGTGGCAAGGCCTTGGTGAATGCCTATTACCGTTCGGCTGCAGCGAGAGGCATTGAGGTGCACTACGACAGCCCCGCCACAGAACTGCTGTTTGATGGCTCGCGCTGCCTGGGCGCCCGATTCATTCAGAACGGGGCCGAGGTAGAGGTTCGTGCTAAGGCGGTGGTCGTCGCCTCTGGCGGGTTTGAGTCCAACCGAGAGTGGCTGCGCGAGGCCTGGGGCCCAGCGGCCGATCAGTTCCTCATTCGTGGGTGCCGATTCAATCAAGGCGTGGTGCTCAAGCAGCTCATTGAGCAGGGCGCTCAGTCGATTGGTGATCCCACTCAGGGCCACTGTGTGGCCATTGATGCGCGCGCGCCTCTCTATGATGGCGGCATCGTGACCCGCATTGACTGCGTCTCACTGGGCATTGTGGTGAACAAGCATGCCCAGCGGTTTTATGACGAGGGAGAGGACTTCTGGCCCAAGCGCTATGCCATTTGGGGTCGGCTGGTGGCGCAACAGCCCGACCAGATTGGCTTCTCCATCATCGACGCCAAGGCCCAGGGACGCTTCATGCCCCCCGTGTTTCCAGGTGAAACGGCCAACAGCATCGAGGAGCTCGCTGGCAAGATTGGGCTGGATCCTCAGGCGCTCATGGCCACCGTTGAGGCCTACAACCAGGCCGTGGTGCCGGGCAGCTTTGACCATGCCGTGCTGGACGACTGTCACACCGAGGGCCTCACGCCTGCCAAGACCCACTGGGCTCAACGCATCGACACGGCTCCGTTCACTGCCTATCCCTTGCGGCCTGGCCTCACCTTCACCTACTTGGGTGTGAAGGTGAACGAACGTGCCCAGGTTTTGTTTGATGACTACTCCCCCAACCTCTTTGCCGCGGGAGAGATCATGGCCGGAAACGTGCTGGGCCAGGGTTATGTGGCAGGCGTTGGAATGACCATTGGAACCGTATTTGGCCGCATTGCCGGCCGAGAGGCAGCGAGAGCGGCATGACCCACACCCCTATTTCCATCATTCCCCTCACCCCTGCCGTTGAAGAGGGGGCACGGGTCATGGGCATTTGCAACTCCTGTCGATATTGCGAGGGCTTCTGCGCCGTGTTCCCCGCCATGGAGCGGCGCCTTACCTTCACGCCAGAGTCTATGCACTTTCTGGCCAACCTCTGCCATAACTGCGGGGCTTGTTATCACGCCTGCCAGTACGCACCCCCCCATGCCTTTGCCATCGAAGTCCCTCAGGCCATGGCAGCCATCCGCAAAGAAACCTACACGGCCTTTGCCTTTCCCCGAGCGCTTGGCAAGGCCTACCAGCAGCAAGGCCTGGCCTTGAGCCTTGCGGCCGTGGTGGCATTTTTTGTGATCTTCATTGTGGGGGCCTTGAGCATGGGGGACCCCTCGCGACTCATCGCGGCCCCCGGGCCTGGGCTGTTCTACGAGATCACCTCGCACGGTCTCCTGGTGAGCCTCTTCGGGCCGGTGTTTCTGTTCTCGGTGCTGGCCATGGTGATCAGCGGTGCAAAGTACTGGGCCATGCTGAGAGCCAGCAGCCAAGAGTCTGCCTTCCCCCTGCAAGAGGCGGTAGAAACTGCAGAAGCCGTGCTCACCATGCGCTACCTGGATGGCGGTGGCGATGGCTGCGCAGACAAGAGCGATGCGCCCAGCCAGTCACGACGTATTCACCACCACCTCGTCTTCTATGGCTTCATGCTCTGCCTGGCCTCCACCTCGGTGGCCACGCTCTACCACTACGTCTTTGACCTGCAAGCCCCCTACCCTTTCTTCAGTGTCCCCGTTTTGCTGGGAACCTTGGGCGGCGTCTTGATGGTGTTGGGTTGTGCAGGCCTGCTGGCCACTCGTTCCAAACGCCACCCGATCCTGAAGCGGACCGATCAGTCGGTGATGGATGTAGGGTTCGTGGTGCTGCTGCTCTTGATTGCAGCCAGTGGGCTGGCCTTACTGGCTGTGCGAACCACTGCAGCCATGCCCCTGGTGCATCTCTTTCACCTGTCTACCGTGCTGGCATTCTTTCTGCTGATGCCCTACAGCAAGTTTGTGCACGGTGTGTACCGCGGGCTTGCACTCTGGTGGCACCACCGAGAGCAACGCAACCCCACTCGGCTGCGTCTCTCCGATGGCTAACCCTGCACCTTACGGCTTGAGGTAGACGAATCCCTCTTTGGCCTGCAGTTTGGCGATCTCGGCCACGCCCGAGGGGATCATGACGGCCTCGGGAGAGAGCGTAGAGGGATCGAGCTTTCGGGACGCGAAGGTATTCGCGCACGCACGAAACTCTACGCCGCGCCCTTTGAGTGTCTGCATGGTCGCGTCAAAAGGATTGCCCTTCGCATCTTTTGCTCCGTCGAGCATGAAGTCAATGCCTTTGCCGTGACCCACCACGACCACTTTGGTGTCAGCAGGCATCGCATTCAGAAGGTTCTTCACGTTATTGAGCACGACGGGCGCTTTGTCCGTTCCGTCATTGATGTGCACCACCACTTTGTCAGCCGCGGCCGCAGCGGTAGACAGAACAAATGCCGCAGATGCGAGCAGGGCTTTGGAAACTTTTTTCATGGTCATCTCTCCTTGGGTTGCAACGTCTTCTGTTTGATACTTCGCTTACTATTGGAGCACACCGGAGGCCTCATGTTGAAATACCTTTTTGGAATATGTGGTGCTGCACTCACCGTGCTAGCCCTTGCTGCAGCGGGTGTGGCCACGGCTGCCGTGAAGGTCGGGCAGCCCGCACCCGCCTTTTCCCTGGTGGATGTGCAGGGCAACCCCGTCACCCTGAATCAATTCAAAGGGCGGTGGCTCGCGCTGGAATGGGTGAACCCCTCCTGCCCGTTTGTTCAGAAGCACTACAACAGCGGGAACATGCAGAAGACTCAACGTGCCGCGCGTGAACTCAATGTGCGCTGGCTGCAGATCAGCTCCACCAACAGCAATCACCCCGAGTTTAAGGACGGCCCAAACCTCATGGCGTGGAACGTCGCCATGAAGTCGCTCCCCACCCAGGTGGCGCTTGATGCAGATGGCAAGACTGGCAGAGGCTATGGCGCCAAGACCACTCCCGAGATGGTGCTCATCAACCCAGAAGGCGTGGTGGTCTACCACGGCGCCATCGACAGTATTCGATCAGCGAGCACCCGCGATATTGCGCTGGCCGTGAACTACATGGAGCAGGCCATGCGTGAGGCAACGGCTGGCAAGCCGGTCTCCGTCCCCGAGTCCCAGCCCTACGGATGTTCGATTAAGTACTGATGCAGCTTCGTCGTTCCTGGATTTGGCTCTGGCTCATTGCCCTTGCAGGCCTCTTGTGGGCTCAGGGGTTAGGACGCTCTCACGCCATTTCCATTGCCACTCAGCTCCAACCAGGCGAGGTTCTGGTCTGTACCCAGGGCGGTATGGTTCGTATGCGGCTCGATGGAGAGCCGGCGCCCACGCAGCCCAGTTCCGCCTCTCACCAGTCTGACCATTGCTCCGTTTGTAGTCTCTCCGGCGCGGCCCCACTCCCACCCAACACCCTGATTGGCTGTGAGCCTGCTCCTCAGGCCCATGCATTCTCGGGTCTCGTGCCGTCTCTCGAGGCCCCCCGTGCTCGCCCCCTCCTCGCCCACGCCCCGCCGCAAGGGCCGCCCCAACGCTCCTAAGTCCACTCGCTGAATCGCTGTCGGCGCAATGCGCCTGCGGCGATCTCTTGCTGTTCACACTTTGGAGATTGGTTATGAAAAAAAATGCACTTTGTGCGGCCATGGGCTGCATGCTTGTCACGTCTGCGGCCGCGCAATCGCAGACCCCTACTGTGGTGGTCACCGGAACCCCGAGCCAGAGCGCTCTTGAGCTCAGCCTCGACCCGCGGCTTGCGCAGCAGCCCATTCCCGCCAACGACGGCGCGAGCTTTCTCAAGAACATCCCGGGCTTCTCTGTTGTCCGAAAAGGCGGCACCGACGGGGACCCCGTTCTGCGGGGTTCATCGGCCTCTCGGCTTGGCATTCTGGTCGACGGCATGGAGTTTCATGGCGGGTGCTCTGCACGAATGGATCCTCCTACGGCCTATGTTTTTCCCGATGCACATGACGAGGTGCGCGTCATCAAAGGCCCACAGAGCGTGCGCTACGGAAACGGCCACTCCGCGGGCGTGGTGCTCTTCGAACATGAAGCCTTTCCCAGCGCCTCATCACAAGGGGTACGCGCCAGCGTGGTGGGGGGCTCCTGGGGCCGTCGTGATGCCCTACTCAGCCTTCACAAGAGCACCGAGGGCGCCGCACTCGAGCTCAACCTGACCCACGCCCGTGCTGGAAATTATCAAGATGGGGATGGCGAGACGGTGCATGCTGCATATGCCCGTCGAAGCGCCACCCTGAGGGGGCAGCTCAAGCTCACCGACACACTCACGGTGGGTCTCGACGGGGTGTCGAGCGCTGGACGCGCCGCCTACGCAGACCGAGGCATGGATGGCTCCCTGTTTGATCGACGCAGCAATGGGGTGAGCCTCACCTGGGCCCCCAAAGACGGAGTGGTGGAGTCTATCGAGGCACGCGCCTATCGCAGCGCGATTGATCATGTGATGGACAACTACAGCCTGCGTCAAGCGCCTGCGGGCGGGGCCGCTTGCATGATGGTCAGCATGATGAACCCCAACTGCTTTTCGGTGATGAACCCCGACCGGATCACCCATGGTGGGCGACTGGCCGCACAGCTCTGGCTCGCGGGGCACTCCGTGGTGGTGGGAGCAGACCACCGAGAGGAGGAGCACCGCGGACGCATGACGACTCAGAAGACGCTCGCCGCTGCACAGGCCTACATCAACATGCCGCGCATGACCGACTACCGCAGTCAGATCAGTGGCGCGTTCGTGGACGTGAGCCGTCCCTTGGGTCAACAGTCCAAACTCGTGCTGGGTGCCAGGCTGGATGAATGGGAGGGCGAGCGGTTCTCCATGGGCAAGCCCTTGGCCGAAACGAGCGAGTCTTTGCAGTCTGCCTTTGTACGGCTCGAGGCTGCGGGTCAGGAGCTCTACAAGCACGCCTACATTGGATTGGGCCTCAGCCAGCGCCCGCTGGACTACTGGGAGGCCGTCACCAAGGGCGGGCTCCAGGCCCAAACGTCAGCCAATCCTGAGCAGAGCCTTCAGCTCGATGTCGGTGCACTCGGCACCACGGGGTCGCTTCGCTGGTCAGTGAGCGGCTATGTGGGCCAGGTTCGGGACTATCTCCTGGTGAGCAGCACCTCGGTCCAGAACATCGATGCCCAGCGGGTGGGGCTCGAGGCCGATGCACGCCTTCGGCTCTCGCCTGCGACCGAAGTTCTGGTGAGCCTGGCCTGGGTTCAGGGGGAGAACACCACCATGGACAAGCCCTTGGCTCAGACACCGCCGCTTGAGGCGAAGGTGGCGCTTGACCACCGGCTGGGCAGTTGGAACTTAGGGGGGGTGCTGCGCCTGGTGGCCAAACAGGACCGCATTCATCCGGGCTTTGGCACCATTGTTGGCCTGGATCGCGCCACCGAGACGCCAGGCTTCACCACGCTTGGACTTCACGCCAGTCGCTCCATCGCCAGAGACCTTCAGCTGAGTGTAGGCATCGACAACGCGCTCAACCACAATCACTACGAGCATCTCAATCGGAGTGATGCGAGCATCGCGGGGTACTTATCCAGTGTGAATACCGGGGTAAACGAGCCGGGACGAACGGTCTGGATGAAAGTAGAGTGGCGGTCGTAAATCACTCCAACTGACCACATACCCTAAGGACCACCCGATTGAACGAGATCCCCATTCCCGATGAGCACCAGCCTCTGCGCGAAGCCCTGCGTGACCTTTGCGGCCAATACGATTCCAAGTATTGGCAGGCGATTGACGAGGCCCGCGGCTATCCCGAAGCCTTCGTCAACGCGCTGACGCAGGCGGGCTGGCTGGCCGCGCTCATTCCCACCGAGTATGGTGGGTCGGGGCTGAGCCTGACCGAGGCCTCCGTGATCATGGAAGAGATCAATCGATCGGGTGGAAATGCTGGTGCCTGTCACGGGCAGATGTACAACATGGGAACCCTGCTGCGTCATGGGTCGCAGGCCCAGAAGCAGCAGTTCCTTCCCAAGATCGCCACTGGCGAGCTTCGCCTTCAGAGCATGGCTGTGACAGAGCCCACCACAGGCACCGACACCACTCAGCTCAAGACCACTGCGGTCAAGAAGGGGGATCGTTATGTCGTGAACGGGCAGAAGGTCTGGATCTCACGCATTCAGCACTCTGACCTCATGATTCTCCTGGCGCGAACCACGCCGCTGGATCAGGTCACTCGTAAGTCTGAAGGGATGAGTATTTTTCTGGTGGATCTGCGTGAGGCCATCGGCCACGGCATGGAGGTTCGCCCCATCCGCAACATGGTGAACCACGAGACCAACGAGGTCTTCTTTGACAACCTCGAGATTCCCGCCGAGCAGCTCATTGGCGAGGAGGGAAAGGGCTTCAAATACATCCTCGATGGCCTCAATGCAGAGCGCGCGCTCATTGCCGCAGAGTGCATTGGCGACGCCTACTGGTGCATTGACAAGGCGCGCACCTACGCCAAGGACCGAGTCGTTTTTGGCAGGCCCATCGGCCAGAACCAAGGCGTGCAGTTCCCGATTGCTCAGACGTATATGGAAACGGAGGCCGCGAGCCTCATGCGCTTTAAGGCCTGTGCGCTCTTTGATGCAGCGAAGCCCTGCGGTGCGGAAGCCAATATGGCCAAGTATCTCGCGGCCAAGGCTTCGTTTGAGGCTGCGGATGTCTGCCTCCAGACCCACGGTGGCTTTGGGTTCGCGGCAGAGTACGACGTCGAAAGGAAGTTCAGAGAGACGCGCCTGTATCAGGTCGCGCCCATCTCATCGAACCTCATTTACTCCTACGTGGCCGAGCACATTCTCAACCTGCCCCGTTCTTATTGAACGAGGCTCCAGCCAGGCGGTTTAGTGCTTGGCTGGTCCCGTGGCGTGGGCATTGGCGTCGAGCCCGCCCTTGGCCTTCCACTCCTCAAACCCGCCCTGCAGAATGCGCACATTCTCGTAGCCAGCCAGGCGCAGCGCGAGTCCGCCCTGTGCCGAGAGGCTGCCCGTGTTGCAGTAGATGAGGACCATCTTGTTCTTGGGAATTTGAGCGCGCTGCTCGAGCACCTTGCGCCACTCGATGTTGACGGCACCTGGAATGTGAGACTTCGCAAACTGGCCTGCATCACGCGCGTCGATGATCATCATCTTGCTGTATTCGGCCCGAGGGATTTGCTCTGCAAAAATCACCGCGCCGCCATAGTCGACAAACTCGAGATAAGCACTGAGTTCATCGATCAAGACGGCCTTGGTGTCCGCCGCCTGGGCCGCCAAGGGGCTACCCAGCAGCATGGAGCCACACAGCGCAAGGGCTGCAAGGGACTGTTTCATGGTTTTTCTCCCGACTTGTTTTTATTTATACGCATAGAAGAATACGACACTGGCCCAGAAAAAGGAATGCGCTGACAATGCGCGCATGAACGCACCATCGCCGTCTCTGACCGTGGCCCTCACGGGTGCCAGCGGAACCATTGGGTCAGCCACCCTACTGGCGCTGCAACAGGCCGGACATCGGGTGGTGTGCATCACGCGTGAGGACCTTCGGACCGCGCACTCGAACACACGCGCGAACACGAGCGCCCTTGCGGAGCGCCTGCGCCGTGAGGGTGTGCAGGCGGTGGTGTCTTGTATGGCCTCGCGCACGGGCACGCGTGAGGACGCATGGCGAGTCGACCACGATGCTCAACAGGTGCTGCTGCAGTCTGCCGTTCAGGCTCACGTGCAACACTTTGTGTTGCTCTCAGCCATCTGCGTTCAGCGGCCCAAGCTGGTCTTCCAAGAGGCCAAGCTCGCCTTCGAGGCGAGCCTTCGTGCTGCGCCACTCCAATGGACCATTGTGCGTCCCACTGCTTTTTTCAAGTCTCTGAGCGGTCAGATCAAACGGGTCGCAGCGGGTAAGCCTTTTCTGGTGTTTGGAAGCGGCACGCTCACGGCCTGCAAGCCCATTTCAGACCGAGACCTGGCGAGCTTTCTGGTGAACAGCCTCACCAACCCGAGCGCGCGCTGTGCGGTACTGCCCATTGGTGGCCCTGGCCCTGCCCTCACCCCCATGGATCAGGCCGCCATCTTGGAGCGCGTCCTGGGCAGACCTGTGCGTGTGAAACGGGTACCCCCCGGACTGCTGCGGCTCGTCGCTCGCGGACTGGATGTGCTGAGCCTGGTGCTGCCACGCCTCGCCGAGAAGGCCGAGTACGCCCGGATCGGCCATTACTACGCCACAGAATCGATGCTGGTCTGGAACGAGGAGACGCAGCGCTACGACGCAGATGCCACGCCAAGCTGGGGGCAGGACCGGCTGGAGGAGCATTATCGGAACCTTCTGCTTTCAGTGGGTTCCAACTCCTCATGAACACCCCATCGCCGCAAAGCCCCGCATCGATCCGCGTCTTCTACGACGGGTCCTGCCCGCTCTGCAGCAAAGAGATTGCGCTCTATCAACGCCTAGACCGCGCCCAGCGCGTCGACTGGTGCGATGTCTCCTCACCCTCCAATGCGGCTGTTTTGCCATTGCCTCAGGGCGCGCTCATGGCGCGCTTTCATGTGCAGCCGTTGCCCGGTGAACCTCTCTCGGGTGCCCGTGCCTTCCTCGAACTCTGGCGGCATATTCCGGGCTGGCGCTGGCTGGCCACCCTTCGGCACTTGCCAGGTGTGCCTGCACTGCTCGAGGTGGCCTATCGGCTCTTTCTGAAGGTGCGTCCCGCCATTCAGTGCCGCATGCGTTAGCGAGATCGCGGTCGCGCAAAGCTCTCGAGCTCAACCTCGGGAGGAGTGAGTAAGGTAGCCGCCTGTTGCAGGCTCAGATGCAGCCATGGCAGAGGGTCCTGGAGCACCACCACCGAGCGCTTTTCGTCCTCCGGTTTGTGGAACTGGCGCATCACTGGATGCACATCCGCATTCACCGTGAGCATGGTGAAGGACATGACGATCTCGCCGGTGGCAGGATCCGTCCAGCGGTCCCAGAGTGAAGCGAGGGCCATGGGCAGACCATCCCTGCGCTGAATGCACCAGCGTACGGGCTTTCCACTCTCATAGCTGGGTTCGTAGATGGCATCTGCGAGGGCCAAGCAGAATTGACGCCTGCGCCATGGGCTGCGGTAGCTGGGCTTTTCGTGAACCGTCTCGCTGCGCGCGTTGTAGGTCTTGCGCCCAATGGTGCTGTCTTTGGCCCAATGGGGAATGAGTCCAAAGCGCGCCAGCACACAGGTGGGCTGGCCTACTGCATCGAGGTGCACGATGGGCGCCAAATAACCCGGATATGCCTCCTGCGGGAATGGTGCCTCCGGCAGCTCCACCCCCAGGGCCGACTTCACCCATTGGCGGTTTTGTGTGGCGACATAGTTGGTGCACATGCTAAGAAGACCGCCCGATGAGCTCTCGCAGGCGGGCAAGCCGCGGGGCCACCTGCGGAACGGTGAGCATGGTGCTCAGCACAGCCATCACCAGCAGGGCGGTGAAGGTCTCGGCGCTGATGATCTGCTTGTCGAGCAGCACGTTGGCAAAGATGATCATGATGAGCGCCTTGGTCTGTAGCAGCCAGCCCACAATGCCCGCCTCACCTGGCTTCCACCCCAGCCATCGGCCCGCAAGCTGAACACCCAGCAGCTTTCCGGCCACGGACGCCACCAGCAGCAATCCAGCCACCAGAAACACCGCATAGCCACCCAGCTCCCAGTTGGTGCGCAGGCCCGTGGAGAGGAAGAAGACCGGCATCATCACCAGCAGCACATGATGACGAAGCAGGTCGAGCTTCTCTTGGTCGAACCAGTCAGACTCCATGACCACGCCGGCGAGAAAGGCTCCCACCATGAAGTGCAGGCCGGCCCAGTCGGCCGCAAGCGCCACCACGGCCAGCCAGATGAGCGACACATACCAACGGTCACGCGCTGCGAGCCAGGCCATGAGGCGACGAAAGGCCCAGGCCGCCAGGACAAACCCCACCAGAAAGACCGCCTGACGGCCCATGCGCTGCCAATCCATGAGGATGAACGCGAGCAGGGCCCAGACTGCAATGTCGTCGAGGCTGGCGTATCGCAGAATGCGCTGGCCCAGGGGCTGCCTCAGGATGTCGAGCTTCTCCATGAGGAGAATCAGGATGGGCAGCGCCGTCACCGAGCAGGCCATGCCCACGCCCAGCACAAACTGCCAGGTCTGCGCGCCCTCCCCCATCCAGCCCGGGGTGGAGAGCAGCAGCGCGGCCGCTGCGCTTCCCATCAGCAGTGGGGTGAACAGCGCCAGCCCTGCGGTGATGGTGGTCTCTCGCTTGTAGGTCCAGGCCTTGCGTAGATCGAGCTCCATGCCCGCAACGAACACGAAAAGCATGACCGCCCACCAGGCGATGCCATTGAGCGACTGAACCACCGCCGGCGTAAAGACGAACTGGTAGTAGTCAGGAAACACACGCCCGAGCAGGCCTGGCCCGAGCAGAATGCCGGCAATGATCTGCACTACAACCAGGGGGGCGTAGTAATCGGTGCGGCCCAGACGCCAGATCAGCCAGGGCAGACTGAAAATGATCGCCATGGCGATCAGGAAGAGTTCGGTGGTGTTCATGGGGATCTATTCTCTCGCATGGGCGGATCGGCAGCGTCGAGCTCATCCTCTGATCCTGGCTTACGGGACAATACGGATCACCTTCTGATCCAGCCTCGGAGCTCCCATGCAAGACATTCAGTGCCCCCACTGCGGCAAAGCCTTCAAGATCGATGAATCAGGCTATGCCGACATCCTGCGCCAAGTCCGTGACCGCGCCTTCGAGCAACAGATCCATGAGCGGCTGGTCCTGGCCGAAAAGGACAAGCAGAGCGCCATTGAACTGGCTAAGGCCCAGCTCATTGCCCAGCTTCAGAAAGACTCCAACGACAAGGACCGCCAGCTGGCCGAACTCAAGGCCCAGGTTGAGCGCATGTCGCTGGCCCAGCAGCTCGCGGTGACCCAGGCCGTGAACTCCGTTGAAAAAGAGCGTGATGCGCTTCGCCTCACCTTGGTTTCCGAAAAGCAGGCCAAGCAGCTCGCAGAACAGTCACTCAAAGAGCGATATGAGGTTCAGATCAAGGATCGAGAAGAGCAGATTGAGCGGCTCAAAGACCTCAAGGCAAAGCTCTCCACCAAGATGGTGGGTGAGTCCCTCGAGCAGCACTGCCAGATCGAATTCGAGCGGCTGCGGCATACGGCCTACCCCCGCGCATATTTTGAGAAGGACAACGATGCGAGCAGCGGCAGCAAGGGGGACTTCATTTTTCGGGACTTCGATGAAGCGGGTACCGAGATCGTCTCCATCATGTTTGAGATGAAGAACGAGAACGACAGCACCGCCACCAAGAAGCGAAATGAGGACTTTCTCAAAGAGCTCGACAAAGACCGCCAAGAGAAGGGCTGCGAGTATGCGGTGCTGGTGTCACTGCTCGAGCCCGACCACGAGCTCTACAACAGCGGCATCGTAGATGTCTCCCACCGGTTTCCAAAGATGTATGTGGTGCGGCCGCAGTTCTTCATCCCCATCATCACTCTGCTTCGCAATGCCTCGGTCAATGCGCTGGCCTACAAGCGTGAACTCGCGTTGGTGCGTGCTCAGAACATCGACATCACGCGATTCGAGTCTCAGCTCGACGACTTCAAGACTGCGTTCGGGCGAAACTGGCGTCTGGCGAGCGAGGGGTTTGAGGAGGCCGTCAAGCGCATCGATGAGGCCATTAAGGACTTGGAGAAAACCAAGGAGGCGCTCTACAAATCCGCAAACAACCTGCGCCTTGCCAATGACAAGGCCGAGGACCTCACCATCAAAAAGCTCACGCGCGGCAACCCCACCATGACCGCCAAGTTCGAGGCCCTCAAGGGAGAAGGCGAAGGAGCGGAATCGTGAGCCTCATGAGCAACTTCAAGACATATCACCAGCAGATATACTTTGGAAATGATGAAAGTCATTAAAATTGGCATCGCCTCACAAGATCGGATTCGTGAGCGGATGTTGGCCATTGCAAAGGGAGAAATCAGGCCCAAAGCATCCGATCCGAAAATTTGGTTCACCTCTATGCGATCACTGTCACAGGTGTTAAGCGACGAAAATCGCGCGCTCCTGGAGGTTATCCGTGCCGCTCGCCCTGCATCTATCAGCGAGCTTTCAGACCTGACTGGCCGCAAGCAAGGTAACCTCTCACGCACACTCAAAACCATGTCGCGCTATGGACTCGTGACAATGGAAAAGAATGATCGAGCTCTGCGCCCCGTGGTACGCGCCCAGAGCTATCAAATCTTGGCATAACGAAAATCGTGAGCCTCATGAGCTGTATTGAACTCCAGGGGCTTCGCCTCTCCACCCGCATTGGGACGTATGGCCCGGGCGATACCGTGCCCGATCATCACATCCTCGATCTCACACTGCAGATCAGCTCCAGCCTCGTGCTCATACCAGAGGATGGCATGGCCTATGTCTTCGATTACGACCCGCTCGTGGTTGAAATTGAACGCCTGGCCGCTGATGGCCACTACGACACTCAAGAGCGGCTCATCACTCGCATTGTCGAGGCGTGTGCGGCTTATGAGGCTATCGAGTCGCTCGAGATCGCCCTCTGCAAGTCTCCCGTGAGGGCCCAGAGCGGCTCGCTGGGTGTGCGCTTACACGTGAGCGCAAGCGCGCTTGCCGAACTGCGCACTCACTTGTAAGTCTCCCGTCTGTCAGAGAAGGCGCGAACTCGCCTACGCCAGGCCAGGTAGCTTCCTCGCTTGAGGTGTTGGCGCATGAGCGCCTTGACCTCGTCAGGTTTCAGTCCATACATGGCTTGAATCTGCTGGAAGCTCACATGGTCGCTGAGCGCCAACTCGATGATCTCGCCGATGACGGCGGGGGAGCGTGTGGCCATTATTGGGACCTCGAACCAATCTTCAAGTCGTCGGACTTCGTGTGCTTACGCACCACCAATACTTACACAGCCAGCAACGAACACTGCTTTATCTTTGCCAACTCCTTGTGCAAGGTACGCTTGGCCTGCTCTGTGTCGTAGCGTACCTGGCCGCGCAACCACCACCCCTCACTTAAACCAAAGTATTTACATAACCGTAAGTCTGTATCTGCAGTTACGGCGCGGCGTCCCGCGACAATCTCACTGATTCGACCCGCTGGGACGCCGATCTCTTTAGCAAGCCTGTACTTGGACAGGCCAAGGGGCTTTAGGAATTCCTCATCTAAGATTTCACCCGGCGAAATAGGCGTCATTCGTCTCATTTTTTTCTCAATTCAATGGTGGTCAACGATTTCAACGTCGAAAGCTCCTTCGGCAGTCCAGCGAAAACACAGACGCCACTGATCGTTGATCCGAATGCTGTACTGGCCCCTTTTATCGCCTCTGAGTGCTTCTAGTCGATTGCCAGGAGGCACTCTGAGATCCTCTAGACTCTCGGACCACTCCAACATTTCTAGCTTTCTCAGCGCCTGTCGCGCAATTGAAACCCAGCGCCTGACCACATATCCGGAAAATAGTTTTTGGGTGTCGGCACATTAAAACGATCTTATCGGCACGGTTCAAATAATGACGTGTTGCGTATATCTGTCAAATACCTGCCCCTACTCGGCCCACTCCTGCCAGGCCTCAAGAATCATGACCATGGCCATGCTGTCGAGCTCACAGTAACGCAGCAGAGACTGCTCGATGCGAGACCGCTCGGTGGGCTGCAGATCTTCAAACTGCAGACGCGCATAGGCCATGGCAGCCGCACCCCCTTCGGCCACCTCTTGGTGATCGAGGCCTTTGAGCTGCGCATAGGGGTCTAGTCCCCAGGCGATGCCTTCGGTGAAGTTGAGCGAGGGAATGAGGGTTCCGTAGATGGGCCGAGCGTACTTAGTGCGCAGACGCTCGGAGGTTTGAAGCACAGCGGGCAGCACAGCCTTGATGGACGTGCTGCCTTTGGTTTGAGGGTGGAAATACGCCGCAAGGGCAATCTTGCGCAAGTCCACCATGTCGCGGGGCCCGCCCGTGGTGATGCGCTCGATGAACTCTATGAGCTCTGCTGCATCTTCGCAGTCTTGCCGCTCGAGGAGTTGATCGCGGATGTGGGTGAGGATGGTGTTCTCGTGAGGCGCCCAGCGAAAGATGGTGCCATTGTCGTGCCCTAGGGCTTTGCGAAGTGCGCGCACAAAGGCGTAGTTGGGAAACTCGCCCGGCGCAGCGATGAGCGCTTGGGTGCGGTGTTGAATGCTCCCATCGGCTTGAACCACATGGTGAGAGAACTGAAAGGCCACAGATTCGTAGGGCCGCATGCCCTTAAAAAATGGCAGGGCCACGGTACAGGTCTCGAAGTCGATCATGTGCAGGGGGTAGCGCCAGTTGCGCCGCTGATCGTTGAAGTATTCAGCGTTGAAGTAAAAGCCGCCTCGGTCGTCTTCAGGCGGGATGCCCTTGACCTGCATCCACTGCCGCTGGCTGTAGCTCAGCCCCTCTCTGTCGTTCTTGACCTTGATGTCGTCTTCGGTGACCTGGTGGAACTGATAAACCCCTTGTGCGAGCAGCTTGTCCTTCTGGCGAAAGTTCCAGATGTCGAGCACGGTGCCGGCATCGATCTGCGAACGGGTGAGGCCCATGGATTGACTGAGGCACTCGTGATACCCGCTGAGCAGCGGCCCACCCGTAGGCTCGCGGAATTCGCAGCCCGTGCAGCCTGAGTGGGCCACCGGAGCCAGTTTGGTGTCAATGGCATAGGCCTGCGCCCAGTGGATGGCCATCTCGGCCAGGGAACTCTGAGCACCGGGCCGAGCGCCTGGGTAGTCAAGGGGTGAGGTGAGCACGTGCTCGACGTATTCGTCGACAGGGACCTTGGCGAGCAGCTGCGAGCAGGCCTGCACATGCGATTCGGCCTGGGCAGAGAGCAGCACCTCGGTAGAGGGGTGAGCCTGCCCGGGCGCTTGAGACCGCCGGATTTTGAAGCACTGGTTTAGGCCATTGACTGCAGCGGTGACGGCCTTGTCCGGCATCATGAGAAAGCAGCGAATGCTGGCTTGAGGATATGCAAGCGAGACCACATGCTTTTGGAAGGCAATGTCTTGGATGTAGGGCAGCATGTCCGAGAGGATGCGGGTGCGCGTGCCCGAGATTTGAGGATCCTCTGAATTGAAGGACTTGGCCTTGACTTCGATGAGGTCGATGGAGTGGCCACGCTTGACCAGGATGTCTACCCGAACCAGAAAACCCTCGAACGCGACCGCGGCCTCGAACAGGGTGATGTTGGTGTGCTGTGAGAGGAGCGCCTGGGTGCGGGCCAAGGCCTGTGCATTGCTGGTTTCGGTGACTTCAATGCCCTCGGGAAACAGCATGGTGGCCATTTTCCCCACCTGAAAGCCGCCATCGGCCAAGGCCTGAAGGAAGCTGTCTTCAGACTTGGTGTTGCGGTAGAGGCTGCCCTTGCCCGTATAAAAGAGCTTGGTGGGGCACTCTACGGCCAGCTTGAAGCGAGACTTGGTGAGGTAGCGAGGATTGACCATAGTGCAAGATAGGATCGCCTACGAGCGGATCACGGAGTGAGCCTGCGTGGGTTGATCCGTTCAGGTTTAATGACTGTATGGAATCCTTGATCATTCGAAAAGCCCTCGCCGCCGTGCGTCCTGTGTTTCGACTCAACTTTCAAGACGGCGTGCATGGGGTGGCTTCCTGACCCTGCCCTGCTCTGCACCCCAGCGGCCAAGCGCCCGGCGGTGATTGAAGAGGCCAACCGAATGGCAGCGGGCATAGCCAAACGCAAGCCTGCCCGGTTCGTATAGTCGATTACGCCGTCACCATCAACGCCTTCAGACGCCCCACGGCCTCTTCTGAGAGTGGCTGGGAGCGCCGCGTCTGATTGTTCACATGAACCACGGTGGTCTTCGCCTTGGCCACACACACTCCATTCTGGAAGACCGCCTGCGAGAGGCTGATGGAGGATGTTCCGACGCGTTCCACGCCCGTGCCAATCTCAACGGAGCCTGGCCAAAGAACTTCTCTCAGAAAGTCGAGCTCCAGACGGGCGATCACGAAGGAGCAGTCCTCGTCCATGACTCGGGCCCCTTGCGCGTGCAGAAACTCCACCCGCCCTGTCTCCAGGAAGGTCGAAAAGACCGCGTTGTTGACGTGGCCCTGGCGATCCGTGTCGCCGTAGCGCAGTTTCTCGTAGGAGCGCAGAGGGAACGACTCTAGGGATATGGGTTGGGTGGACATCAGTAACCTTGAGACAGAAAATCCAACGCGGCCATGATCTGGTCCTGTTCAAAAGCCAGCGAACTGACAGGTTCTCCATTCGCCATTAAATGTGCGCCTACAGTATTCCGCATGCCTGCTTTGTGCAATTCCACTCGGCCTGAACCGCCCCGTGATGTGCAGAGACGCTCACCATCGTGAAGATGGGGTCATGATCCACGCCCCGTCACTGGACATATGTGCGTCTTCTGTACTAACGTTGAGTCATTCGTACATTTTTGGAGTTCGCCCATGCCTACCGCCATGACCAACACCCGCTCCGCACGCCTCGGCCTGCGTGCCACCCCGGAGCAGGAGACCGTGCTGCGCCGTGCGGCCGAAGTGGCCCACAAGTCTCTGACCGACTTTATTCTTGACGCCGCCTACCAAGCTGCGGAGCAGACTTTGCTCGACCAGCGCCTGTTCATGGTGTCTGGTAGCCAATATCAAGCACTACTGGAGATGCTGGACCGCCCAGAATCGGACAACCCCGGGTTGGCCCACCTGTTTTCTCGCAAGCCTGTGTGGGCAGGTCAGTGAACATTTTGGCCCCCCAAGCGCTGAGGGCCTCGCACCACCTGGAAGTGTTTGACTGTGGAAAACCTGCGCTCACGCAATGGCTGCTGCATCATGCCCTCCAAGCGCAAGGCAGCGGTTCGGCGCGCACCTTTGTGGCCTGTGACGAGGATCGCGTCGCTGGGTATTACAGCTTGACGGTCGGTCAGATCGACACGCTGGATGCCCCGGAGCGCATTTGGCGTGGCATGGGGCAGTATCCGATCCCGCTGGTCATTCTGGCCAGGCTCGCTGTGGATCTGGATTACCAGAAGCGTGGGCTGGGCTTCAGTTTGTTGCAGGACGCTATTAAACGCACGGTCGGCATTGCTGATCAGGCCGGAATCCGGGCGCTACTGACTCACCCCATTGATGCCGAGGCCGATGCGTTTTATAGGCGTTTCGGTTTTGAGTCCACGCCAACACACGATCGGCAGTTGATCCTATTGTTGAAGGACGCGCGTCGCTTGATGCAGGCGATCAAACCGCCCCAATCAACCTAAAACGCTTGACAGCTTTGTCTAGCACTCGCTAGGCAACCAAACGGGAAGCACGCGTCGGCCCTCCATCGGAGGGCTTTTTTGTTTCTGCCCTCCACATCGTTCTTTTACAACACGGAGGGTTTTAAACATGGCGAAAGTCATTGAGAACGGACGTTTCACGTCTGTCGCTGTTGAACACATTGGGCTGCGCTTTAACATCTGGCGCTTCGATCGAGACGGCTAGCAGACGAGGTTTATGGCCTTCCTGAGGCACTGCGCCTAGATAACTGCCCTGAACTTCGGTCGACCGCGCTGATCGAGTGGTGCGATGAGCGGGGCTTCGAGCTTTGATACATCCCGGCGGGAGGACCAAGCCAGAACGCCTCGATGCGTTTGAGCGCGCCCACAATCTGACTGTCTGCGAGCCTCGACAAACAGTTGCCACGAAACCCGGAGCGGTTCAGTTCATAAATAACTTCGATCCTTGCTGCCTACGGGGGCCCTAAGCGCCGACGCTCTAGGTGAGCTGCCGTAAGAGGCTAACGAGGTCTTTGGCTACAAGCGCGACATAGACTAAGCAGCCGACGAGGACTTCATTGCGGTACTTTGAAATCAATCTCTGCCTCCTCCTTGATACTACTTGGGTTTTCACGCGCTCTCTTTATACCATTGAGAGTTGGGCTAACGCCCATACCAACCTGCCCTCCCGGGCAAGGTGGTCGCCCTCCGGCAATGTGGTCTAGCACTCGCTAGGCAACCAAACGGGAAGCACGCGTCGGCCCTCCATCGGAGGGCTTTTACAACACGGAGGGTTTTAAACATGGCGAAAGTCATTGAGGATGGGCCATGACTGTCTCTGGAAACTGGTGCAGTGTTGCGCGAAGAT
>CAMAZF010000017.1 GCA_945862985.1 Bordetella parapertussis | reverse complement strand
GCAGGGCCGTAACGGGTGTTAGCATGCTCCCAATTTATAGGAATTGAACCCAGGTCCGTTCCCACCGCCACAACATACGAACCCACTATTTGGTCCGCCCAGTGAGAGGGTTGCTAGGCGGCGTGTTTAGTGCGTGTTGAGGGCCCCTTCGCTAATCTTTCGGCCATACGAGTCTGCCAGCCAGGTCCAGTCGCCTTCCAGCGCTCGATGACTTCCGGTGGTAAACGAAGGCTAATCATTTGCCGCGGATTCTCTGATTTCGGTCTCCCACCTTTCCTCAGAGTGGCTCGAGCCAACATATCCTCGGTCAGTTCAGGAAGCTCCTTGTATTCATGAGGTTTGACCACATGCGAATCGACGCGCTTGAGATCAGAGCCCAAGGTACGGCGCAAGACGAGTTTGCTCACGATCATTTGCCTTTCTCATGCTGAAGATGTGGCGATCCGCGCCACGCGGGGTATATCCAATGACCACGATGCGACCCTGAAGAAGTCCGAAGCAGATGACTCGCACTTCACCGTATTCTTTGCGCTCGTCTGGAATCTCAACGGTGACGCCTTGGAAAACTATTGATGCATCTTCAAAGTCCAGTCCACGTTCGGCGAGGGTCTTCTCGCGTTTTCGCGGATCGTAAAGAATTCGCATAGGTTATTGTATATACAATAAAGGGCGTCGGTAAAGGAGCTAGAGCCGCGGGTTCGAATCCCGCTCTCTCCGCCACTGGCTTATTCCCCAGCCCTACGGTGCTCCTCTTGAACCGCCTTCGCCAGATGCGGCGGGGAGACCACCTGCACCGATGCCCCGTGCCTCAGGATGTCCATGATGAGTTCACGATCGTGGGCATAGGGGAAGGTGATCTGCCATTGGTCTTTTTTGGGGCCAGTCCATTCACCCACTTGATCGGGGTGCCAGACTTCTGCGGCCACCCACCGGCTGCGCTCGGCTGAGAACCGCAGTACGGCGACGTGATCGGGCTTGCCGGAGAAAATGCCATAGCCGCCCGCGAGGGTTTCGTTGAGCTCCTCCTCGGGGATTTCGACGCAGGGGGTCTTGAGCAGCTGGGCCTTGGAGATGGCGTCGATAGAGAAGGTGGAGAGCCGGTGGCGCAGGTGGCAGTAGGCATCGAGGTACCAGTTGTCTCGGTAGTGCACCACCCGCTGTGCGGAGACTTCGCGAATCGTGGCCTCGTTGCTTGAGCGGCTGGTGTAGTGGATCTTGAGTCGCTTGCGGCTGAGCAGCGCGTTGGTGACCAGCGTGAAGTGCTCGGCTGGCAGCCGACGAGAGGCCATGGGCAGAATGCGCACGCGCTTGCGGATTTCGTCGGTGGTGCTGCCCTGGCCCAGGAGCTGGCCGATTCTGTCCTTGAGGGGCTCGAGGTGCTCGGCGAGCAGCCCGTCTGCGCCCAAGCCAGAGATGACCTGATGCATGGTGAGCAGGGCCTGCAGTTCATTGGGGCTAAACCACAGGCCTGGCATTTCCATGTTGGTGCCCTTGGTGGCGCCGTAGGGCAGCGTGCCTGAGGTTTGGATGCGATACATCTTGTCGGATGCGTCGTAGACGATGTTTGCGCCATAGCGGTCTCGCAGAAACTCAAGATCGCGTTTGAAGGTGGGCTCTGAGATTTCGAACTTCTCGAGAATCTCGGACTTGGACATGCAGCCCCGCTTGCGCAGCAGATTGGCCAGTTCAATGATGCGTTCGGTTTTAGACATGGCTGGGGGCAGGGTTGAACCTGGTCGCATCATGGAAGTGGCCTGATGAGAAGTCAATCACAGGTGACGTCCTCGACCAATGAGAGCTGCGGGCTGGCCTCCTCTTGATCTTCCTCGGTTGAAGCGGGGGGCAAGAAGGGCGTATCCCGTAGGTGGTGCTGGTAGAGGATGGCCATGGCCTCGTTCACCTTGCGCAGCACGAAGAACATGTTGGGCAGATGCAGACCAAAGGGGAAGTAGACCTGGTGCGCCGCCCAGAGGCCCAGATCGCCGTCGTCCCAGCGAAAGGCACTGAGCTTGACGATCTGGTACTCCTCATTCAGGCTCACCAGCAAAGCGTTAAGGGCTTCGTCGGTGAGGCTGGGGTTGAGCATGTAGAGCGCGTTGATGCGCAGGAAGGAGTACTCCGGCTCGAGCCGCATGCGAAGGCCACAGCCGGAGCGATGGATGTAAATGGCTTCGCCCTCGAGCGAGGATTCGTAGCCTGCCTCTCCGAGCAGGGTTTGAAGCAGCTCAAGGGTGACCTGATCGCGGGGGATTTCTCTGGGCATGTGCAGCTCCGAGGGGATATACGCCTGAAGGCTGGTCTTGGGAAAGGGTATGAGTTCCATAGCGATCAGTTTGCGAGCCTGCAGGATCATGCGGTGATCTAGTGCCGATTCAGACTGGACTCTCTTTGAGAGGAGGTTGCGATGTCTCGGTCACTTTGGGTTTTGCTGTTGTTCACCTTCTTGGCGTTTCCCGCGTTGGCCATTCATGGCGCATCACGCGGGACCGAGGCTCGGCTGCAGCTGGGCGTGTGTGTGGTGGGAAGCGCCTGCCGAAGCTGTGTGGAGCGGCATGAGCTTCGGGTGGTGCGCGATGGCCAACAGGTGCTGGTCAAGGGCCAGCAGCCAGGGGGAGAACCCCTGCTCGAGCGCCTTCGTGACTGCCAGTTTCAGGGCAATGGCGATTGGTCTTGCTCTTCAGGATTGCATACGGTGCAGTCGGTTGCCGGTCGGGTGCGCTTTCTGGCTGGAGGGCCACAACGGCAGAGCGGGTATGAATGGTGTGATTTGGGGGAGTGATCGATTCAACACGTAAAATTAATCCATGAGCTACAAACACCTCTCCCGTGAACGACTCCCGCAGCTTTGGGTGCTCCTCGTGCTCATGGCCTTTGGCCTGATCGGGTGCAGCACCCCTCAGCAGGTACCGGTGAAATCCGCGGCTCCAGTCAAGTTAGCTCTTGTGTTGAGTGGAGGAGGCGGCCGGGGTTTCGCGCACATTGGTGTGATCAAGGTGCTTGAGTCTCACGGTATAACCCCCGATATCGTCGTTGGATCCAGCGCGGGTGCGTTTGTGGGATCTCTGTACGCCAGCGGTATGAGTGGGCTCCAATTACAGGAGGCCGCTATGCGTCTCGAGGAGGCGCCATTTTTCGATTGGCGCCTGAATGAGCGCGGGCCGCTCACAGGCAAAGCACTGCAGGACTATGTAAATCTGCAAATTGGTAAACGCACGACAGAAAACCTGAAGAGAACTCTAGGGGTTGTTGCAACAGACCTCGGCAGTGGAGAGTCAGTTGTATTTCGTAGAGGTGATACCGGATTGGCAGTTCGAGCCTCTTGCGCCATTCCCGGGGTGTTTGCCCCAGTCCGCATTGGAAATAAAGATTTTGTAGATGGCGGTGTCAGTGCACCTGTTCCCGTAAAGGCGGCTAAGGACATGGGTGCTGACTACATCATTGCCGTTGACATCGGTCAGAAGCCAAAATGGACTGGCAAAGTTGAATCCTTGATCGGGGTACTTATGCAGTCCGCGAACATCATGGGTCACGTACTTTCACGCGAAGAGCTTCGAGCGGCGAACTTCGTCATAGCCCCAGATTTGTCTGATGTGGATCCAGCGAGCTTTTCCGATCGATACAAGGCAATCTTGCGTGGTGAGGCGGCAGCCATAAAAGCGCTCGATGCCCTCAAGGCAGATTTAGAGAGAGTGCGAAAAGGGTGAGCTTTTTACTCAGCCTAGTTTTGTTGATGGGCCTTGCGCTCCCCCAGCATGTAAGCGCATTCGTCCCAGTTGTACCCATTAAGAGCTTCATTCGATTCGTACCAGACCTTAATAGGCTCCTATCGCTCGCTCCGGTTCCCTCTGATATTCAGCGCTGGTCTGAAATTTCTCAGAATGCCGGTGGCACTCGGGTCGTTAGGGAAGAATTGGCGAGGAGAGCACTCCCGCAGGCTGTAATAGACGACACGTTTCTCCGAATCCTCGTTCAGCAGAATCGAATTGACTCTGCGGAGGCGAGTGCACTGTATCAACGCCTTCATGGTGTCCCTGGCTTTGGCTCTGCACTGAGTAAGAGCATGGGCGCGAGTCCAGCGAATACACTCGGTCACCTCACAGAGGTACGGATGGCGCACCAAGCAGCAGAGAAAGGTTTTACGGTGAGGGGCATCGGTGTGCGGTTTTCAGACCCTAACAAGAAAGCGGACACAGACATTGATGTGATCCTTGAAAAGGGTGGGCACGAGTTTGCAATCGAGGCAAAGGCCTATCCGGCGGATGCGATCCTTCCGCTTGATGTCTTTCGTGCCGACATGCTGACGTTAAAGGTTTACAAGGAGTCCAATCCGAATCGGAAGGTCAGCACTGTTTTTTGGATGACCCACAAGCCCGACAGGGAGGGGGATTTGAAACTGATTCAGTCAGCTGCTGATCATTACGGGGTTGAGTTGATCACAGCGCTTCCAGAAATTGGCATACACGAGATCGACGCGTTGAGTCGAGTGTTGCGATAGGACCTAACTTGCAAGCCCTCACCTTCGATGCTCTCTACGGCTTTTCAGGAGGCGTGAGTGTTGAATTGGCAGCGGCAGTGGGTGTGGTCGTGGGGTTGGCCGTTCTGGTTGGATTGCCTGTTCTTGGCCCCATTCTGACTCCGCTCATCGTTAAGCTTGGTGCTGCGATAGGGGGATTGTATGGGCTCTCTGGGGCTGCGGCTGCCAATTTCGGTCTCGCACTGTTAGGGGGCGGGGCGATCAGTGGTGGCGGTCTTGGTGTGGCGGGTGGAACCGCTCTGCTTGCAGCAGCACTCACGACTGGCGGAGAGTTGTTGGTGGATCGAAGTCTCTCCGAGGTGATGGCTCAATACGATCGAGCGGCGTTCGAAAAAGCAAGCCTCAACATGATGACCCTACCAGTCCCTATTAACCTCTCTGGAGCCAAGTCTGCAGCACTTGATGAGGCGAATGGTTTACTGAACGTTCGTTGGTGGGAGACCTTGAACGAACCTTCAGAGTTGACCCGTGTCCTTCGTGCCATTGAGGCTTTAGAGCGTTCACAACTAGAGCGCCCCCAGAAGTTCACGCAAAAAGAGCGAACTGTTCTCTCTCTGCTTTACTTTATTGCAAAAGAGTACGAAAAGTCACACAAAGTTATGCAGTCTGAGAGGCTGCTGTCAGCGCAAGATGGCGGCGCAGCTCCAACGCAATTCATGCTTGCCATTTCCGAGCTTCACCGGGATCAGCCAGACATAGATTTTTCGGTTTTGAATTTTGAGAGAGCCATCGCTACAGAGCCAAACGCTGTGATCGTCAACGTGCTCTTTGCAAGTTATTTCGACCGGTTGTTTTTCTGGGCCTATGAGGGGCGTGTCACCACAAGTCAATTGCATAGACTCGAGGAAGTGGCTATGAAACTTCCAAGCGGGGAGAAAAAGTTACTGGTGGTGCATCAATTGGCCTCCTTTTACTTAATGCGGGCAGAGGCCGAGCAGCTTCGTGTTCTCGCCCTTCGAAACACTAGAAATCCTACTCTTCAGGCCTCACAAGCCGAATTTGGCGAGAGGCTCAAGCGATCGAGGCAAGAGATCATGTTCATGGCATCCCGAATGCGGCCACTGATTCATGAGGCTTACGCTATTCACGATGATCTGCGCAAGGTAACCCTCATACAGCGAATACAGAGAGACCTGCCAGTTGGGAATATGGCAAAGAGGCGCAGCGAGTCCCATCAAGATCTGGTGTCGATGCTCCAAAGGTACGAGGCTTCGGCAATCAAATATGAAACGTGGCTCAAAGCGGAGTTACAGAATTAGCCGCCGTAGGGCGAGTTCTCCCCACAGAATTTCTCGTTGCCTAATCGGAGAGCGTCTGATTTCAAGCCCCCCGTAATCGAGACACTGATCTTTTCATATACTCGGTCTGATGGGCTCCCACAGTGTTCAGGCATCTGAATGCTGTACAACAGTGCCTCCCTCAAATACGCGCCTTGTCTTGCGGGGCATAGCTCGCTGAGGGCTTTTGCTCGGAAAATGTCTTGCGCGATTTCCTCGCATGCAGCGTCTTGAGACGGTGTTGACGACACGTGCTGATTCTGTTGTTTTGTCGATTGCGATTGACTGCTGATTGGATTGGCTCGAACGGGTTGGTCAGGCGCGGTGGAAAGCGCTCGCCTCACATGCTCTTGCACTTCTCGCTCAATCACAGATGGGTCGACGTTTGGACTCTTTAGCCTCTCCTCGCTAGAGCGCTTCATGGATTCGATGAGCTTGGCTCGCGTATTGAGTGTTTTGACTGCAGCGTCAATCTCTCGCTCTAGCCTCACGTGCAATTCATAGGCCGAACGCCCCCTGAATCCTTTGTAAATGACTTCGTTGCCGTTAACCGTGAGGTTATAGACCTGCGCAAGCTTCACCTCACACCTCACGCCGCGCCACTCTGCCACGCTGAAGTTTAGGTACGAGGGTGAGTAGACAACTTGGTAGGGGTCTACTGTTGCGCCCGCGGAGTGGGCAATCTCTGCGCAGGCCTTAATGTTTTCTGTGTCCCCTGCTGAAGCGGTGGGGGAGATCAGGACAGAGAGAGCGAGCGCGATTATCAGGACTTGGCGCATAGCGGGCTTTCAGTTAGGTTGAATAGCATTCAGCGTTGGTGATTTGGGTACGAACCCCTCAATAGCGGGCCTGTAGGCGTAATCGAGTGCCTGCAATACCAACCTTTGTGGCGGCTTGATAGTTTTGTCAACTGCTTCGCTGAGTGAAGAGCGAGTGGTGTTGTCCATTCAAGGTTTGATTAAAGAAATCTGGCTTGTTGGGGGAGTCGAAAAGAGACCAGGTTTTTTCCGAATCACGAAAGACACTTTGGTACTCCGCTGCTGAGAGGAGGTGTTGTTTCGTGAGTTCGATGAGCGCTAATGTCTCAGCTGGAACATGAGCGTATTCCTTGAAGGACTCCCAATTCGGGTCACCTTTAGCGTAGGACTCTCTTAGCAGGGAATACAGAGTCTCTGAAACGATGAGAGACCGTCTTCGATCTTCCTCGTGGAAGGTTGCAAGTGAGGATGCCCCTCTCGCTAGCAATGACCCGGCGATGCAACCGAATCCGAAAGCAGGATAAATCGCGAACATTGCGGAGATCAGGGCCCCCTTGAGTCCATCCGCGAGGGCTGCCTGAGTGGTGTTAGACAAAGCAACTTTGGATAGCGCGAATCCGAGAGCAAAGCTGAATACCGCAGGTCCGAGTACCGAGAGGGGCGCCACATAGACTGAGAATTCCTTATAGGTTGCCACGAGCCCGGCCGCGATATTTTCCAGTCCCCCAGCGATCAGGAGCGGGTTCCCGCTATGTACTGCTACCCCGAGCTCTAGCGCACCTGCGCCAAACGTGTTGAATGCGGTCGTCGGTGTCAGTGCAAGCCCTCCTGCCAGGGCTGCGCTCAAGTTGCTGTACCCGTCAGAAAGAGCAAGAATTCCGAAGGTGGAGTCGAACAGGTTTACTTGAAGCCACCGGGGATGAACGCCTAGGGACTCCAGATACCCGCCAAGTGCATCACGGGAGAATCCTGGAATGGGGATTCCTGCCTTGGTGCCGAAGTCAGTGAGTAGGATGTGTCCCGCTTGTTGCGCCCCTGCCCACGTTCCCTTCTCGTAGGCTGTCCTGGATACGTCGAGTAATAGGTCGTGTCCCGCTTTGTAACGGTGATAAAGACCGGAAACGGAGTCTGCATCAAGATTCTTTGCGAGGGATGGTGCAAGGCTCTCGAACGTTTGTCGAAGTGAACTTGCTGGAATCTGAATGAATGCCAAATAGCCTGGCACGATCGCAACTTGTGCCTGCACAAATTGCGATGAGCGGCTTGGGTCGAGAGTCTCAAGAAAGAGCCCCTGTGCTACATCACCAAGCTCGCTTGGCAGGCGCGTTTGTTTAGGCATGAGGTTGTGAGACGGTGGCCGATAGCCTTTCGCCGAACACATCCCAAATGTTGTCTACAGCTGCAAGATTAGATGCCTCGAAGGCTCGCATGAAGCGCTCGGAGTCTGCCGCTTGGTTACTCGTGGTTCCAAAGTAAACCGCAAGGACAGTAACCAGGGCGCCCAAGGCCCCGATCGCAATTGGCCCCAGTAAACTGGCTCCAGTGATGGCCGTTCCAATTGCAGCAATGAGCCCCGCCCCCCACCCCAGCGCAGAGCCAACCGCTCCAATGAGCAATCCAACACCAGCTGCTCCCCCGGATGCCGACAGTAGCGTGCGAATCGTCTGCTCACGTCGCTGTTGATTGGGCGAGAGAAACAGGAGACTAATGGAGAGAGCGCGCTCGACATCAGCAGGAACAACCTTCACAACGTTGAGATAGAAATTCCTCACCTCAGAGGAAAGGTATTCGCCGTCAAAGAAGGTGAGGTATGTCTCGCCAGGTGGTTTCGCCTTGAGAGCCTCCGCGAACTTGAGTTGGATAGAGTTTCTGAGGGTGGCCTTGAAGGACTCTTTGGGGTCCCTCGAGGTCTGAACGGGAGCCTCGGCGGTTTGCCCATTCGCCATTGCCTGATTGACGGTTCGGTCAACACGAGCCTCCCAAGACTCCGTGAGCGAGTTGAATTGGGCTTTGGTCCATGTGGTGACCTCCTTTGCATGTCCCTCTAGTTGCTGAACGATTCCTTTAATCGGGTTGAAAACGGATCCCCAGCGGGCACCAGGAATATTTTCCTCGTTGTCATTGGTGAGGGAGGTGCCGCAATTGCTACAAAAGAGTGGCTTGAGCCCAGATACGGCCACCACCACGACGTTGCATTTGTTACAGATTGTTTGTTCGTTGGTTTGATCTGTCATGAGAGCTCTCCATGGTTCTTAATCACCGGAACTGAATCACGCCGCGAGGACGCCAAAGACGAAAGCAACCGCCCAAACTCCAACGACCAGCCAGAAGATGCCCTGCAAGGCTCGGCCGATCCCCACCTTAAAACCCATGTAAAGGAATGAGGCTAAAACAACTGCTGACAGGATCCAAAGCCAGGTGGTCCCGAGTACGCCCACAGGTTGCTCCAAAAGAATTTTGCCGGGGTATTTATGGTTTTAAATTTAACCACTATTGTTTTACAAGCCAGGATCAATAGCTGATCCAGCACTCAACTCATAACTGGTGCTGCGCCCATCAGCGTCTCCCTTACGAAGCGCCCCAAGCGCAACGAGGTCATTGAGGTCACGCAAGGCCGTGTCTGGTGAGCACTGGGCGATGGCCGCCCACCCCTGCGGGTGAACTCTCCCTCGCTCAGTGATTGCTTGCCCAGTTTTCAACATTCAGCCCAGGGAAGTTCACAACGTCCGCCTCGCTATTGCTAACTAATATGACTCCCAAGGAAACTGCATGAGACGCGATGAGCTTATTCAGAGCGCCCCGGCTGCGATCCCTCTGGACCGCTCTAATCGGCCCATAGGCAGTGGCGGCGGGTGCGTCAAAAGGCGCACCTTGATGTCCTCCAGCAAGCTCTCCAAGGCTGAACGGTTTGCTTCCTTTGCAGGAGGGTTCGAAGCGGTGACGCCGTATTCGAGTTCAGCGAGCGTGATCGCCTCGGCCTTCAGCCATGAAGTCGGGTGAGGAGCTCGCAAGCGTGCTCAGTAGATCGCCCATGCGACGGCGGTCGGGGCGGATTGGCAGTTCGTCGCCCTGGCGCTCGATGACGAGGTCAAGATTTAGCGTGCTGTAGCAAGTTCGGCTGGGATGCGAACAGCCTGGGAATTTCCGTTCTTGAACAGTTTTGTGTGGGCCACTGTTATGCCTCCGAATTCGAACTGAGACACTTTGAATGAGGTGGGTGAGGAGGTAAACACAGGTGTGTACAAAACGGGGCTGCAAGCTGAGTAACTTCACCGCCTGTAACCCTCTCAGAATGAGCCAGCTCCCTTGCATGGCGGGGTCAAGATCACTCCCTGAGCTTGCGGGGATTCAACATGGCTCACCATGAATATCCCCCTCACTCGAGAAGCCTGGCTCCTGCTGGCCGTTGATCGGTTGCGTCCTCTCTTTCAGGAGAAGGGGTACACGGTCCCCAAGGTGCGCGTGTCGTGCGGCATCCCTTCTACTTCACGGCGAGGAAGTGCCGTGGGCCAGTGCTGGCCAAGTAGCGCCACGGAGGATGGCGCAAACGAGATTTATATTTCCCCGGTCTACGCCAATCCAGTCGACATTCTCGACACCCTGGTGCATGAGCTCGTGCACGCAGTGGACGACTGCAAGCATCGTCACGGCAAGGAATACAAAGAGATTGCCCTGAAGGTGGGGCTGCAGGGCAAGATGCGCGAGGCGAGCGCGGGCCCTCTGCTCCGAGAGCGTCTGGCGCTCATCGCTGTGGAGCTGACTGCCCAGGTTGGTGCCTATCCGCATGTGGTGATGCAGGTGCCGCGCGCCATGCATGCGGCCGGCCGGCCCGCCCCGAAGGCGGCCTGTCCTCAATGTGGGTTTCGGGTGAGCATGCTCATGAAGCATCTGGATCTGGGCCCGCCCATCTGTCCCAAAGACAAGGTGGTCATGGAGCGAAAGGGGCGCTGGGAGGCTGCGGAAGACTTCTGAGCCCAGCAGAAAACTGCATTGATCCTGAAACCTAAGCGCTTAACCACGTATCCAGCACCGGGCCCACGTAATCCTCGCCCAGCATGTGGCCGCGACCGGGGGCCAAGGTGAATTGGGCCCCTATGAGCTGGCAGAACTCGCTCACGACTTCGGGCTGGCTCTGCCAGTCTTCGGAGCCGACATGGACGTTGGCCTGAAGCGGTTTGGGCAGGGCCTGCTGCCGTGCGAGGGCCATGATTCGCTCGGCCCTGGGCGGAACGAATATGCGGGGTGGGGTGTCGGTTTCGAAGGCGCCCAGAATGGGCGAGAGCAGCAAGAGCTTGCCCGGGAATGGCGACATCTGGGCCTGCGCATGCAGAAAGAGGTAGCCCCCGTAGGAGTTGGCCACCACCCGTGCGTCTGGCAGCCAGTGGGCGGCCTGGAGATCTTGGGTGATGAGGTTGATCTGGTCTTGAAAGGAGAGCGCGCGAAAGGCATCACGCGTGGCGCGGCCGGTGACGGAGAGCCCACGTTGCATCAGGCCCTGGCCTAGCCCCGTTTCGAGTCGCCCGTTTGCGCCGGGAAGGTAGTAGACCAGGTTCATGTTCATGAGTTTGAAGGTTTAGAAGATCAGAGGGTGATCCTTTTGCCAGGCATGCTTGGACGTTTGGCAAAGGCTTTTGGTCGCTTTTTATGTTTTGCACTCCATGGTCAAATATCTCAAAGTGAGATATTCTCCCTCTTGAAAGTCATCAGCAACAGCGCCTTAAGGGCATTCGCCTCCTCTTATCCCCTCGCGGCATCTGCGCTTCAGGGGTGGAGAAGAGTGATTGAGAAAAATAGATTTGCAAATTGGGCCGAGCTGAAGGCCGCCTTCAACTCGGTCGATAAGGTCGGCGACTTGGTCGTTTTTGACCTCGGCGGCAACAAGTTTCGATTGATTTGCTACGTCCGGTTTGACAGACAGATCGTGTATATCAAAGCGGTCCTTACCCATCGGGAATACGACAAAGGAGCCTGGAAGTCATGAATGCGGCAATTGACATGAAGCGGTTGCTTCCAGCGTGGGAGGCCTTTCGCCATGCGACCGACATCTCCCCGATTCGAGACGAGGCACACTATCACCGGATGGTCGCCTTACTTGAGGCGCTTCTGCGGGAGGCTGGTGGGAATGAGGCGAGCCCTGCTATGGAGCTGGTCGACATTGTTGGAGACCTTGTTGCGGATTACGAGTCCGAGCATCATTCATTGCCAGAGCCGACCGGAGCAGAGGCACTCCGTTTTCTGATGGAGCAGCATGGGTTGCGCCAGTGTGACCTTTCAGAGGTCGGAAGCCAGGGTGTTGTGTCAGAAATTCTGGCTGGCAAGCGAGAGCTCAATGTTCGCCAGGTTCGGGCGCTGTGCAGTCGCTTCGGCGTCTCGGCGTCGACATTTGTGTAGGGCGTCTGCGTTCTGAATGACCAGAATCTCCGGCTACAACATCGTTGGCTGCCCGCGCTGCGAGGCGCCCTACATGACGCCATCCTATTCCTCAGTGAATTTCATGGCGCTCGAGAGCTGGACCGACGGCTATCGCACCCACTCCCTCATGCCCCCCTCGGAATCCATGCGGCTCTGTACGGCCTGCAATGAGATCTACGCCATCTCCGAGGTCAAGCCCCTGGGCTATCTCTCACGCGACGAGATCTACGAGGTTGTTCTAAACCCGGTACCCGTTGCCAAGACCTGGCTCGTCCGGCTGTTTCGCAGGCTCTTTGGAGGCCCAAAGCCCACCACGACGACGGTGCGCAAGGCGAACCTGCCTGGCCCCATCTGCTGGCTGCCCGACGAGCAGGTGGCCGACCGCCTCTCCCGGCTGGTCGCTCAAGGGCCCGAACAAGTGCCCCATGGGCTGCGCTTTGAGACAGAACTGCGTATTCGTCTCTGGCAGCAGGGCAATCATTGGTACCGCGAGGGGCTGCTCAAGGCGCGACGTGAGCAAGCGAAGCTGCCACCCCCATTTACCATCACCCCATCCCAGATCGAGAATCTCGTGCGCCTCGTGGCGCTCTTGCAGGACGAACGAGTAGGGATGAGGGATCGGCTGCTCTTGGTGGATGCCCTTCGGCAGTTGGGCGAGTTCGACCTCGCTCGCGAGGCTCTGTCCTCAGAGAACACCGAGCGCGGCTGGGGCTGGTATCAGAAGATGCTCATTGACCAGCGCATGGGGCATGTGGGGTTGTATCCGGACTGAGGTCCACCCTCACTAGCAGCTATACAGGGAAGCCAAGCGGAACTCTCCAAATAGAGGTGGTGAATGACCTTATTTGCCGAGAGTGCTGAACACGCGCTGCAGCCGATGCCCCTCAAGTTCGGCTTGGCTCAGCAGCTGATTCCAGTCGTCAGGCGGGTGCCCGCTCTCGAGCATTTTGCGAAAGACGCGGTAGGCATCATCGCTGCTCTCGTAGGCTCGCTTGGTGTCGTCATCATTGACCCAGGCATAGACGATCATCTTGGCCGCAGCGTGGTAGCGAAAAAACAGCCGGTATTGCTGGAAAAATTTGGCGCGAAACCAGTGTTTCCGATCATCGCCCAGCGTGCCTCCCTGTCGGAATTCAGCGCGGGTCGGGTCCTGAGGGATGACATCAAAGGCCAGGTGGGCAATGGCGGCCAGTCGCTTGGTGGCGTTCTTCTTGACGTAGCCCGTCGGGTCCCTTTTCTTGAGCGCCTCAACTTGCTCCACCAGGGCTTCGACCTGCGCCATGAACAGCGGGTGCGCAAACACCGTCCAGCCGTGGATGGCCAGAGGAACAGGCTTGGCGGCCTTCATTCATCGTCTTCCGACAAGGGCGCATTCAGATCCACTTCCACTTCACCGACCAGTGACTGAACGCGTTGGACAAAACTGCTGCTCAACGATTGAAGGCGTTCAGGATGGGTGGCGATGTCGTGCGCCAGGAAGCCCAGGAACTGGCCCAGCACCGGATCGTCGGCTTCTGCATCACTGGCGCGTGTCAGCACCACTTCGCCACTGGGGCGGATGACGTACTGGATCTTGTCGCGCTTGCGCAGGCGCAGCGCACGGCGAACCGTTTCCGGCACGGTGGTCTGGTAACGGTCGGTCAGCGTGGATTCGGCTTCAAGGGTGGCGGTCATGGCGTGCTCTTGTGCGAGGTGTCTGATGCAGGCATGGTAATGCATTTACCTTGTCGTTGGCAATGTGATTGCATTGTCTCGCACGTGTCGCGAGCCAGATTCAACAGAACAGACTCCATCCATTCACCGCCTGGGCTTCCGCGAGGCCTCAAAAGCAGCGGCTGCGATTCGGACCATGCTCGGGTGCAGGGTGCCCAGCTTGGGGTTCTGCCCGTGCGGCGCGTGGGGTGGTACTGAAAAATAGTTTTCGTTGTAAGGAAGCTCGAGTATCTTGCTCAGTCCGAACTTGGTGTCGTAGCTGAGCCCTGCACTGGCGTATGCGGCGGGATGCTCGCTCTTGGTGATGCGAAACTCACCGCTGTAGAGCCGATTTGTTTTCTGACTCGTTCCGTAGGCCACGCTCACAAAAAACCTGCCCTCATCGTCTTCTTTGGTTAGGGTAATCAGGCCAGGCCGAGGCTTGGGCTTTGGATGCACATGGTCAGGAAAGTGGCACCAGGCGATATCGCCTGCAGTGGGTGCTGGCCACCACCGCATCAGGTGCTTTCGATTGCGAATAGGCTGCTGCGCATTTTGCCGCCCTTCGCCTTGGGTACTGTCTTTTTGATTTGGCTGAGTTGGGCTTTGGTCAGCGCACCATCGTCTGCTTCGTATTGCGGCAGGACCTTGGTGGCGAGCTCGTGTAGGGCCAGATGAATCACTTGTGTTTCATCCACGCCCAGCACTTCGGCCAGGCGCTTGGCAGTGGTGCGCGTCACTCCGGTTGCACTGTCGTGCGGGCGGTAACGAAAAGCGATTTGAGCAGCGGCGGTCTTCATGGGACGTCCTCTTGGTAGATATGTTAAAGATATCTTATTGGGAAGTGTTTGTCAGCCGAATCATCAACGCGCAATCGCTCGTCCATGGTTGACTGGCGGGCCCTGGACGACGCGGCGAATCAGTTCCCCAAAGGCGAGCCTCACCTTATTCCCTGCAACCCAAAGACGGGCATTGGCCCTACGCAGGTGAAGCAGCTGGTGGCCTGGCTCCATCTCTAACCCCCTTTACATCTCGGTGGTCCTTGTGGTGTTTTAGAAAAAGAGGAGGACCACCCATGAAAGATGACCCAAGCCTTAAGAAACCCCCGCTCCATGTGAGCCACATCGTCTATGGCCGCCAGGCGTCCAGCAAGCGAGGCGGTCATGTGACCTACCTGCTCGACCCCAAGGGCAAGGGAGAGAAAAGGGCGATACCCGAGAACCTTGTGCTCGTCCGCTGGCGAAAGCGGGTTATGCCTGGCTACACCTTCAGTGGGGGGCGGCTGGGCCCCAATCTCTGGAATGGGCTGGCGGTTGCTTTGGGCCCAGAGCCCAAGGCCTCCTGGCTCAAATTGACTGAGGCCCAGCTCAATGACTGCCTCGTTGAGAGCCGCCCCTTGATGGGGTTCTACAAATCCTCTTTGCCATCCGCCTCCGTTTTGCACGCACTCCTTCAGGTGTGTGGGCTCGAGCGCCTAAAAGCCCTTTTTGCGCGCCACCTCGACCCCAATCGGGGCAAGGTGCGGGGAACGCCCGATCTCTTTCTGTATGCCGCTAGGCAGGACGGTAAGGGCGTGTACGGTCGGTTTGTGGAGGTGAAAAAACCTGAGGAAGGCTTCCAGCCGGGCCAGCGTGAGGAGATTGCATTCCTCAATAGCATTGGCCTCCACGCCCGCGTGCTCCGCCTCATTGAGCGGGGGCCGGCACAAACACAGCCTGTGTCCGAATGATGAAGAGGTCGAACGTGACGACATGCTCGTGCTGGTCGTTGAGCTGGTGAACCAGCCCCACAGACAGGCCGGTGATGAATGAGATCTCAATGTCGATGCGCATCAGTCCTCCAACGCAGTTCTGACCACAAACACCTCGCGACTGCCAGCGCGTGCTGCCTCCTGAATGAGACGAGCGGCTGAGTGAAAGTCCTGCGCACTGGGGTCTGCGAGAAGGGGCGCGAGGCGCGCGATGCACGCGTCAAAGCGACCCAGTTGCCGAAGGGCATCTGCACCCATACAGGTGTCGCCACGGCTTTCCGTGTTCAGGTGGACTAGCAGCTGCCGCAGGTTCTCTTGCTTCTCCTCTGTTGAACGGGTGGTCTCGGTGTGGTTGTCTCCCCACATGGTGAAGACATGAAGCCGCCTGCGTCGCTCGTGGTCTGCTTCTTGCGTGGCGAGGGGGAAGAGCACCTGTGGGTCTAGCGTGCCAAAGAAGGCGGGTAGGTCCTGGAAGGCTGGATTGTCTTTGTAGCGTGGGTCTGTGTTCTTGTCCTCGTAGTGCCTCAGCAGCCGCACCATGTCTTCGCGGAAAAAGGACTTGCCGCAGTGGCAGCAGGGCATGACGCCCGTGTCCATAGACATATCGGGGTTGTGCAGATAGCCATCGGAGTAAAGGGTAGAGCCAAAGGTGTTGCTGGCGAAGAGATCCATAACGAAATAGGCGCCGCCGCAATGGGGGCAGGCCTGCATGCTTGGTGGTTCGTACTGCAAGGTGTGCCTCCTGACTGGTCAAGGGAGGCGGACTATGCATCTAAGGTGGATCATTCAGTGAGCTAGCTCGTCAGGCTGGCGGGTATGACCAAGAAGAGTGTCAGTAGGTTTTTTTTCACGTCGAAGGTCTCTCTCATTTCTCGCTCCCAGGATCACTATTTGATCCCACTAACTCTCTAGCATGCGGACAGGTCATAAAAGGAGCCTGCCATGCTGAGTCTCATTTCACACTGGACCATTCGAGTTCTCGCTCTGGGTGTCAGTGTGCTCATCGTTTATCTTTTTTACGCCGAGCCGTTTGTCGAGGCGCTCTTCTTCATGCTGATTGCGGCCGAGTTCTTTACCTACGGACTCTTCAACGCATCACTTCATGATCGGCTCGTTTTTGGGAATTGGAAAGGACCAGATGAGTATGAGGAGGATGATGAGCAGTCTGAGAGTGTTAGCGCAAAAGTGGTCGAGCTAGACGGATACCGTCGATAACGATTATTGTTGGATATAACGACGACTGTTTATAGAGGAGATCACATGTCGAACGTGCTGCGCCCCGAGTAGGTGGCGCAGGGATCGAGACCCCACTGGGATTTTTTCAACAACACAACCTCTGAGGCCCCGATGGGAAAAGGCTTTCTCTACGAATTGAACGATTGGCTCTCGTTTGCACGAGATGAGTACTTCGGGTTCACGATTGCTGTACTTCTTGTGTGTCTAGCAGTTGCATCCTCTCTGAGGATGTATTTCTCAGCGAGGACTGCCAAGCAGGAGACTCGTCGCGCTTTCGATGCTATTGAGGATTTAGAAGGACCCTTGCAGTTCACAGAGTACTTCGGGGACGTTGACGAGAAGCTCAAGGCCGAGCGCCGTTTCGGAAACACTTGGTCAGAGTTTTCAAAGACACTGATCCCGCCGCTTGACCACATTGATTCGCCTGAGTTTCGGGTGTACCGGTCTACCAAGCGGCCAAACGACTATTTCGACTCTACGCATGTCCTCAAGGACGTCCGTCCTCTCTTCTTGGAGAGCGAGAACCTGATTGGCCTTGGGCTGATTTTTACGTTTCTCGGTCTGATTGCCGCTCTGTTACATGCCGGACTTAACCTAGGATCAGCAAATGCAGATGCAGTGGGAGCTGTCATCAAGGAACTTCTCAGCACGGCAGGCGCGAAGTTCTTTGCATCGTTGGGCGGAGTTGGAGGTGCGCTGATTCAGACTGTCTGCAAAGTAAGCGTTTCGGAGTCAGCCGAGAACGAGCTTAAGCGATTCATCACGAAGCTCGAGTCCCTACTCCCGTTTGCAAATCTAGAGAAAATCGCTGCTGAACAGTACGCACATGCTGTTCGACAGACAGCTCGTCTGGAGCAAATGGGTACTGAAATCACTCTCGCAATCGGTTCTCGTATTGAGAGCGCGCTGACAGCCATGCCTGAACTGATGAAGGGAGCAATGACTTCCGCGATGCAGCCCACCAACGACCGATTAGAGGACCTCTCTAACGGAATTTCCAGTTCGAATGCGGACGCTATGGCAGCGTTAGTTGATCAGTTCACGAAGCAGATCCAGGGGGCAGGCGAGAAGACCATGAATTCGGTGGTGGGGCAGCTTGATGCTTTGGCGGGTACGCTGGATCAGACAGTTGGGCAACTCGCCTCCAGTAATGCAGAGATCAGGACGACGCTCACAGAGTTGCTCGCTGCTATGAAGGCAAGTGGAAGCAATTTTGAAGGGTCCATTCAAGGCAGCGCAGAGGCAGCCGCCAAGAATATGACTGAGGTGACTGCGGCTGTGACGGGTGCGCTCAATCAGCTTATCGGTCGGTTGGATGAACAACACAGCCAAACCGAGAAGGCCATTGAGGGACTGATTCAAACCTTCACCAGCGCTGGAAATGACGCTGCGACGCGAATAGGAACATCTTCGGCCACAAGTGCTGAGGCGATCTCAGTTGCGCTTCAGAGATCGATTGAATCGGTTCTTGCGAAGGCAGATGAGGCAGGAAGAGATATGGCTACCAGTATCAAGGGCGGGGTGGATGCAGCCGGCCAAGCCATGTCTGAAGAGGCGAGAAGGGCGCTTGCAGAGACATCCAATTCGATCAGCGAAAGCATGAAGACAGTAACGGTCGCGCTTGAGCAATGGCGAGAGGCTACGATTGCGGCCACAGGGTCCATGGGGCAGGTGAATTCTGCCCTCTTAAATCACCGCGCGAGCATTGTCGACGTCAATTCCAGGTTGGTTGAGAGCGGGGTGGTGATTGGTGCGTCAAGTCAGACACTTCGTGACGTGATGGGACCTCTTTCCGTGCTCTCAACAGAGTTGAATCAATCAACGAACGCGTTGAGAACGTTGGTCGATGAGTCGATGTCGCGGGTTTCGGAGATGGGGGCAGTAACCAAGCAGTCTGCGGCAGAGATATCGAGGGCCATTACCGGCATGGTGAGTGCGTGGGAGGCTCAAAGTGTTCACCTAAATCGAGCCGACCAAGAAATTGAAAAGGCGTTTCTCTCAGTTGTCCGCAATCTTGAGGAGTCGTTAGGAACGCTAAGTTCCTTCTCCAAGGCCCTAAACGAGAGTCTTGGAAGCTCCATACGAGACTTGGGAGCGATAGCAAGTGAAGTTGCTGACGCTGTAGAGGCACTGGGTAGTCGTAGATGAGCATTAGGCGTGATGGCGGTGCGAATTACTTTGCTTCCATGACCGACATGACAATCGGCGTGTTGTTCATCTTGATCATTATGATCGCCTACTTCGCTCACCAGAACTCACGACAAAATCCGATTCCAATTTACATCTCCCTTGGTGAAGAGAAGCGTCAGGGCATTGCGCAAGAGGTTGCTAAAGGGCTCAGGGAGCGGAATATCGATGCAATTGTCTCTCCTCGAAATCCGGGTGTTGTCACCCTCAGGGGCGCAAACCTCTTTGTTCAGGGGCAGTCCGCGTTGACTGAGGACGCAAGGGTAACCATTGCGTATCTCGCTCAAGTGATCCAAGAAGAGACTGCTTGCTTTGTCGTACCGAGCGGGGAGGTTGTGACCGTGGGTTGTAATCCCGGAAATGTGTTTTTGGAGGCGATTTTCGTCGAAGGACACACAGACGACAAGCCTGTCAAGTCCATCCTGAGTGATGGCAGCAAAAATAATCTTGAACTCAGTGCGAGACGGGCAACCAATACCCACGATGTGATGTCGCAGGCCGCGCCCGCTTTAGCTCAATACAGAAACCTGGATGCCGAGCCTGTCCTTAGCGTTGCAGCGTATGGAGAGCAGCGCCCAATTGAGCCGAATGTCAGTGAGTCTGCAATGGATCGGAACAGGCGGATCGATATTCGTTTCGTGATGTGGATCCCAAAGTCGGCGGAGAGTCTGGAAAATCAACTTGCCCGAGTGAAAGGGGCGGTTGGAGCTGATCGTGCCAAATGAGGTCTCGCTATCTTCGGGAGAACCGAGGGATCAATATCCTCGCTTGCAGCGACTCTTGAGCTATGACCCAAGCCGACTCAGCATTCCCAGGCCCTCTTTGGATATTGTGCTGGCCGCAGGGCGTTTCATTCAAAAAAAGGCAGAAGACCTGGAGAAGCGCGACATGAGGAGTGCGCCCGTTTACCTGAATGAGGTTGTCGCTTGTCTCCGAACAAATGAGGCCCCGACTAGAAAGGCCATTAGGAGGGTTGCTGCTGGCTCGCTTCCCGATTTGATTGCTAGGCCAGACGGGAAGAGCTTGTTGGCTAGGTTCATCGAGATTGTGATTTCACTGGGCAGCAAAACCGTCTATAAGGCCCTGCTTCTCGGATTTCTAAGGCTCAGCCACAAGGATTCGATCATCAGCGAGGTTCTCAGGCTTGCACTCTTGAAGGGCGTCGATGAGCTTCCACAGCGATGGCAGGAGCGCATTAGTCGGTTTGGGCTCCTTGAGACACCGATTGCGAAGAAGCTTGCAAGTGTTGCTATGAGCCCGCATGCAGAGAATCCCATTCAGGTCTTTGAGGAGGCTGGCCTTAAGCGGGGGATTTTGCTCAGTGGCGGATTCGCAGTTCTTGCGTTTGAGCATATCTGTGACGAGCTCTCTCGGGGGCACGATCCGCAGTCGTTGAGGCGGTTTCTGACACTCTTCCCTCCAAGTCTCTCTGCGATTGATGATGAGCGCGTTCAGTTGACTCAAACGGCACTTCCTCATGTCGCCCGAGCGCTGTTACGCCCTTATCTACAAGCAGATCCGGATGAGGATTCAAAGGGTGCCATCTTGGATCTTTTGGTTAGGCTATACAAAGATCCGCGGCTAAATCCAACCGGCTGGGCATCGGTTGATCAAGATCTTATTTCGGTTCTTTTGCGTTGGCTGACGGCAGAATCTTTTGAGATGTTGATGGAAGTCTTGACGAGTTCCAATCAGTCTCAGCAGTGGAAAACGCGAGAAGCCTTTTGGAAGAAGTTTTTTAAGCGAGACCTTGTCAGAGAGGCATGGGTTGCGTTTGGTCCAGATGCGGCCCGAGAGGCCCAGGCACTTGTGCGTCGAGGGGTGTTACGGTCGAGAGGCGCATTTGGAGTGCTTGAGAAGAGCCAGATTCAGGGGCACCACTCTGTCCTGTTCATGAGGATTGGGGATCTCACCATCAGTGAATGGACCCATGACGGGAAAGTTCGTTTCTATCGCTCAAGGAATGCTGATAAGCCTCGTTTCTATCAACTGCGCTATGACCCAGAGGTCATTCGAAGAGACTCCAAAGCTGACCATTACAAGGTTCATCTGGGAAGTTGGCAGTTCGATGTTGCTGATTACGTTCATACGGTCACTGGCTTGAGGGTTTGATGATGAAGACTTCGATGCATTGGCGTATCAGCGACGGGAACCTTGAGGTATTCGCCTCGGTCGATGGTCTTTCGTCACAGTTGTCAAGCCTTCCAGCTGAAGATCGAATGGCGCTTTCAGTTGGGCTGGCTCGTGCCGAGGCAGCTTTGCTTGAGGGGGAGGAGGGCATCTCTCCTCTTCAAGATGGGTCCGGTTTTCGTCTATCACCGTCTTTTGCTCAAGCACTGTCCGCTGACCAGGCGAAGTGCCTTGGACTTCCACCCGATATTCCGTTTTCTCTATGGGTCAAGCTCAATGGCCCTTTTGTCTCCGGCAATACGATTGCCACACTGGCATGGCACGACAGCAGTGGCGCACCCGTGAGGGTGCGTGAGGAGGCTGGTCTCGTACACTATGGATCCAAGTCTTACAGGGTTCCAGCACCACTCGCACGTATTCAACGTGCGAGTGAGCGGTTTAACGAGGCCCGAGCGCAGCTCGATATGAGGCTTGCTGCGGTATCAGAGCTCAAGTCGGCGTTAGAGGCAGCCTCGGGCGAGGCGTTCGGTTCTGACCGTCAGCTGGAGGAGATGCGATTTCGACACGCCAGCGCAGTATCGCTTGATGTCTCAGTTGGTCGTGATGGTGTGCACTTTGATCCTGTCTTCTTTTCTGAGGACATCCGAAAGCATGCCGAGCAGTCTGGCGAGCTGGTTAGGGCGGAGGAGTCTTTGCTCACCCCTGAGCTTCAGCAAAGCCTAGCCGCACAGTTCAGTGCTGCGGTTGAGACAAAGCCTACTTACGTTCTTGCAAGGGGAGAGTACCTCTACATTGACCCGGGCCTACGCGACACGCTCAGTGTCATCAAGTCCTATCAATCCAAGCCGCCAGAGGAGCGCGCTCGTTTCGCTCGATCCCCGCAAACGTTCATCAAAGAACACTTAGTGTCCGGTGGGATGGCCGAGGATGCATTTGATCGCTCGGTTGGATCGGCTTTCGTCGAGACAGACGCGTTCTCCGAGCGGGTTATAGAGGTGGGGCTCTGGCGACCCCCAGTGCTACCGTTTATACAACGAGCACCCAATAATTGGTTTCCAGAAGCCTTTGGTTTAAAGATTGGTACCAAGACCATCACCATTCCAGAGCCGCAACTTGAACCGCTTGCGAAGTCTATTGCTGAAGCGATTCATCAGAATGTTCCAGAGGTGGTGGTTCCAGGGGGGGGCGATACTGTGCCGGCCACGAAAGATGCGCTCGATTCACTTAACGCGATGCTCGAGTTGTTCCTGAAGGTTCCTCCAGTGACGTTGCCATTGGATGAGGAGGCTGATACCCCAAATGGCGATCCTCCAACGGCAGAAGGCCCGGTGCAGAAGTCGATTCTGGTCGTGCAAGACAACTTTGAGGCTGAGGCATTTGTAGCGCAATTTCACCCTCGATATGGATTTGCTGGGTATGAGGTGCCCGAGGGCTTGCGCACCTCGTTGAAGGAACATCAGGTTCAGGGAGTGGAATGGCTTCAACACACATGGGGGTTGGGCTATCCAGGCGTTCTACTTGCGGATGACATGGGACTGGGCAAGACGCTCCAAACGCTTGCTTTTCTTTCATGGCTACAGCGCAAGCGAGCTAGCCTTGGAATGCAGAAGAAACCAATTCTTGTGGTTGCGCCTATCTCACTGCTTGGAAACTGGCAGGCAGAGGCTGCCCGACACATGGGGCAGGGTTGCCTCGGGGACATGGCTTGTTTATATGGCACCTCGGTTCGCCAGTTTAGGCAGGCAGGGTTCTCTAGAGCAGACGTTATTGAGGGCGTGTCAACCCTGGACGTTCAGCTTCTTAAGGACAATGACTGGATACTAACGACCTACGAGACCATGCGTGACTATCACCTGTCGCTTGGCCTCGTGGACTTTGCCCTCATTGCTTTTGATGAAATGCAGAAGGTAAAGAATCCACAGTCCATGATGACCAATGCTGCCCAGGCGCTCCAGGGGGAGTTCAAGATTGGTTTGACCGGCACGCCCATTGAGAATTCATTAGCTGATATCTGGACGCTTTTTGACACGCTCATGCCTGGCGCGATGGGGCTGGGGAATCTGCGTGAATTTCTGAGTCACTACCGAATCGACACGCCTGAAGCTTTGATTGAGCTTAAGGCCAGACTTACGGAATCGATGGCTGAGAGACCTGCACCCATGCTCCGGCGGATGAAATCTGATGTTGCGAAGGATCTGCCACGCAAAGTTGAAAAGGCTGTGCCTCGAGTCATGCCAGAGCAACAGGCGGTTGCTTATGTCACTGCTATCCAAGGGGCCTCTGGTGCAAACGGTCGAAGAGGGCGGCTTGACGCGTTCCATCGGATTCGTGGAATCTCTCTGCATCCTAGCTTTGCAGAGGAGTCATCGATCTCCGGCGGCGATGAGTACGTCGCAGCGTCTGCGCGCCTGATGAGTTGCTTGAACCTTCTAGACGACATTCACGCCAAGGGTGAGAAGGCTCTCGTGTTCGTAGAGAGCTTGGCCATGCAGGAGTGGCTCGCTTTCTATCTGAGAGAGCGTTACCAACTGGAGCGACACCCAGCGCGGATCTATGGAGACACGCCAGCAGACCGCCGGACTGCCATTGTGGATCGATTTCAGTCCACGCCTAAGGGCGAGTTTGCAGTGTTGTTGCTCTCGCCCAAGGCCGCTGGAGTAGGACTCACGCTCACTGCTGCCACGCACGTGATTCACCTCACTCGCTGGTGGAATCCGGCTGTGGAGGACCAATGCACGGACCGCGCGTACCGTATTGGGCAAACCGAGGACGTTACGGTCTATTACCTCCAAGCATTACATCCACTCTATGGAGACGCGAGTTTCGACTGCATTCTCGACAAGCTCTTGACGCGAAAGAGGACGCTCTCGAAGGGAATGCTGATGCCGCTAGAGACAGGCGACGAGCTGGAGGAGATCTTTCGTTCGTTGGCTGGGGTAGGTCAGGCTTGATTGGGAGCGGAATGAGCCACGAAAAATTGTTACGTTCAAAGAGGGCGGATCTTACTGCAGCCCGCCAAGAAGTGGCGGCTCTGGAGCGTGAGGTTGAGAAATTGATACAGCGAGTTCAAGAGGCAAAGTCGCAGGACGCCCTTGACGAGCTCGCTGCCTACACAGGGGGATTGAATCTCATCCCGCTCAGGGATGGCTTAGTCGGCGAACATACCGGGAAGGATCTTGAAGATTGGGTCGGCGAGGTTGTTTGCATTCTGGGAAGAGGCCCTTGGGAAGAACATGAGTTCAAGGAGTTTCTTGAACAGCGAGAATTTGTTGTTACCGATGCCTCTCATGCGTTCTCCACGTTGGTTGTTGGGCGTGCTATCGATGAAGAGGCGATGATTGATCTTCGAGCCATTCTGGACTTCCATATCGAGGCGGATGAACCTTTGACCGTCTTGTCCCAGGAGTTGTTGTTGTACGCCCTCTGCAAACTTGAGAATCCGCTAGAGACTTTTTCCGAGGACGAACTCTTGCAGTTGGCTGATGGGCACGGAGGGCTCACTTCTGTCCTCGAGTACGACGGGTTTCAATGGCCAAATGGTGATCTCGAGCACAACCTAAAGCGGTCTGACGGCATCTATGAATTCGACCCGAGTGTGTTGAGTGCAGAGTCCCCGCTTCATAGGATTGGCTATACGGTGGCTGAGGGCAGACTGCTGACTGCAGAGCGCTGGAAAAAATTGCGTGAGATGTACGAGGCAGACGGGGACGCCCTTTCTCTTTCTTCAGATGAGCAACGTGTTTGGGGCCTGCCAAGAACTCAGCAGCGACTCTATGCGATGGCCCGGCATATCAGTTGGCTGATAGGGTTTCGTGGGGAGAGTGCTCCATTCGCTGCAGAGCGTTGGCGCAAAGACCTCACTTGGCTCAAGGAAACTTACTACCGCGTCGGTATGAAATTTAGTTGGCCTTTCCCTAAGAATTAATGGGTTGATCCCCCACCATGGCCCGCCTAGTCCCCGACGACATTGCCGAGCGAGACCAAGGCCCTTGGCATCCCAGCGAGCGGGCCACGCTCGATAAGCTGGCCGTTGCCCTCTCGGGTGAGTTCACGGTCTATCACGGCATCCACTGGGCCAGAGCAGACACAGGTGGCTCCGTCTATGGCGAGATTGACTTCATCATTGCGAACCGGCAGGGACGGCTGCTGGCCATTGAACAGAAGGATGTGCCGGTGATGGTGGTGCGTAACGACCTGGTGGTGCACTACCGGCATGAGCGGGCCCCCAAGTCTTTGATCACCCAGGTGAGCCGTAACCTGAATGCGCTTCGAAACGAGTTTGGACGAAAGCACCAGGGCAGGGGGCTCAGCATCGATCACTTGCTTTATCTGCCCGAGTCTGTGATTGAGGGCCAGCTGCCCGCTGGGGTCGACCCAGAGCGAGTGATTGATCGCAACACGGCACATGAACTGATCCAAAGGATTGAGGCGCTCTTTGATGCCTCTCCAACCCCCACAGGGGAGGCCCCTGCTGACCCACTAGAGGTGCATGAGTACCTTGCTCAGGTGGTACGGGCTGCACCCCACATCGGCTTGCTGGGTGAGCGGGCCAAGACCTTCTCGAGCAGGCTCAGCTCGGGGCTATCCACGTGGGCGCAGCGCCTTGAGATGAGCCCGTATCGCCTGCATGTAAAAGGTACGGCGGGCTCTGGCAAGACGCAATTGGCGCTCGAAGAGCTCAAGCGTGCTCGAGCCGCTGGGCTCAGAGGCCTCTATGTCTGCTACAACCGCGCACTGGCCGATGCCATGCGGCAGAGCGCACCCAGAGCATCCAAGGTGGTGACCTTCCATGAGATGGGCCGGGAGTTCATGGAGGCCTTGGGCGAACCCCTCAACTTTCAGGACCCTGGGATATATGGACGCATGGCAGAGGTCGCCGTGAATTACGCGCCCCAGCTTCGGGGATCGTTTGGCTGCATTGTGGTGGATGAAGCCCAGGACTTTGAGCGAGCCTGGGTGGAGGCCCTCATTGAAATGGCCACACCCGTCACACGCATGCTGGTGCTGGAAGATGCGAACCAACGCCTCTATGAGCGTGAGCCTCTGGCGTTGCCCGACTGGGTGGTGATCAAGAGCCCAGTGAACTACAGATCCCCCAAGGCCGTGGTGGACCTCATCAATGAGATGCAGCTCACCGAGGAGCCGATTGAATGGGGTGGGGCCGTGATTGGGGAGCCGCCGGAGGTCTTTGAGTATGGGGAGGAGGGGCCGTTAAAGGCGACGGCACAGGCCATTGCCTCACTCATTGAGCAAGGCTTCAGGCCAGAGCAGATTGTGGTGTTAAGCCTTCGAGGGGCCAGCTCGAGTGAGCTCTTCTTGGCAAGCCCAGAGATGCAATACGCCGGATATAGACTTCGCAGAAATGTGGGCTATGAAAACGGGGAGGTAAAGTACTCGGAGGGAGAGATCCTTCTAGAGACGGTGCACCGGTTCAAAGGCCAGGCCGCAGATGCTGTGGTGTTGGTGGGTGTACCGCAGAGCGTAGACAGCGAGATGGAGAGAAATAGAGTGTTTGTGGGGATGACGCGGGGGAGGTTGCAAGTGAGTATCTTGAACAGTTTTTTGCCGGTAGCCTCAGTATTACCTTGCAATGAATGATATTCGTCGAATTCAGTGATAACTCCCAAAAATTTATTGAAGATAGTGACCGGTGAGGGGTGGATTCTCGGAAAGCTTCCGGGGAGGTCTGAGCAAAGTTCCTCGGAGGGATCACCCGGCGCCAGGTCGGCCGAGGGATACGCTAAGAACAGTGACTCACCAGATAATCGAAGCAAAGAGACCGGTATTGAAGTTCTTCCCGAGTACGAACTGGCGCGCGACCTTATTAAGAACGAGTTCCCGTTGCTAATCGTGACCGGGGGCGCCGGTACTGGTAAAAGCACCTTCATCAGGTGGCTCGCACGGTCTTTTGAGGGACACGTGCTGATCGCGGCACCGACAGGCATCGCTGCCTTGAACGTTGACGGCAAGACTCTGCACTCGATGTGCGTGCTACCCCCGGCCTGGATTCTTCCCGAGGACATCAAGGACTACAAGCCCTCCATCGCTCGAGGGGCCAAGCTGCTCATCATCGACGAAATTTCGATGGTCAACGCCAATCTCCTGGATGGTGTGAGCGATTTTTTTAAGAAGAACCGAAATAATCCCGCTCCGTTTGGTGGCCTGCCGGTGGTACTCGTGGGCGATCTATTTCAATTACCCCCGGTAGTCAATTCGAACGTCCGTGAATTGTTTGCACGGAATTACAAGACGTCTAAATTTCATGGTGCCAATGCCATCGCGAGTTGTACTTACTATGCCATCGAGCTGAAAAAGGCGTTTCGTCAAGTCGATCAGGAATTCGTGAATATGCTCGCTCGTATCCGCGAGGGCATTGATCTAAACAATTCCATTCAACGGCTAAATACGGCATGCCAAATCACGCAAGACCCCCCGGAGGGTGCGGTTTGGCTGAGCCCGCGAAATATCGAAGTCGACCGAAGAAACGCGACCATGCTCGCCAGGCTTCGCGAACCCTCTGTCAATTACGAAGGTGTTCTGACCGGTAAGTACAAGAACGATCGATTGCCCTCACCGATGGTGGTGGAGCTGCGAGTTGGTGCGCAGGTGATGTTCACCAAAAACGGAAACAAATGGGTGAACGGATCGATCGGAACGGTTCAGAAGACACTGCCGGACAAAGTGCATGTGCGCCTACTGGAGGATGGTGAGGTCGTAGAGGTGGCTCCAGCCACCTGGGAGCAATTCGACTGCCAGTTCAACCCGATGACCGGCGGGATAGAGCGATTCATCGCAGGAACTTATTCTCAAATCCCCCTCGTACTAGCTTGGTCAGTGACGATCCACAAAAGCCAGGGCAAGACCCTCGACCGTGTGCATATCGACTTGGGAGCCGGTGCGTTTGAGACGGGACAAACGTACGTTGCGCTATCGAGGTGCAGATCGCTCAAGCGATTAACACTGTCGAGGCCGCTGACGGCCGAAGACGTGCGCGTCGATGTGGAGTCCCAGTCGTTCTACGGCGTCCTTCGAAAGCTGATTGAATCGACCCCTCTCGATAGGATGCGCGAGCACCTTCGACATGGCGGCGGTGAACTTGCACGGGCCAAGCCATGAATTTCACCCCCACACAGCGATCGGCAATCGAACACATTAGTGGAAACCTCCAACTGATTGCATGCGCTGGGTCGGGGAAAACCGAGGTCGTCGCGCAAAGGGTGGTCTCGTTACTTCGACCTGTTGCTAGCGGAGGTGCCGGCTGCGCCCCTGAAAACATCGTGGCGTTCACGTTCACGGACAAGGCGGCGGCAGAACTCAAGGAGCGCATTCACACGCGATGCAAGCAACAACTGGGGTCGATCACCGGTATGGCCAATATGTATGTGGGCACGATTCACGGCTATTGTCTCGAGCTGCTCAAGTCCGAAGTGCCGGAGTACATGAAGTACGAGGTACTCAACGAAGTCCAGCAAACCCTGTTCATCGATCGACACTCGAAATCGTCCGGCCTGACTCAGAGCGCCACGCTGGACGGTACGGTACTCAAGCGATTCATTGATACGAAACACTTCGTTGCCTGCTTGGGCATTCTGCGGGAGGACGAGGCAGCGGACGTGTCAAAGCTTTCTGGCAATTCGGTGCTGGCTCGCCTGCCTGACTACGAAACCCTGCTCCACCAAAAGGGCTATCTCGACTACTCCGGGATCTTGAAGGAGGCAGTCCATCAGCTGGAGCACAACTCCCAATTGCGCGCCCGCTTAGCCGAGAAGATCAAGCACGTGATCGTCGACGAATACCAGGACGTCAACCCAATTCAAGAGTCAGTGGTGCGTACCCTCCACGATCTGGGTGCGGGCATCTGTGTCGTAGGGGACGACGACCAGACCATTTACCAGTGGCGCGGCAGTGATGTTCAGAACATCTTGAACTTCAAGACCCGTTACCCGGCTGTGCAACAGGTCCGGCTGGAGGAGAACTTCAGGTCCAGCGAGGGCGTGGTAACGGTTGCGCGAGATTTCATCAAACAAGTCGTGCGCCGTTTGCCCAAGGAGATGAAGGCAACCCAGGCGCAGGACTATGAAGCGGGCGATATCGTCGCCATGACATTCGACGCGCCCGAGGACGAGGCGGAGTACATCGCTCAGACCTGCCAGACTTTGCGTGGGGTGGCTTGCCGCGATGGTGAAGATCAGCGCGGCATGTCGTGGTCGGACATGGCCATTCTGCTGCGATCCGTGCGCCGCGATGGCGCAGCGGTGATGGCCGCACTCGACGCGGCCGGTATCCCGTATGTGATCACCGGCATGGACAACCTGTTTCAGAAACCTGAGGCAGAGGCCGCGCGTCAGTTGTTCTATTTCCTGGCAGGCGAAATCACCGAGCAGACGCTGGAAGGATTCTGGACGGGCGCCGATCTGGGCATAGCAGCTGGTGCGCTAAAGGCGGCCATTGCGGAAGCAGGACGGGCACGCGACAGCATGCACCAGGCAGGCGCCGGCCAGTTCAAGGTCTACAACCTGCAGCGCCAGTTTCTGGGGTTCCTCGAACGCCTGGAACTGCGAGAGGAATCAGTACCAGGCGGACGCGGTGAGGTGGTTTTCTACAACCTGGGCAAGTTCAGCCAGGCCATCTCCGATTTCGAGAGCATCCACTTCCACTCCAAGCCGCTGGACAAGTACGAAACCTTCGCCAAGTTCCTGCGCTTCCACGCCGAGCATGCCTACCCGGAGGGCTGGCAGGACAGCGCGTTCGTCAGCCCGGATGCAGTACAGATCATGACGATCCACCAATCCAAGGGATTGCAGTGGCCTGCCGTGTTCATCCCCCAACTCGTCAAGAATCGATTTCCAGCCAAAGGCGGCGGAGGCCGTACCGCCTGGCATCTCATCCCGGCGGACGCATTCGCCAATGCGCAGCGCTACAAGGGCGGTCTGGAAGACGAGCGCCGTTTGTTCTACGTCGCCGCCACACGTGCGCAGAAATTCCTTCACCTCAGTTGGGCGCCGGTAGATGGCAACCGGATGGCGCAGTCACCCTCCGACTTCTTCAATGAGGTGCTGGCGTCGAAGTATGTGAAGCGCCGCCGACAGGATTACGCAAACCGTCCGCGCCTGGCACCGCAAGCAAAGGCCTCGGTGGCCAACGTCACGCTGTCGTTCTCTGACGTGAAGTACTACTTCGAGTGCCCCTACCAGTTCAAGTTGCGCATCTTGTACGGGTTCAACGCGCCATTGGACGAGGCGCTCGGGTTTGGTAAGTCGCTTCACGATGCATTGGCCGAAGTGCACGCCCGTGCGCTGCGCGGCGAGACCGTGGCGCCCTCTGAGGCTGCAGGCCTGGTGGATCGGCACTTGCGAACGCCGTATGCCTACCCCTCGCTGCGCGAGAAGTTGCAGCAGGCTGCCGAGAGAATCGTCGAGGCCTACATCCAGAAGAATCATGCTGACTTTAGCAAGGTGGAATTCACCGAAAAGGCGATCGAGATTGCGCTGGGAGATGGCGTATCGGTGGCCGGGCGGATCGACCTGGTGAGAAGGCTGGACACCGGCGAGGTGACGATCGTAGACCTAAAGTCCAACGAACGCGCTCAGGCGGATGACGTCACCGAGTCGCAGCTGCACATCTACGCCCTGGGCTATCAGGAGCTTACAGGCAGGCCGGCTGATTATGTTGAAATCTATGAACTTGACGACCAGAAGCAGAAGCGCCGCTCTGTAGATGATGAATTCATCGCCGACGTACAACGCGACGTGAAAGCGGCCGCGCAGGCGCTACGTACCAACCAGCTGCCGCCGAAGCCTCACAAGAAGACGTGCGGTCAGTGCGACTACTGCAAGCTCTGCTCGGCAGCTGTGCCGAATTAAACGGGAACCAGAAGATGACACTCAAGAAGGTATTAATCGACCTGCTGAGCGCAGAGCAACTGCGAGAGCTGTGCGGCGAATTCGACGTCGAGGCGGATCGCCGCTCCAGTGACTCGATGCGTGAGGGTATCGCCCGCGCAAAGCGAGCCAAGCCTGAACCGATGATCGAGCGGATGACGGTGGATCAACTGCGGTCTGCGCTGGAGGCGTACAGCCAGCCCACCGCCGGTAACCGCGCCGAGTTGGTGGCGCGGCTTCTCGAGGCTGGCGGTCGATATCCCACTGCCAGTGCCTCCGAACCCCTTCAAGTCAGGGAGCGGGCGCCAGACCCATCACTCCTGAGCCAGGCCGAGCGCCAGACTGCCCATGTGTTGCACACTGCGTCCGACGGCAACATGGGCCAGTACACCCATGGCGACCAGGCTGTTCAGCGGCCCGATGCCGGCGTACAAGACCAGTTCACTGCGCGCAAGCCACCCAAAACCTATCGCTACGACAGTTCTCTCGATCCCGCGCTGTCGTGGGACGAACAACCCGAACGCGAGCTGGGCGAGTGGCTAATCGGCCTGATCGTGCGTGCAGGCCGTGACGGAGAGGCTGCGGTGTTTGCCGAGCCACAGATGTGGAAGGGAGGCGGAGTCCGCCTGACCTCGGTGGCCGACGCGGCCTATCACCTCGAGCGCATCTCCAAACCGTTCCTGAACTGGGCGGGCAAGGCCGAGCGGCAAGAGCTGAACGTGCCTACGGTGCCGCTCTTCGTCCATGAGCGGCACTCTACCAAAGCCATTCTGGACACTATTCGTCACCGCAAGGCCAAGGGCCAGTCGTTCGACTTGTTCGGCGATGGCGGCATGGACATTCGAGAGAACCTCGAAGCCTACGAGCACAAGGGCCCCTGGCAGAACCGGATGATCCTGGGCGATTCACTGGCCGTCATGAACTCGCTGCTCGAATACGAGGGTATGGCCGGACAGGTACAGATGATCTATATCGATCCGCCCTATGGGGTGAAGTTTGGGTCAAACTTTCAGCCGTTTGTGCGCAAGCGAGATGTGAAGCATGGTGGCGATGACGACCTAACGCGTGAGCCAGAGATGGTGAAGGCGTATCGAGATACTTGGGAACTCGGAGTTCACTCGTATCTAACCTATCTAAGAGACCGTTTGGGCCTTGCCAAAGAACTTCTCAGTCAATCCGGAAGTGTATTTGTACAGATTTCGGATGAGAACCATCACCGCGTTCGTCAACTCGCGGATGAAGTCTTCGGATCCCAGAACTTTGTCGCAAGCATTAGTTTTCGAACTATGACACCGCTCGAATCGGGCCGTCTTGAGAGTGTCTACGACTACATACTCTGGTATGCACGCGATATCGGCCAGATGAAGTATCGAAATCTCTTTACAGAGAAGAGTTTTCAAGGGAACTCGGAATACAAGTTCTTTGACCTCGGCGGGGGTGAGTATCGAGAACTTCGCCCAGAGGAACTCGCGAGCCTTGACGATCATCCAGAGCGACATAAGGTCTTCAAGCGTAGCGTGCTCGAGTCGTCAGGCTTTACCAAAAGTTGCACGTTCACTTATGAATTTAGAGGTCGCCCATTTAATCCTAGAGGAGGCAAGAGTTGGCGAACAAATCAAGTTGGAATGGAACAACTGGACCAGCAAGGCCGTCTGTTCGTACTTGGAACCAAGCTCTACTACAAGCTATACCACGCAGACTTTCCTTTTACGAGCTTGCTCAATAGTTGGTCAGATACAGTCGCAGGCTACTCGGACACAAAACTCTACGTGGTTCAGACGCATCCGAAGGTCATACAGCGGTGCATGCTGATGTGTACAGACCCCGGCGACCTTGTGCTCGATCCTACATGCGGATCCGGTACAACAGCCTACGTCGCGGAGCAATGGGGCCGACGCTGGATCACGATCGACACTTCTCGCGTGCCGCTCGCTCTAGCTCGTCAACGGTTGTTAACGGCCACCTTCCCTTTTTACGAGCTTAAGTCTCCTCAGACTGGCCCTTCCGGTGGGTTTGTCTACAAACGTAAGCAAAGTCGGAGGGGAGAGGAAGTTGGCGGTTTAGTTCCCCACATAACACTGAAGTCAATTGCCAAAGGCGAATCTCCAGCCATGGAAGTCTTGGTAGACCACCCAGAGGAAGTTGCAAGTGTGACGCGTGTCGCAGGTCCTTTTGCGGTCGAGGCAACCGTCGCCCCGGTACAGCCGATTACGACAGATCCTAATGATGGCATCACCGTGGTTTCGGATGATGCCGCAACTCACATCCAGCGCATGACCGAGGTGCTGCGCCAATCCAAAACACTGCGCCTTCCCGGCAACCGAGAACTCGTGCTCTCTGGCGTTCGCCGCACCTCCGACACGGAATACCTTCACGCTGAGGCCAAGGAAGGCGATAAGCGTGTGGCCATCGTCTTCGGCCCGCCCGCTGGCGCCATCTCTTCTTCACTGGTCTTCGAATCCGCGCGCGAGGCCTACTTCCTCAAATTTGACTGCCTCTACTTCTTCGGGTTCGCCATCGAGCCCGGCGCGAGGGCGATGATCGAAGACGACCGGAAGCTGCGCATCCCCGCCACTTATGTCGCGGTTACTCCCGATGTGGCGATGTCCGACTTGCTGAAGACCACCCGCGCCTCGGAGATCTTTTCTATCACTGGTTTGCCAGACGCCAAGGTGCGCAAGGCGAGCAAGAAGGGCCCGGAGGGACAGCCACTTTACGAAGTGGAGTTGCGGGGGCTCGATCTGTTCGACCCGCAGTCAATGGATACGGACTCGGTCAACGGTGAAAGCGTGCCTTGCTGGATGCTGGATACCGATTACGACGGTCTCTGCTTCTACGCCACCCAGGTCTTCTTTCCCAAGACCAGCGCCTGGGACAACCTGCAGCGTTCGTTGCGGGCCACCTTTGAAGACTCCATCTGGCAGCATCTGGCCGGCACGGTGAGTGAGCCCTTCGTACTGGGTGAGCGGCGCCGTGTAGCGGTTAAGGTGATCGACGAGCGGGGCAACGAGCTAATGCGCGTGCTCGATGTGGCGGAGTGATCACCCATGTCCACGCAGATCAACGCGGTTGCCAACCCGATCATCAATTCGCCCTACGATGAGCCCCAGCAGCACTGGCTGATCCAAGAGGGTCAGGCACCGCAAAAGCAACCCGGCCGCCGCCCGGCCAGCTACTTCCTGCGCGTGCCCGAAGGCGCGGCCCGCGGCCGCCGTGCACAGTCGCAGGGTGAGTTCTTCGACGAGGAAACAAAAGGTTCGGAGTACCTGCTTGATCTGGCCAACCTGCTCCGCCAGCGCGTTCAGGAATGGCGAGACACCGGGTATGTGGGGGCCACCAAGGTCACCCGTGAACTGATTGACCTCTGGCGAGCCCCAGACCGCCGCCAGCCGCTCTTCTTCGCCCAGCTCGAGGCGGTGGAAACGGTGATCTTTCTGGTGGAGGGTCCTAGCCACCTGCGCGTTGGCGTGGATGTGCCGATGGATGAACCCGGGCCTGCCGCCAAGGAGCAAGGGTTTCGCGCCTTTCAGCGCTACGCCCTCAAGATGGCTACCGGGTCCGGCAAGACCACGGTGATGGGCATGCTGTCGGCCTGGTCCATTCTCAACAAGGTGGCCAACCCCCAGGCACCCGAGTACTCGGACACGGTGCTGATTCTCTGTCCCAACATCACCATTCGGGACCGCCTGCAGGAACTCAAACCCGAGCGCGACGAGCTTTCGCTCTACCGCACCCGTGAGCTGGTGCCCGTTCACCGCATGAACGAGCTTCGACGCGGAGAGGTGTTCGTCACCAACTGGCACAACCTGGAGCTGCGCCAGTTGGGGGACGTGAACGGTCAAGGCGCGAAGGTGGTTAAACGGGGTGCGCCGGTGCAGACCACGCGCTCGATCAAGGTGACCGCCAGCCTGAGCGCTGAAGAGATCCAGCGTCAGGCGACTTTGGGTTCCTATCAGATCATCGGTGTGGAAAAGAAGCGGGATGGATCGCCCAAGGCCTTCACCGTCACCGAAACGAAGTACCTGGAAAGCGACGCCGCTTTCTTGAAGCGCGTCCTGGGCGGCCGCAAGGGCCGCAGTTCATCGATCCTCGTGCTCAACGACGAGGCACACCATGCCTACCGCCGAGGCCTGACGGACGAGACCGACCAATACGCCCTGGATGACGAGTCTGCTGCCGCCAACGCACGCGAGGCCACGATCTGGATCGAGGGGTTGGACCGAATTAACAAATCCCTCGGTGGACGAGGCAACGGGATTCGCTTGTGCGTCGACCTGTCCGCCACTCCCTTCTATATCCAGGGCAGCGGCAACGAGGTCGGTAAACCATTCCCCTGGGTCGTCTCAGACTTTAGTCTGCTGGAAGCCATCGAGGCCGGGCTCGTCAAGGTGCCCCAACTGCCCACAGAGGACGGCTCCGGCGAAGAGGTGCCTCGTTACTTCAACGTCTGGCGGTGGGTTCAGAAGCAAGCACAGAACGATGGGCACATCGGCCCCGTTACGGTGACCGAGGTGATGCGCTACGCCACTGCGCCGATCGTGACCCTGGCGGCCAGCTGGCGTGAGACCCACGCGCTTTGGGGCCAACACTTTGCCGAAGGCAACCGCCGGCACGATGTGCCACCCGTGTTCATCATCGTGTGCCGGGACACCACCATCGCGCGTGCCATGTACGCCTGGTTGGCCGAAGGCGACACCCAGTACGGTGCTGGCGTTCCCGAGTTCAAAAACGCGCCTGGCCAAGAGCTGACGATCCGCATCGACAGCAAGATCGGCGAGGACATCGCAGCGGGAGGTAGTCAGGACGAGACCCGGCGCCTTCGCTACGTGCTCGAGACGATCGGCAAGACCGAATGGCCGGGCCGCAAGATACCTGAGGAGTACGCTGCTTTGGTTGAGCGGCACAACCGCAAGGCGTTGGAGGATGACGAGGGCAACATGGTTACCCTTAACCCGGAAGTGCCTCCCGGACGCAACGTGCGCTGCATCATCTCGGTGTCGATGCTGTCCGAGGGCTGGGATGCCACCACCGTGACCCATGTGGTCGGGCTCCGCCCGTTCGGGTCGCAACTCCTCTGCGAGCAGGTGGTGGGTCGAGCCCTGCGACGGACGTCTTACGCGGTCGACCCGCAGACCGGCCTGTTTACCGAAGAAACCGCCCAGATCTTTGGCGTGCCCTTCGAGTTGATTCCGTTCAAGGTGGAGGGCGGAAAGCCTCAGCCCCCTTCTCCGCCTGCCAATCATGTGTACGCCGAGTCAGATCGGTCCGAGTATGAGATCGAATTCCCGGTGGTGGAGGGGTACCAGGACCCGGGCGTCATACAAATCAAAGTCGACTGGGACCGCGTGGGTGAGTTGGTCATCGATCCGGACGCGGTGCCTGACGACGTGCTACTCAAGGGGTTGACCACACAGGACGGGCGGTTGATCGCCTATGGGCCCGGTTCATCTGTTCGCGTCAGCCTGCAGGCTTGGCGAAATGGGGTTCGCATCCAACAAGTGGCCTTTGAACTGGCCCGCGTGTTGACACAAAAATGGGTAGCCGATCGTGGCGAGGCCATTCCGGTGCATCGGCTCTTCCCACAGATGCTGGATGCCGCCAACCAATTCATCGACCAGCACGTGGAGCCCGTGAAGAGCGGCGCCAAGCAGGATCTGGCGATCAACCCCCACTTTGGTCGGGCGGTTGCGATGTTGTTCAACGCCATGGAGACTGTTGACGACGGTGGCGCCAGCAAGGAGACGGCCGTGCTCGCGCCGGGTGCGTCGGCCATTCGGTCCACGCGCTACGTCGACTTTCATACTGGCAAGCCGCTGCACGATGTCCTGAGGTGTCACCTCAACGCTGCGGTGTTTGATTCCGACTGGGAACGCCAAGCCGCTGAGTACCTGGGCTCTCACCCGTCGGTAGCCGCCTGGGTTAAGAACGACCGATTGGGGCTGGTGATCGCCTATCGAAAGGAAGGCGTCGCCAAGAAGTACCTGCCTGATTTCATCGTCGAACTGGAATCGGGGGACAAGTTGATCATCGAGATAAAGGGCCAGGTGGGCGATGCGCTGATCAAGAAGGCGGCCGCAGAGCGATGGTGCCGCGCAGTGACCAACCTTGGCCGATTCGGCGTTTGGAAATACCACCTCTGCTTCGGTCAGTCCGACCTTGAGGCAGTGCTCGGATAAGATAGAACGGGCGAGGAAGATGACAGGAGCACATTGATGAAGGATTGGCCCACCCTGCAGCACCTGCTGGCGGAGTCTCTCGCAGACTTCCTTGGCAAATCTTTGCCATCCGTGGGGGGGGGCGACTGGTGGGCGAGATACGTGCTCGACTGTCTCACGCCTGCCCAGGCTCGTTCAGCGCAGGGCGTTGCAGAGGGCGATCTGCAGGCCTTTGACCTGGCGGCACTTCTTCGAATCGCTGACCGCAACTGGGCCGAAGTTGCACTGAAACTAAAGCTGAGGCGAGAAACACGCAATCTCGTCTTTGAGATGAAGGACGTTCGCAACCGCTATGCGCACGCCTCGCTGAGGGGTGTCGATCTTGAGGATCAGCTGCGCGACGTCGATACCGCCATGCGGCTCATGCAGTCAGTCGGCGCGTCTAGTGAATCGATCGGGCAGGTGAAGGCCATTCATCGGCGTTTGCTGCTCGAGGTTGCCTCTGGTGCCGATGAAGACGCGGGCGAAAGTGACGTTGATACCAGCACGCCAGGATCCTCGGAGCAAACCGGTCCCTCTGATGTCATCGACGTAGAGGATCCACCCAAAAAACCCGCAGAAACCTCGACTAGCGGATCAGCTACCAAAAAGAGGGGCGACTCTCCCGACGAAGTCGAAGTCGTGCATGGGGAACCAACCGCCAGGACTGGCGGTTGGATGGTCAATCCTTCTTCGCCGGGCCGTGACGTCGAGGAAGCGTTGGGAGCCCGCACCTACGTTGGTATCGATTTTGGCACTTCAACGACAGTGGTCAGTGTTGTCCGCCTCGAGAGTCGAGACCGACTGGTGTCACGAACACTTCCGATTCAGCAGCCGGAAGAATGGGGTGGATCCATCGTTCATCATCTGGTGAATACGGTATTGGCCTGGCAAGACGACAAGCTCCTGTTCGGCCGTGACGCTTACAGGATGCGGCAAGAGCTGTTTGAAGGCCGAACCGTATTCTCGTCCTTCAAGATGCGACTCGGCGTCGATGTGGGCCCTACTTACCCCGAGACCGCTTTACCGAAGGGGGCGCATTCCGTCTCGATCGAGGACGCAAACGATGCAGCCCGGGAATTCTTCAAGGTGCTGCACGCTGGCATCAAGGATGCCGTCGCCCGGGAGGGGCTACCTGGCGAATTGAGGTTTGCGGTCAGTGTTCCTGCATCCTTCGAAGCCAACCAGCGCCGTGACCTCCTTCGCAACATGAAAGACGCTGGACTGCCAGCGGATGAGATTTGCCTGATTGATGAACCAAACGCCGCCTTCCTGAGTTTCCTGCATGAAAGTGCCCGAGAGGATGCGAGCCAAAATCTCCTGATTCAGTTGCGCGGAACCGGCGCGAACATTTTGGTCTATGACTTCGGTGCAGGCACCTGCGATGTCTCGATCCTCGATGTGAAGATTACCGATCGTGGTGTCAGTTCACGCAACCGATCCATCTCTAGGTTCACAGCCTTGGGTGGTGACGATCTGGATCGTGCATTAGCTAAGCACGCGCTGCTCCCCGTTCTCCTTGGTTCGGCTCCGGGATTTGAGCCTGAGCAGCGGGATATTGAAGAACGGTTGATACCGCGCCTCCAACCCACCGCTGAGCGACTGAAACTCGCCGCCATGGAGTGGCTCACCGATCGCGGGGTAAATGATCTGTCTGGTATCCGGCAGCACGGGACCGAAACTTTTTACGATCACGGCATTCCGGGTTTCAAGATACGTGGGCAGTCGCTCTCGCTTCCGAGACCTGCTCTTTCACTTACGCAACTGGCCGATGCCCTCGAACCATTCATAGGAAGGTTTGATCCCGACCAGAACGGCTTGCACGTCTTTGCCCCAGTCGTCAACGCTATGGACAAGTCGGGTCTGACGTCCGATGAGTTGGATGCCGTTCTCTTCATTGGCGGAAGCGCTGCAAGTCCAATCATTCGAAACGCCGTGATGAGGCACCTGCCGGACGAGGTGCAGGCCATCGTACCGACCGACCTTCGAAGCCATGTCTCTTTGGGCGCGGCATTGCACTGCCTTGGATTCCACGCTTTCCACATGGACTTGATCAGGCCGATCACCTCCGAAGCGATCCACGTAGTGACTCGGGGCGGTCTTCTAGAGACTGTCATCCCGGCTGCGGCAGAAGTGCCAACCAGTAAGCCATTCACGACGCGCCTGCGAATTGATCGAGCCGGGCAATCCACGGTCGAACTTCCAATCTGCGTCGGAACCGAATCAAAGCTGCTTGGCCTGCTGCGGATGCAATCTCCTAACGCTCGAGGATTCAGCGTTGACGAGGAGGTCAAGATTGAGGCCTCCATCAACCATGACAAGCTGCTGGAGATCAAGGCCAGCGTGGCAGGTGCGGTTATACGGACAGGATTGATGAACCCGTTGGCAAATCGGGAGCTCACTCCCTCTGAAACTCGAATGCTCGAGGCCAAGCAGAACTTCAATGAGTCGCTGTTGACATCTCGAGGGAGACCCTCAAAAGACGCCGTGCTGACTTATGCTCGTGCCGCATTGGAGGCGGAGGCCTTCGACTTAGCCGCAGAAATGTTCATGGCAACCGAGCGAATCGATCCATCCGAGAATCACGCTACGAATATCTGTTACTGCTTCAGCAAATCAGGCCGAGCTGAACGATCTACGGAATGGGCTCACAAGGCCTATGAGCGCAAGCCCGATGCGGTTGCCGCATACAACCTGTCGTGTAGCGTTAAGGGGAGCGAGCGCGAAAAGCTATTACGTGATGCCGTTCGACTAAGACCAGACTTCGCATATGCCCTACTCGCTTTGGGACGCATGATACAGGACCAGGATGCCTCACAAGGTCGAAAACTTGTCGAGAAGGCAGTGCGATCTCTAGAAAAAGACCTAAGAGCCCACCGGATCGACCGCGACCACTGCCGTACCCTGATCGATGCCGCTAGAGAGATCGACGACGAGGATTTGGCTGAACTTGCGCAGGCTCGTCTCGACAGCATGCTTTATTCGAGTGTTTATGATGAAGATAACTTGGCGGTGCCAATTGTGGGGCAGCGACAGTTGGGAAGGGGTTAAAGATGGGTTGGTATGTTCCTTTCGACAAACTTGGCCAAAAGCAATTAGAGGTACTCAACGGCATCACAGGACAACTCGATCGGCCACACTGGGTCCAAGGGTTTGCCGGCACTGGCAAGACACTGGTTGTCACCCACTTGATGGAGCGGGTGGCCAAGCTAAAGCCAAACAGCAGCATCTGCTTCGTTACCTTCACTCATGCCCTCAAGGACTTGGTATCGGGCGGCTTGCAGGGGGCTGTTGCCCGCAGAGTGGAGATAAAGACCCACAGCCAGTACCTGCGAGAGCGCCAGCACTATGACTACGTGTTTTTGGACGAGGTTCAGGACATAAGCGCGTCGGATCTCGTGAAGATCAAAGGACTCGCAGGAAATCTTTACGTCGCTGGGGACAGTGATCAGCGGATATATGACAAGGGAGCCTCCGAGCAGGAAATCACAGCAGCGGTTGTTCCAAGGACTTGGAAGTTACTCGAAATATTCCGCCTGACAAAACTTCTGCAGCAGGTCGCACAAGCGATCCTGCCCCGGACCAAACTTATCGAAGGCTTACACTCCTCGAAAGACGCCGAGGTAACCATCCGCCTAATGCAGCACACCGACAGCTCGAGTGAAGCGGAGTGGGTCTGGAAGGAGGCCAAGCGGAGAGCGCGACCCGCAGATCCATCAGTGATTCTATTCCCAACGCACAAGGCGATAGCGGCGTTTGCTGGTGAAATTGCTGAATCTCTTGGATTGGACAAACCCCCAGATCGAGGGGCTAAGGGCGACTATGGGCCGTTCAATGAGTTCTGGGAGGAAGAGGAAGTCAGCCTCATGTACTTTGGGAACAGTCACGGGGAGCTGAGCAAAGGCGAAACCGAACCCATGGTCTATTTAATGACCTTCCACAGCTCAAAGGGGCTCGACTTTCGGAACGTATTCATTCCGGGCATGCAGGATGGTGCAACGATCGTCAATCAGATGGCCTTGGAAGACGATCCAGAACTCGACCGAAGATTGCTGTTCGTAGCAGTGACTCGTAGCCGCGAAAATCTTTTCATCTCCTACAGCGGACGAAAGGCCCATCCATTACTTAAAGGGTTGCCTGCCAGCGTGGTGGCGAAAGTTGCGCCCACGATGGTAAAGCGAGATGACGACGAAGAGGAGTTTTTCTGATGTATACCGTTGCCGTTTCGTATCTTGAGTGGATACGTTGGGTTGCTACAGGCTGGTTTCGTTGTGCAGACCGCATCGTCTGGGTTCATGGGGCCGATGACCAGTCAGGTATCGATGCGTTGTTGGACCGAACGCCCGACCTGCAGGTCTCCGATGACCAAGGCTATGTGATTGCCTGTCTCCGCACCGACTCCCTGATCTCCGGTCGGGTGTCTGGGCGGGAACGCTCGGTTGGACATCTCTGGCTCAGCGTTGCGGCCGTATCTAGTTTCCACCCGCTATCGATTCGGGGAGCTCGTTTGCTAGAGGCGGACGCAGAACGCGCTGCAGTGCGACTCGGCGAGCCCCTCTTTGAAAAGGCCTGGGCCGATTGGCGTGATCTTCGGCTCGAGGACGAAGCGCACTGGCGGGGTCTGTCGCTGTGTGCCGCTTTCGGACTTGATAACCCGGTATTAGATGAAACGTCGAATCAAGTTAACGACATATTGGCTGGACGAAAGGCAGCGCCTAACGCTGCCAAAGTTCGTGAAGATGCTATTGATGGCACGCGAGCCTTGGGTTGGGCGTCGGCTATGTCGATTGCCGTGATGGACTCTGATGTGAGGGCTGCTTTCAATGAGACCTCCGAGTTCGGGGGGGTTAAGTCACTCATCAAATCTCTCAGGAATGACTTCGATCTCGGTTGTCCCTTGCTCGATGACGAAAAAACGGTCACGTTTGTCCGAGGTGTAGACGAGGTCTTACGAAAGCTCGGAGCCCGGGTTCTTCCGCTAGACCTAATGGCGACAGTGTTGCATTACAGAAGTTTGGCCACGGGCGGGCGGCAGCTTACGCTCGAAGCGCTCGTTGACGATCTAGTAGCGATCGCTCTCGAGGATCCGCACCACGCTTCACTCGCTGCCTATTTCATCGGCAGGAGTATGGAGAACGTCGCCGTCACCACCTTGCTTTACCAATCAGAGCCAGCGCGCTATGCCGCACTGGCTCCAGCCCCGGGGCGAACGCAGTTGAGTGTCATGAGTCGAGCGGCGAAACGTTTGGAGGCCAGACAGCCAGTTGATGAAGATCAGAAGGCTAATCCGGGTGGTGAGGCTGACGCGAACACAGCCAAAGAAAACCTCGACGCCACAAGCGGCCCGGCTGCGGGAGCGAGGGTCGAACAGCCGATGGGTGGTGAGCAGGCAGTCGATGAGGAAGTAGATTCTCGCCCCGATGACTCTTCGGCTGGTACGTCTAGCATTGCCAATCCTCAATCCGAAGACACCGAGACGTCGACATCAGGATTATCCGAGCCTGTTGTGGCGTTGTTGGAAGATGCAGATTTCTCCCCTAAAAATGGGAGCACTGAGAACGCGCATAAGCCGGGAAACATGCCTGGCCAGAAAGTTATGGGGCAAGCAGAGCGTTCTCTCAAAGGGGGCGAACGAGATCAAGCAGTTCAAACGCCGCATAGTTCAAGAGTTGATGTTGGTGGATCTGGTTCGGTTACAACGCCTCGGGATGGTCTCCCGACTAGCGGTAACTCTTCAGTTTCACCTCCCACGAAGACTCGACGCGCTCAAAAGAAAGCCCCTTAAATTGATTACAGAAGGATTCGTTTGAATCCTTGACGGGTCTCTAGACTTTTGCGGTTGGATCGCATGCTGCTAATGCTTCTCGGGGCATTCCTTTCGATACTTCAGCGGTACTTACACCTAATAATTTCTCTCTCAAGGCGTGCGTTTTTAAGCTACGTCTGTACTCGGAACCTGTGCCTACAACTTGGGCAAGTGACATCGAGCAACTTCCCAGATGGCATTCTCAGTTGCTTGGCACAAGAACTACATCGTTTATTGACTAGAGTATTGCTCTCAGTTCTGGTCGACTTTGAGTTCTTCTCTGTAATCCAGTCCCAGACGCTGCGGCACGCAAGGGCATCTGCAAGAGCTCGGTGTGCCACGCCAGTCCATCTGTGTCCCACATGTGATGCGGCGTAGTCCAGCTTCTTCCATGAGCGGCTACCCGTAACTTGAGAGAATCTGCGCATTGCGCACTCAATACTCATTGCCTCGGAGAGTTCGCCCGGGAAAAAGGGGGCATCAAATGTCGAGTTATAGATCACAACCTGCTCGCCTTGAATGATGCTCCTGATTTCCGGCATCAGGTCTTTAAGAGTAGGTTTACCCCGAACCATGTTGTCGGTGATGCCGTGCACCTTCGTGGCTTGCCATGGAATTGGGGACTTCGGATTAATAAGTGTATCTATAAGGGAATTGCCCCTCGCATCGACGATCGCAAGCTCAACGATGGTGGCGCCTTGTCGCGGGCTTAGCCCAGTCGTCTCTGTGTCTAAAAAGATTGCCATGAAGTGCTTTCACGAATTTTTCTACAGCTTGTCACTTCTGCTGTTTTTGGGATTACCCTCCCCGATCCATTATCTCAGGGGCTAGTCTCTGGATGTATGGATTAATCCTAGCAGGCGTAAAAGCCTAGTCAGTCGGCGGAAAGATGATTCACCGGCCACCGCCCCACCCCCCTCTGCAGTGCCGTCACTTCAATCGCATGGCATAACTGCCCGTAAAGCGGGTTCTGCCAGTTGTCGCTCGGCAGAACAATCAGGGTCTCGGCCTCCTTGTCGAACCTCTCCGCATTCTTCTCGCGCAGAGTCTCCCAGTAGCCAATAATGCTGTCTCTACGGGCGCGCAGTAGCTCGGTGGATGGGAGTTTGTTGCTCTTCTTGCTGTTCGCAGGCCTCGAGGCGGGAAGAAGATTCCACACATCGTTGTTGTGCCAGAGGTCAAAAGGAATCACATGATCAACATCCCACTTCTCGCGCAGTCGCACGCCTGTCCATACGCACTCCAAGCTCGGAAGGCTTCCAAAAAATTGCCGCGCCTCAATGGTGCTTCGCTCGTCCTCACGGTCTAGCAGCAGGCGAACCACATGGGCTGTCTCGATGTTCTCGCCAAGTCGGCTTGCCTTCTCCGCCCATTGAAGAATGACGGCCTGGCCTATCCAGTAGCCTAGGTGACTGAACTCATTCCATAAATCGCTGTGGATGAGAATTTGCCGAGCTCGCGCCTCATAACCAAAGACGTAGCCGGTCTTGAGTGCGCCACCAGAGAACTCAACGGGTCCTTGCACAATGGCTTTGGTGATATCGGTCATCACTCCATTGAGAAGCCGCTGAGTAGCGATTGGCAACAGGCCTTTGTTGCGCTCGA
>CAMAZF010000016.1 GCA_945862985.1 Bordetella parapertussis | reverse complement strand
CATTTCTGGGGATATCGAAACTTCAAAAGCCCAGATACCTCCACCAACATCGTGCCCTGGGGTATCTTGATTGGCGGTGAAGAGCTTCACAACAATCACCACGCCAACGCCACTTCGCCCAAGCTCTCCTCCCGCTGGTTCGAATTTGACATTGGCTGGATGTACATCCGTACGCTGGCGATGCTGGGCCTGGCTCAACCCCGTCCGCTCCCATTGGGCTTGCGTCCAAACCCCACCAAAATCCAGATTGATGCCGAGACGGTCCAGGCGGTCTTGAGCTCAAAATATGAACTGTTTGCACGTCTGTCCCAGCTGGTTGATCGAGCGCATTCCGCAAAACTCCAAGAGGATCTCTCCCGGCGTGCCTCTGATCTTCGTCACGAGTTCGAAGCCATTTGGGCCGAACGTAGTCTGAGCGTGGAGCAGGCGGTTGCGGCGCTGCAAACCTGGTGCAAACAGGCCGAGGCCAGCGGCATTCAGGGCTTTGAGTCGTTTGCCCGGCTGGTGCGGTCGCTCACGGTGGGACCAATCAAGGTCGCCTAGTTTCCTGCCTGCTGCGTCACAATTTTTCGTTGCGCCGGCCGAATCACGAGTCGCATCCCTGCTCTGACTTCGCCCTCTAGCTTGTTGAGGCGACGCAGGGTTGCGACTGAGAGGCCAAATCGTTTGGCAATCTTCTGCAGCGTATCCTTCTTCTTGACCTTGTAGGTCTTCGCGGGGATGGTGACCTGCTCAACTGTCTTGGCACCGGCAAACCTCGCCAATTGAGACTCGATCTTTTCAGTGTAGACATTCGCCTCGGAGGCCTTCACAGGCACCAAGAGACTCGATCCGGGCATCAGTTGTGCACGCACTGATTTCAGGCTGTTGGCCTCGGCGAGCATCTGCGGTGTCACGCCTCTGGCCGCAGCCAGTTTAGAGAGGCTGTCCCCCTTCTTGAGCGTGTATGGCTGCCATGACACCAGCGGCCGGCCTTTTGATGTGTGGAGATCGAGGTTGCGGAGGTAAGTTTCCGCTGACTCCACAGGGAGAATGATGCGGCTGGTTCTGCTGACCGTGATCACCGGCCTGCGCAGATGTGGGTTCAGGCTCCGAAACTCCTCGACTGTGAGACCGGCCAGCTTGGCTGCAAGGTCTCGGTCGATGCTGGTCGTTTTGTCGATCGCCACGAAATGGGGGCGATCCTCAATGAGCGGCAGCCTCAGCCCGTAACGCGCAGGGTCTTTGACAATCTCGCGCAAGGCGATGAGCTGAGGCACGTACCCCCGAGTCTCTCTGGGCATCTTGAGGCTCAGGTAGTCCGTGCTCAGCCCTCGGGCCTGATTCCGCTTGATGGCCCGTGCGACCGAGCCCTCTCCCCAGTTGTAGGACGCCAAGGCGAGAAACCAATCGTTGCCCTGAATGGTGTAGACCTTCTGCAGGTACTCCATGGCGGCCCGCGTGGATTCGATGACGTCTCTTCGCTCGTCGGTCCACCAGTTCTGACTGAGGTCGAAGTTACGGCCGGTGGAGGGGATGAATTGCCAGAGGCCAGCAGCCTTGGCATGCGAGGTGGCTTGGGGGTTGAAAGCAGACTCGACGATGGGAAGGAGTGCAAGCTCCATTGGGAGCTTGCGCGCCTCGATCTCTTCCACGATGTGATGGAGGTAGGGACCGCCTCGCTCAAAGACCCGGTCTAAATAATCTGGTCGAGACGCAAACCGTTTGATGTAAGGCGCAATCACAGACTCGGGAAGATCCGGCATCGCAAAGCCCTTGCGAATGCGGTCGAGCACGTCTTTCGGCTGCGCAGACTTCGCCTCGGCAGGGGGAATGTCTGGTGGGGCTGCAGGAGGAGTGATGCTTGGGGCGGTCGGTATCGGGGCAAGGGCGAGCGGGACAGGAACGGGCGCTGGCGCGGCGACTGCAGGCTCAGGCGTCACCGAGGCTGACGGAGGAGGCGCGGTTGCGCAGCCCGCCATCGACCCAAGGAAGATCAGGAGACAGGCAATTAGGGGCGGGCGAAGCAGGGGAGGGCGAGCAGAGGAGAGACAGGTCATCTCTGGATTTTAGTTCGGATTGGGATGAAGAGGCGGTGCCCGGTATGCATCCTTCTGGAGGCGAAGCGCTCGGAACGCATCGAGTGAGCGGACCAGCAGAAAGGGATTCGTCTCACGCTCTCGTGCGACTTGGCTTGGGAGCGTGCGACCGCCCTCGTTTCGGATCGCCATCACCTCACTCAGGCGATCGGTAATCGCCATCACTTGTGGGAAGGTGTGGGCGGCGAACTGCAGGTTGGAGAGGGTGTACTCGTGGGCGCAGTAGATCAGGGTCTCTCCGGGCAACGCTTGTAGTTTGTTCAGAGACGCGTAGAGCTGCTCTGCGGTGCCTCCGAGCAGCCGGCCACAGCCTCCCGCGAAGAGCGTGTCGCCCGAGAAGAGGACCGGTGGGCTCAAATCGAAGACATAGGCCAGGTGATCTTCTGTGTGCCCAGGAACTCCCAGTACGTCTGCCACAGGTCCATTTGGGCCCAGCGGTAGTTTGGAGCCGGGCTGCACGGGGTGGTTGACGCCTAGCCTTTCGCAGAAGCTCGGACCGTAGACGGGTACCTGACTCAAGGCGTCCTGACCGGGCGCCCTCGGTGCGTCAGCCTGAAGGCGCTCGAGTCCTCCCACATGGTCTTGGTGATGGTGGGTGATCAGCACGCCTTCGAGCCAGGTCCTCTGATGTGAGAGATACTGCAGCACTGGGGCAGCGTCACCTGGGTCCACCACAAAGCATCCGCCCAGCGGACCTTCAAAGGCCCAGATGATATTGTCCGAAAAGGCGTCAATTGCGTCGATCTTCACGTGGTCCCCTTTGTCTATGTCCAGGCTTTCTCAATCGAACCCCTATGATGCATGGCCTCGATGGCTCATGTCTCCCAGTGGAGCTGGGCTCGCTCAGCTGACGCAGGCCTGGCTCAATCAGCGCCTGTCGGATCAGTTCGGCTATCAGGCCTTGGAGGTCGGACCGGGCGGTCTTCACGCGCTGGCTGAGAATCGAATGGCTTGCAGAAGCCGGATCAGTTTCTACGCGCCCACACTCGGATGTGCCCATGGCAGTTCGGAGATCATTTGTGCGCCAGAGGCCTTGCCTCTGGAGTCGGACTCTGTTGACCTGATGGTTTTGCTTTTCTCGCTCGAGCTGGTGAATGATCCACACGCGCTGCTCCGAGAGGTAGAGCGTGTTCTGATCCCAGAAGGGCAGCTGGTTGTGGTTGGGCTCAATCCATACAGCCTCTGGGCGCTTCATCGTCCGGTGAGCCCAGTTCATTTTCCGCCCATCCAGGGCCGATGGCTCCCTTACCGCCGACTACGAGACTGGTGCCAGTTGCTTGGTCTCGAAGTGAACCAGGGTGCATTTGGGCTCTATCGCCCTGTTTGTCAGCGTGAATCCATGTGGAGTCGCCTGGCCTGGATGGAACTGGCGGGTGCGCGTTGGTGGCCCGCCTTTGGGGGTCTCTACTGGCTGGGTGCCACCAAACGTCGAAGCGGCATGCGCCTCATTCGCGCAGACTGGAGGCGCGAGCGATCCGCGGGGGCGCGGGCACAGACGGTGACCAGCGCACAGGCTCACTCGGAGCCGGGCGCATAGTGGAGGTTCAGCTCTTCACAGACGGCGCTTGTAAAGGAAACCCCGGTCCTGGAGGATGGGGTGCACTCTTGCGCTTTGGCACCTCGGAGAAGGAGCTCTGTGGAGGAGAAACCCACACCACCAACAATCGCATGGAATTGACTGCCGTGATTGAGGGGCTTCGAGCGCTTACACGCTCGTGTGAAGTCTGCATCGTGACCGATTCACAGTATGTGAAGAACGGTGTGGAACAATGGATGGACGGTTGGAAGAAAAAAGGCTGGAAAACGGCTGCTGGAAAGCCCGTGGCCAATCAAGACCTTTGGCAGGCGCTAGACTCCGCCATGGCGCCGCACAGCATTCGATGGTCATGGGTCAAGGGGCACGCGGGCCATCCTGAAAATGAGCGTGCTGACCAGCTGGCCAACTGCGGGGTTCCCAAACCAAGAGGATAAGAGCGGTGAGCAGAATACGATGGGTGTTGTTGGGCGTGATCGTTCTTGCGGGCGGAGCCTGGTGGTTCCTCAAGCCGGGACCTGCAGGGGTTTCAGCACCAGCAGTGAGTGGGCCAGGCGCAGGCGGGGGTAGACCCGCGCCCGCAGTGGAGGTGCGAGTGGTAGAGCGGCGTGACCTGCAGGACGAGCTCGTGGCCACCGGTGAGTTCAGAGCGGTCGAGAGTGTCCTCATTCGCCCAGAGGTGGCAGGTCGCGTCTCCAAGATTCATTTCGAGGACGGGGTGCGCGTGAAAGCCGGGGATTTGCTGGTCTCCCTAGACGATGCTTTGATTCAAGCCGAGCTTGCGCAGTCTGAGGCAGAGGCAAGGCTTGCGGATTCGAACCGTCAGCGCGCAGAGGACCTTTTTGCTCAACGGTTCATCAGTTCCCGTGCACTCGATGAAGCGCGTGCGAATGCCTCGATCGCGGCTGCACGGCGTGACCTTGCGAAGGCGCGTCTGGCTCGCACCCAGATTCGCGCACCCTTCTCTGGGCAGGTTGGCCTCCGGCAGGTGAGTCCTGGCGGTTATGTCAAAGAGGGAGAGGCGCTCGTCTCACTCGAAGACTCGGATCAGCTCTATTTCGATTTTCGTGTCCCAGAGCGCTATGCCCACCTCGTTCAGATGAAGCAGTTGGTCCGTGTGGAGGCCGATGCACTCGATGCGCCCATTTCGGCGCGCGTGTCTGCAGTGGATGCACGCGTGGAGGCGGACGGCCGATTCCTTCAGATTCGATGCCGAGTTCAGAACCCAGATCAGCGTTTGCGTTCTGGGGTCTTCGGGCGCGCCAAGCTCACCGTAGACGCCCGAAAGGCTGCACTGGTGGTCTCTGAGGAGGCTTTGGTTGGCGAGAAGACCGGTTACTTTGTCTGGAAGGTTCAGGAGGGCAAGGTCACCAAGGTGCCCGTCCAGGTGGGCCTGCGTCTTGAGCGTGAGGTAGAGGTGAGGGGCGCACTGGAAGCCGGAGATCAAGTCGTCATTGCCGGTCAGCTCAAGATCAGAAGTTCGGGCCAAGCGGTTCGGGTTCAGGGTCAAAAGGGATAAGCCCTCATGAAGCTCTCCGAGATCTGCATACAGAGGCCGGTTTTTGCGACCGTGCTCTCGCTGATCATCACCTTGGTGGGTGCAGTCAGTCTGACCAAGCTCTCCATTCGTGAATACCCAAAGATTGACGAGCCATCGGTCACGGTTGAGACCGAGTATCGGGGGGCTTCTCCAGAGATCATTGAGTCGCAGATCACCAAGCCCCTCGAGGATTCCATTGCGGGTATCGAGGGCATCGAGGTGCTCACCTCGGTCTCGCGGACGGGTCGCTCTTCCATCACGGCTCGGTTTAACCTCTCTCGCGATCCAGACAGTGCAGCATCGGACGTGCGAGATCGCGTCTCGCGCGTGCGCTCCCGACTCCCGGACGGGGCCGACGACTCGCGCATCTCAAAGGTGGAGGCAGACGCGCAGCCTGTGCTCTGGCTCACGCTCAACAGTGAGACCCTGAATCTCATGGAGCTCTCAGAGCTGGCAAACCTGGTGGTGAAGCCCAGGCTGCAGACGCTCTCGGGCGTGGCCGACATTCGAATCTTTGGTGAGCGGCGTCAGGCCATGCGAATTTGGCTTGACGCTCAGAAGCTCACGAGTTTTGGTCTCACGGTTCAGGATGTTGAGAGCGCGCTGCGCAGACAGAACGTGGAGATTCCCGCAGGCAGCATTGAGACCCCGGGAAGAGAGCTGTCGGTGATGGCCCCCACAGACCTGCAACTGCCTGAAGAGTTTGGCAGCATTGTTCTGCGCTCGCCCCGGGGAAGTGCAGCGTTTGTGCGCATCCGTGACGTGGCGCGCGTGGAGATCGCGCCAGAGACCGTTGACCGTGTGGCGCGTTACAAGGGCCGAAACAGTGTGGCCTTGGGTGTGATCAAGCAGGCCACGGCAAACCCGCTCACCATTTCTGAGGGCGTTCGTGCAGCACTTCCTGTGATCTTGACGGATTTGCCTCAGGGCGCCGGGTTAGATGTCGCCAACGACAACTCGGTCTTTATCGATCGATCGATTCGTGCGGTGGCCTTCACCATTGCCGAGGCTGCGCTTTTGGTTGCCTTGGTGGTTTTCATCTTTCTGAAGGACGTGCGAGCGGCCCTCATTCCCATCATCACCATCCCGGTGTCCCTGATCACCACGTTTGCGCTCTTGCATCTGTTTGGTTTTTCGGTGAATACGCTCACGCTACTGGCGATGGTTCTTGCGATTGGTGTGGTCGTGGATGACGCCATTGTGGTGCTGGAGAACATCGCTCGACATGTCGAGGACGGCATGAAGCCCATTCAGGCGGCTTTTCAGGGCATGCGTGAGATCAGTTTCGCAGTGGTTGCCATGACGCTCACCCTTGCGTCTGTCTTCGCCCCTATGGCCTTTTCATCGGGTCGCACGGGCCGGTTGTTTGTTGAATTCGCCCTCACGCTCTCCGGTGCGGTCATCGTATCCGGATTTGTGGCGCTCACGCTCTCGCCCATGATGTGTTCGAGGCTGCTTCGCCCGCACGATCCCGATCCTCGTCCCAAAGGTTGGTTCCAGCGTTTGGGCCAGAGCTTCGATCGAGGCTTTGACCGCCTCAGCGCGGGCTACAGTCGGGTGCTGGAGCGACTCCTTGGACGAATTGTCTGGGTTGGTCTAGCAGCGCTGGCCATCGCGGCGTTTGGGGGGTGGCTGGCCACCAGCATCAAAAAGGAGCTCTCCCCGGTGGAGGACCGAGGCCTGCTGTTCACGGTCATGAGTGCACCCCAGGGGAGCTCCATTGATTACACCGCCCGGTACGCACTGCGCCTGGAGGAGATTTTTGCCAAGGTGCCGGAGACGGATCGCTTTTTGGTGATTGCTGGCACGCCCACTCCAGATAAAGGGATTTCGTTTTATCGCCCGGTTCCGTGGGAGCAGCGTGATCGTTCTACGGTTGAGCTCCAGCGAGAACTGCAGCCCAAGGTCATGGGCATTCCGGGCATCAATGCCTTTGTGAACACGCCCCCCTCATTTGGCCAGAGCCCGAGGAGCCGTCCCATTCAGGTGGTGGTCCTGTCCTCTGCCCCCATGGATCAGCTCGCCGCTGTGAGTGAGTCGATCGCGACCGAGCTCACCAAGAGTGCGCTGCTACAAGGGGTAGAGACCGACCTCCAGATCACCAAGCCGGAGCTGCGACTGGAGATTGATCGTGAGCGTGCTGCGGAGTTGGGCGTGGAGGTCGATGCCATTGGCCGTACCCTCGAGAGCCTTCTCGGTGGACGACAGGTGACTCGGTTCAAAAAGGGGAATGAGCAGTACGATGTGCTCGTCCAGCTCTCTCCTCAGGGACGAAGCACACCGGACACGATCCGAGCCATGACCGTCCGTGGCCGAGATGGTCAACTGGTCCCGCTCTCCAGCCTCATCGAAATGCGCGAGACCGTGGCCCCGAGAGAGCTCAATCATTTCCTCCAACAGCGCGCGGTGACCATCTCTGCCAACCTGGCGCCAGGGGTTGCCCTGGGTGACGCGCTCACATTTGTGGAGACGACCGCGCGCCAGACCATGCCAGAGAATTTTCAACTGGATTACGACGGACAGACCCGTGAGTATCGGGATTCTCAGGACGCCATTTATTTCGTCTTCGTGCTGGCCCTTCTGTTTATCTATCTGGTCTTGGCAGCCCAGTTCGAGAGCTTCTTACACCCCTTGGTGATTCTCGTGACGGTGCCGCTGGCCATGACGGGCGCGCTTCTCACCATTCTTGGGACAGGGGGTTCGCTCAACGTCTACTCGCAGATTGGCCTGATTGCCCTGATTGGGCTGATCACCAAGAACGGTATTCTGATTGTCGAATTCGCCAATCAGCTGCGTGCACAGGGACTGGGGATTCAGGAAGCCACCCTGAAAGCCACGGCCCTTCGTTTTCGCCCCATCCTCATGACCAGTATCGCCACGGTCTGCGGTGCCTTGCCTCTGGCCCTGGCCTCGGGCGCGGGCTCTGAGAGCCGTCAGGAGATTGGCTGGGTCATTGTGGGGGGCATGTCATTGGGCACGCTGCTCACCCTGTTCATTCTTCCAACGGTTTACGCCTGGGCTTCCTCATGCGCCTTGTCATACTCGACACGGAAACGACCGGCTTAAGGGTCGAGGAGGGGCATCGCGTCATCGAGATCGGCGCGATTGAGCTTCAGAATCGAAGACCGACCGGACGGCGCATGCACGTGTATCTCAACCCAGAGCGGGAGGTGGATGAGGGCGCCGCCCAGGTGCACGGGATGACCTGGGATCAGCTTCGGGATAAGCCACTCTTCTCGTCCATCACCACTGAGTTCGAACAGTTCATTGAGGGCGCCGAACTGATCATTCACAACGCGCCGTTTGACATTGGCTTTCTGAACGCAGAGCTTTCCCGACTGGGACGCCCCAAGGTCTCAGAGCTGGCCAGCACCGTGACCGATACCCTGAGGATGGCGCGAGATCTCCATCCTGGGCAGCGTAATTCCCTTGATGCACTCTGCGCTCGGTATGGGGTCATGAACGACCACCGTGTCCTGCACGGGGCCCTGCTGGATGCTGAACTTCTCTCTGAGGTCTACCTCGCCATGACGCGAGGCCAAGAGACCCTGGATATGCTGGCCGAGCCTCAAGAGTCTGGTGATGGCCCCTCTCTGGTCTTTGAAGGGCTGGCCGGCAGCTTACTGGCGGCCCAGCTTACTGAGTCAGAGCGATTGGCCCATGAGCAGTTGCTCGATGGTTTAGATCGGGCCTGCCCTCAAGGGGCAGTCTGGAGGCGGGGGGACCTATGCAACTCCGGCTGACGGGTGTGGGCTGCAGCGAGGTGGTGGATGCAGCAGAGGTGGCCTGGGTGGTACCTATCGAGCAGGCGGACTTGTATCCCAGAGCCTCGGGGGGCCTGGTGGGTATGGCCAGAGGGATGCCTGTTTGGGTGGCCGAACCTGTCGAGGGTGCTCGCTGGCTGGTCCTGATGCGCCCGAATGGCGACGTGTGCCCGGGGCGTTTGACCCTTGAGATAGACTGGATGCACCCATGATGACCGTTCGCCCCCAGCGCCTCATTCGGCGCCTTCATCGCGCATTGACGCTTGGTTTTGCCACCTTGTTGGTTCTGCTCTCCGGGCTGGTATTTCAGTCTCTTGAGTGGGTGTTGATTCCCCCAGATTTGTTGGAGGCCCGCCTGGGTGATGAGCCGATCGGAGCCTCCTTGGTCGTGACATGGCAGGTACTTTGGCCGGTTCTGCTGGACTGGGCTGTGCTGCTGGAGACAATCCTTGGGCTGACCTTGATTCCTCAGACCGACCTCTGGCAGGGCCTCTCCACTTGGATGGTGCACCTGCCGCTCGCCCTGTTCTGCTTTGCCCTGAGTCTGTTTGAGCTTCTACGGCTTGAGCCCGAGTTGACTCGATTGCGTGCTGAGCCCCCAAGACTGGAACCGGTGCGTGAGGATTTGGTTCAGGTGGAGTCGGTGCCTGAATCACGCGCGCCCGAGGCACTGTTCGCAGCGCTTGATGTCTCCGAGGAGCACATCGAGGAGATGCAACAGAACCTCGATCAACTCCGTGTCGCACTGATCAATGCGAGCCTCCCCCAGGCGCTCGATGAGTCCGCGGAGCCCCTGGAGCAGGCCAGACTGGCCTGTGATGCAGCCCGCGTTCAGCTCAAGGCCTTGAAGGGGCAGCAGCAAGTCATTCAGGCGAGAGCCATGGGTTTTCGCGCATGAAAGAAGGGGGAGAGGGCCTTGAGTCTGCGCTTGACGGACTGCTGACCGGCATCGATCAACTGCTTGCGCAACGACCTGATGGCCCCGCAATGGCTGCTCTGACGCAGCCACCGCCCCGCCCCCCCTCTGAAGATCTTCGAACTGAGGTTGCTCGGCCCACAACCGACCCAGCGCTCCACGTGGTCACCGCACTCCTGCATCAGCCTGGGCTGAGCGCCGGGCTTCGTGAGGCTGCAGTGAGCCTGATTCGCAGGCTGGTGCTTGCCCGGGCAGTGCCGCCTCCGGATGGGCTGCCGTGGAGGGGGGAGCCCTCACTGTCTCCTCGGTTGCTGCCTTGGCTGACGCATCTGCAAGGACTGAAGGGCTTGCAGGCTTGGGCAGGAGAAGAGGGCGAGTGGATTTACTTGGCGCAGTCCTGCGCACAGATCCCTGACCGCCTGCTTCGCGATGATCCGGTTGCATGGCGTGCAGACATTTGCGCCGGATTCCCCGTCGCCGGTCTGGCCGAGGTCTCTCAAGCTCCTCACCGGACGAATGCGCAAGACCCCTATCAGATCCTGCGCATGCCGCGATTTCCAGAGTTCTGTCGGCTTTCAGCCCAAGGCCAATCGTGTGTGGTGGACCCTGAAGGGGCTCCCGCGATGGTTCGCTGGCTCGATGCCTTTCAGCCAGAGTCGCCAGACCTCCTGGGGCTGGCGTGGCCGCTCTCAGAGACGCTTGATGAGCACCTGAGACTTCCGGTCCCAGTTATAGGCATTCCGGCGGACTTCCGGTAATTCATCGACCTGGGCGGGCTGAAAGCCCCGCTTGAGGAACCAGTGCGTGGTGCGAGTGGTGAGCACAAAGAGCGCTCTCATGCCTTGTTGACGTGCTTGGTGTTCAACGCTCTTGAGCAGGCGCTCGCCGTCGCCTTTTTCGCGGGTGTCTGGCCGAACCATAAGGCAGGCGAGTTCACCCATCGGGGAGTTTGGAAACCGATAAAGTGCGGCACATCCGAAGATCACGCCATCGTGCTCGATCACTGTAAACCGATCGATGTCACGCTCGATGTTGGTTCGTCCGCGCGGGACCAGCGTGCCATCCGCTTCCAAGGGTTCAATCAGCGAGACGATGGCTGCGACGTCATCGATATTGGCTGGTCGCAGTGCCTCAAGGGTCTCCTCGACCAGCATCACCCCCACGCCGTCGTGGGTGAAGAGTTCGAGAAGCAGGCTCCCATCTCGGGTGTAGGGCACCAGGTGGGCGCGCTCTACACCGCCTCGACAGGCCCGCAAGGCGTGGCTCAGGGTGAAAGTGGCCTCCTCCGACAGACCACCCTGCGCGAGCATGCGCTCGGCCTGATCTTCGGAGATCTCAATGAGAGGCTCCGCTTCCGAAGCGCTTTGGGGCAGCCCTTCTGGGGAGACCATATAGATCAGCTTGTCGCAGTCGAGCGCCACCGCCAGACTGGCGGCCACATCCTCAAGTGTGAGATTGAAGGCGTCACCTGTGGGTGAGAAGCCCAGAGGGGGAACCAAGACGATTGAGCCACTGAGCAGGGCTTGGCGAATGGACTCGGCTTCGATCTTTCGAACCAACCCCGTATTCTCGTAGTCCACCCCTTCTACAATCCCGACAGGCCGGGCGGTCACGAAATTACCACTCAGGATTCGAATGCGAGAGTTGCCCATCGGCGTATTGGGCAGCCCCGCAGAGAAGGCCGCCTCGATATCCAGTCTCAGCTCCCCTGCGGCCTCTTTGGCACATTCCAATGCGGGACGGTCGGTGATGCGCATGCCGTTGGCGTATCGAGCCTCGATATGCCTGAGCCTCAGCTGCTCTTCGACCTGCGGCCGCGAGCCGTACGCCAGAACAATGCGCATGCCCATGGCCTGTAGCAGGGCGACGTCGTGGACCAAGGACTCCAGATGCCCATCGGTCACCAATTCGCCCGGGAAGGCAATCACGAAGGTCTTGTTTCGGAAGGCGTGAATATACGGAGCGACCGAGCGGAGCCAAGTGACGAACTCGTGTCCGACGGCGGAAGAGGGCAGGGCGTCCTGCGAGGGATTGGGCGACATCACGACAGTATAATTTTGTTGTGACAGACTGCGCGCACCTGAGCCCTGAAGATCTGCGTCGCGCGGCTGCCGACCGCGGCATTGTCTTCGACGAAAACCTCCCCGTCAGTGCCCACTGGGTGGAGATTGCCCAGGCCCTGGCTCAGCACCGCGTCCTGATCGTCTGCGGCGAAACCGGATCCGGCAAGACCACACAGCTGCCGAAGATTGCTCTGGCTGCCGGACGAGCCGCCAAAGGCAAGAGCATTGCCCATACCCAGCCCCGAAGAATTGCCGCCACCAGCGTGGCTCGGCGAATTGCGCAAGAACTCAAAACCAGTTGTGGGCCTCAGGCCGACGCAGACGTGGGCTACAAGATTCGGTTCTCGGATCAGAGCCGACGAGGCCAGCCGATTGTGCTTATGACCGATGGCCTGCTGCTGGCAGAGTCCCAGGCCGATCCTCTCCTGCGACGCTACGACACCATCATCATCGACGAGGCGCATGAGCGAAGCCTGAACATTGACTTTCTGCTGGGCTATCTGAGGCAATTGTTGCAACGACGGCCTGAATTAAGGGTCGTCATCACGTCGGCCACCCTCGATGCGGATAAGTTCTCCAAGCACTTTTCCGTTGGAAATCAGCCAGCGCCCATCTTCGAGGTCTCAGGCCGGTTGTATCCCGTGGAGACGCTCTGGCGTCCGGCATCTGACGATCGACAGGACCTCATTGAACGTGTCGTCGCGGGAGTGGAGGAAGGCCTTCGACTCGCACGCGGAGGCGATTGCTCAGACCTGTTGGTCTTTCTGCCGGGGGAGCGGGAGATCCGCGCCGTGGCGGATGCCCTCGTCCCCGTGCTCAGAAACGTCGACATCTTGCCCTTATTCGCCCGTCTGGCCCAGGGCGATCAGAACCGCATTTTTAAGCCCACTGGGCGCCAGAGGGTGGTGCTCTCGACCAACATTGCCGAGACCTCCCTCACGGTTCCTGGCATTCGCGTCGTCATCGACACCGGGCTGGCTCGCGTCAAGCGATACCGCATCAAGGGCAAGGTCGAGCAGCTCCAGATTGAACCCATCAGCCAGGCACAGGCCAATCAACGTGCAGGGCGGGCGGGCCGATTGGCCCCGGGTATCTGTATTCGGCTTTTCTCGGAGGACGATTTTAAGGCTCGGCCGGAGCACCCCGACCCCGAGATTCATCGCTCGTCGCTGGCCTCTGTCATCCTTCGAATGAAGGCCCTAGGCCTGTCAGACATCGAGCAGTTTCCCTTCGTCGACCCGCCCTCTCGTCGGGCGATCGCGGATGGACTGTCACTGCTTCGCGAGCTCCAAGCGATTGATGACCAAGGGGCATTGACCGACATCGGCAGAGACCTTGCGGAGCTGCCTCTCGACCCCCGGCTCGCCCGCATGCTGGTGGCGGCCAAGTCCATGGCCTGCCTCAAAGAAATGATGGTGCTGGTGTCCGCCCTCTCATGCCAAGACCCTCGAGAGCGTCCTCTTGATCAGCAGCAGGCTGCAGACGCTGCGCATAAGCGCTTTGCCGATGAGCGCAGTGAATTTAGGAGCTGGATTCGCCTCTGGGATTGGATTCAAGAAGCCTTTGAGGCGAAGCTGTCGAACCGAAAGCTTGATCAGTCGCTTCGGTCTGATTTTCTCTCACCCCTTCGGGTCCGAGAGTGGCGAGATTTACACCGACAGGTACATGACTGGGTGTTGGCTCGCGGCTGGCGAGAGAATGAACAGCCTGCAGACGATCTTCGTTTGCATCAGGCCATCCTCACCGGTTTGCTCTCGAATGTCGGCTGTCGAATCGATGAGCCAGGAAAGCTGGGACAGGTCTGGGCCGGAACGCACGACATCAAGTTCTCCATTTGGCCCGGTTCCTTTCTGGCAAAGAAGCCACCGCGATGGCTCATGGCTGCAGAGCAGGTAGACACCAGTCGACTCTATGCCCGCACGATCGCAGCCGTGGAGCCCGAGTCCATCGAGCGCGCAGCGGCTCACCTCATCAAGGTCTCCTACTCGGAGCCCCATTGGGAGAAAAAGGCAGGTCGAGCCGTGGGCTACGCGAGAGGCACACTCTACGGCCTGCCCATCTACATACGTCGGCGAGTCTCTTGGGCCCGCCTGGGTCCAGAGCAGGCCAAGGAATCTCGCATGCTGCTGATTCGTGAGGGGCTGGTCGGACAGCAGATCGACTGCGCCCTTCCGTTCTATCGGCACAACCTGCAGCTCATGCGTGAAGTGGAACGCATGGAGCATAAGGCTCGCAGGCAGGACTTATTGGTCGATGAAGGGCTCATTGAGGCCTTCTATGAGGCTCAACTGCCTGAGGCGGTGGTGGATCTTGAGAGTCTGGAGTCCTGGTGGAGAAAGGCCAGCAGAGCGCAGCCCAAGCTGCTGTTTCTCACCAAGGCCGATCTCATGCGCCATGAGGCGGCAGGCATCACCACCGACCAGTTTCCGCGTCAGATGATTCAGCAGGGGCTCTCGCTTGCACTGGACTACCGCTTTGAGCCGGGAGAGGCTCAGGATGGTTTGCAGGTGAACGTACCGGTCTCCGCGCTGAATCAGCTGCAGGCGGATCGACTCGATTGGCTGGTACCCGGGATGCTCAAAGAGAAAGTCCTGGCATTGCTCAAGAGTCTTCCCCAGCGCCTGCGTCGCCAGGTCTTGCCCCTCGAGGAGGTGGTGCAGTCTTTTACAGAGGCATGGCGTGGACGCGAGGGAGAGAAACCGCTGGTGCGCGCACTCATCGAACACATCACCCAGGTGCGCGGGATTTCTGTGGGAGTGGATGACTTCAAGCGCGAGACGCTTCCTCCGCATCTCTCTGCCTGGGTAAGAGTGCTGGACGAGCACGGCCGCCTCTTAGGTCAGGGCCGCAACCTCCAAACACTCAAGGACCAATATGGGCCAAAGGCGACTGCGGCACTGGCGCCAGAGCAGGACGACACGGTGCATCGCACCTGGGCATTCGGGACGCTTGAGCCCGTGATGGAAATTGAGCGCGCAGGCCAGCAGCTCTGTGGTTATCCGGCCTTAGAAGACGTCGGAGACGGTGTTCGACTTCGTCTGCTTGATGACCCAGACAAGGCACGGACCCTCCATGGACGGGGGCTTGCGAGGCTCTTTGCGCTCGCGGCCAAGGAGCAAGTTCGGGCACTCGAGAAAGATCTGCAGAAGAATCGAGAGCTCAGCGTGGGATGGGTGGCCCTGGGCGAAAAGGAAGGCTTGGTGGATCAGATCAGCCTGCTGGCGATTCGCCGTGCTTTTCTATCTGGGCCCTGGCCCGACAATGCAGAAAGTTTTGAGGCCACCGCACAGACCGGACGCAGTCGCCTCATGCTGATTGCTCAAGAGACGGTTCGGTGGCTCTCGTCCGTGATTCAAGAATGGACGCAGGTTCAGCGCCGCCTCTCTGTGCTCAAGCCCAACGACGCGGCCGCGCAAGACATTCAGGAGCAGCTGCAGAGGCTGATGCCGAAGGGTTTTGTGCTGACCTGCCCCGATGAGAGGGCCAAACATCTTCCGCGGTATCTCAAGGCCATCAGCCTTCGCTTGGACAAGCGCAGGGCCGATCCAGGTCGAGATGATCAGCGAATGGCCGAGGTCCGTTCGGTTGAGCTGCCTTTCTGGAGGTGGTCCAAAGCGCAGCGTGGACCATGGTCAGAGGAGGCGACAGGGTTTCGATGGCTCCTCGAAGAGCTTCGAGTGGCGAGTTTCGCTCAAGAGCTTAAGACGCCTGTTCCTGTGTCGGTGAAGCGTCTTCAGAAAACCTGGAGTACGCTCAGCCTCCAGGTTTAAAAGAGGAGATGAGCTGGTGTCTGCACAGAGAGAACCCCTGGAGATTGGACTGATCATTGTGGGAGATGAAATCCTCTCCGGAAAGCGAGAGGACCGGCATTTCTCGAAAACCCGGGAGCTGCTAGCGGCTCGAGGCCTTGCGCTCTCCTGGGTGAGTATCCTGGGCGATTCACCCAGTCGATGTACTCAGCTGCTCAGACAGACCTTTTCCTCCGGTGACCTGGTGTTTAGCCTTGGGGGGATTGGGTCCACGCCGGATGACTACACCAGGCAGTCAGCTGCTCAGGCTCTGGGCCGCCCGCTCGTGCTCCACCCAGAGGCGAGGGACCTCATCGCTCAACGCTCTCAAGAGAGTGGGCAGCCGCTCACCCCCGAACGCCTGCGCATGGGTGAGTTTCCAGAAGGCGCACAGATCGTTCCAAACCCCTTCAATCGAATCCCGGGGTTTCAAGTGGGGCGTCATTACTTCCTGCCAGGCTTTCCCGTGATGGCCTGGCCCATGATGGAGTGGGTGCTGGACACCCACTTCAAGGACTGGTTTCAACCCCACGCCGAGCTCGACTGGTCGATGACCGTGTTAAAGATCTTTGAGGCGGCTGTGACACCGCTCTTGGAGCAGATCTCTCGCGAATACCCCACCTTGAGAATCTACAGCCTGCCATCTGGTCCGGTCCCGGGGGAGTCCTCGCTTCCACCCAAGCGTCATCTGGAGCTCGGGGTCAAGCTGACCGGGGTGGAGGCTCAGCGACTCGACGAGCAAGCCCGTGTGGATGCAGAGGCCCTGATGGCAAAGGCCTACGCAGAATTACGTGCGGGGGTGCTGGCGCTCGGGGGAGAGGTCACCGACGAGAAGCAGCTTCGGCGCTGACGCATGCAGCGCGATGGCATGCCTATTGATGGGATGCAGATCGATGCGTTCAGCACGGACCTCTTCGTGCTTCCCCTTCCGCCGGGGCATCGATTTCCGATGGATAAATACCGCCTGCTTCGCGAGTCTATTGAGACCTGGCCCGAGATCAGGCTTCGAGAGCCTCCTGCGGCCTCAGACGAACAACTGCACCTCGCCCACAACCCGGAATATGTAGAAGCCCTGATATCGAACCGGCTCTCTGAACGCGAACAGCGTGCGATTGGCTTTCCCTGGAGTCCAGAGATGGTGGAGCGCTCACGGCGGTCCACGGGCGCCACCATCGCGGCAGCCGAATCCGCCTGGACCGCCCATACGCTTGGGGCCCCTGCGATCGCTTTTAATCTCGCTGGCGGCACGCACCATGCGGGCCCATCCAAGGGTGAGGGCTTCTGCTGTTTCAATGATGCAGCGGTCGCGGCCAGAGTCATGCAGCAACGCTATGGTCTGAAGCGGGTTGCCGTACTCGATCTTGATGTTCATCAGGGCAATGGCACTGCCGAGATTTTTGCGCAGGACCCCTCCGTGCTCACGGTCTCAGTGCATGGTGAGCGCAATTACCCCTTCCAAAAGCCCTCCTCGGACTTAGATATCGCGTTGCCTGATGCGGCAGGCGATGAGACCTACCTCGGCGCTGTGGACGCAGCGCTCGAGTATCTCGACCAACAGGGCCCTCCCCATTTCCTCTTCTATCTGGCTGGCGCAGACCCTCTCGAGGGCGATCGATTTGGACGGCTCTCGGTGTCCGAGCGGGGATTGGCCGAGCGTGATCGGCGTGTTTTTTGCTGGTCTTACGCGCGGCAGATTCCAGTGGCTGTAGCCATGGCCGGTGGATATGCCCAACCGATTGAGCGAACGGTTTCGGTTCATCGCGAGACGATCGATGTCGCTCTCAATATTTTTGTGAGAAACCATGGGTAAGACTCGGAATTTGAATCCTTTTTTGTTAGACTCTAAAAGTCTGGTCTTGGGAGTATTTGCGTGAATCGAGTGTTGAAGCACAGCCTCTTTGCTGTTGGGTTTGGCCTTTTTCTCCTCACCGCTTCCGTTCAGGCCACTGAGCCGGCCAAATCTGGCCGCAATCAGTCCTCTGTCTCTCAGCATGTGAAAGCGCAAGGGCCAAAGGCTAAGCAGGCAAGAGCCAAAAAGCCGAGCGCCAAGCGATCTGTGAAGCGGGACCCTCAGAACCGCATGTCGGCGAAGTCCAAGATGGGCGTGCAGTCTGCCATGACCACTGCAGCGCTGAGTTCCTCTGCCGCCCTCGTGGTGGACCAGATCTCCGGTGAGGTGATTTTCGAAAAAAACGCCACCACCGTGTTGCCGATTGCTTCGATTACCAAGCTTATGACCGCGCTGGTGGTGGCCGAGGCCGACCTCCCAATGGATGAGACGCTGATGGTCACCAAAGAGGATGCAGACCTGGAAAAGGGTGTGAGGTCCCGCCTGGCCGTCGGAACGCGCCTGACTCGGGGCGAGTTTATGCACCTGGCGCTCATGTCCTCTGAGAATCGTGCCGCGCATGTGCTCGGTCGAACCTATCCGGGCGGAATGGACGCTTTCGTTTCCGCCATGAACATCAAAGCCAAGCAGCTCGGCATGGCCGACAGTCGATTTGTGGAGCCCACGGGGCTGAGCGCATCGAATGTGTCGAGTCCCCGCGATCTCGTGCGACTGGTCGAGGAGTCACATCGGGTGGACGAGATTCGTGAGTACTCGACTGCACGCAAGCTCAACATTCGAGTGCGTGGGCGTGACACTCAATTCATCAACACCAACGCCTTGGCTCGAGGTGATCAGTGGGAACTGGGCGTCTCAAAGACGGGTTTCATCCGCGAAGCGGGCCGGTGCCTGGTGATGCAGGCTGAGGTCGATCGTCGACCTGTGATCATGATCATGCTAGACGCCAGCGGGAAGCAGCAACGCCTGCGAGATGCAGAGCGTCTTCGCCGTTGGATCGTTCAACAGGCCGATCAGGCGCCTCGGTCGAACCCCAGCGCCTGAGAGATCTGATCAGCGGTTTGTTGAAGCGCCTGAAGCCAGCCGTCGTTCGCTCGGTCTGCAGGGGCAGAGATGGAGAGCCCCGCCACCAGTCGGCCCGCATCATCTCGAATGCCCGCTGCGATGCATCGCACGCCGAGTTCTAACTCCTCGTTGTCTCTTGCAAAGCCCTTTTGGCGCACCTCGTCGAGTTCACGTTCGAGATTGGGCAATGAGGTGATGCTGTTGCGGGTCTGCCCCGCCAAGCCCGTTCGCATGCCGTAGGAGCGCACAGCCCGAACGTCGTCGGCAGCCAGAAAAAGCTTCCCGGTGGATGTGAGATGCAGCGGTGCTCGACCCCCGATGGCTCTTACCACCTGCATGCCCGAGCGTTCACTGACCGCGCGCTCAATATAGACAATTTCGTCGGCCTGGCGAACAGAGAGGTTGATCGTTTCTCCTGTCAGGCGATGAAGCTCTCGCATCGGCCCAGCCGCCGCATCGCGCACATTGAGTCGTGCCTTTACCAAATTTCCCAGCTCGAGTAAGCGCATGCCGAGCTGATAAAGCCCGGGTTCTGTTCGGTCTACCATCCGTGCGAGCACCAGATCATTGAGAATGCGGTGTGCAGTGGAGGGATGCAGACCGGTGCCTTGGGCCAGCGCTTTGAGTGCCACGGGCTCATCCTGACGAGCCAGCACATCCAGCAGGGCGTTCATGCGCTCAATGACCTGGATGGCCGGTTTCTGCGGAGTGACGGGTGGCGCGGCGGGCTGCATGCTTTTCGTTAGGTGAAATGGCAGAATGGAAGTTTACAAAGGGATGTCACGAATGTCTGCCCCTGAATGGACTGAAAATTCTCGAATTGCGGTGTTTGTGACCTGTCTGGTTGATCTGATGCGGCCAGAAATCGGGTTCTCGACGCTCGCGCTGCTCGAGCGGGCAGGCTGTGAGGTGGTGGTTCCACCCGACCAAACCTGCTGCGGGCAGCCCGCCTTTAATGCGGGTGATCGGGCCTCTGCGCATCGGCTTGCGGAGCGTGTTCTGGCTTTGTTGGAGCCATACGATTTCGTCGTCATTCCCTCCGGATCCTGCGCAGGGATGATCAAAGTTCATTACGTTGAGCTCTTCTCAGACGACCCAACCCTTCGCCGCAGGATGGCGGATCTGGCTCCCCGCGTTTATGAGCTCACCGATTTCATGGTGAAGGTGATGAAGGTGACGGACGTACCTGGGCGATCCCAGGGCACCATCACGTATCACGACTCGTGCAGTGGATTGCGAGAGCTCGGCGTGCAGGATCAGCCCAGACGGCTGCTGAAGATGATTCCGAGTCTCCAGCTCAAGGAAATGCGTGACAGCCGTGCATGCTGTGGATTTGGCGGCACCTTCTCTCTGAAATATGGTGAGGTTGCTTCGGCCATTGCAGATGAGAAGATCAGCCAGATCCAGGCCACAGGCGCACAGGCGGTGGTGCTCGGAGACCTTGGCTGTATGCTGCACCTAGAGGGTCGTCTGCGGCGCTTAGGGGATGACAAGACGCAGGTCTTGCACATTGCGCAGGTGCTCTCAGGCGAACTCGAAGGGTCATAGGAGCGTCATCGTGCAAGTCCAATCCATGCACTTCAAAGCCCGTGCGGGCCAAAAGCTCGCTGACGTCCGGCTCCAGAAGAACCTCAAACGTCTGAGCCAGAAGTTCGTCACGGCTCGCTCGGTGGCCATCCAAGAGATCGACTTCGAGGCGACTCGCACGGCCGCGGTCGAGCGCCGTGATCGGGCCATTTCCCGCCTGGATCTGTATCTCGAGATCTTTGAGAAGAACGCGACAGCCCAGGGTGCCACGGTGCTGTTTGCCGAGTCTGCCGCAGAGGCCAGTGAGATGGTGGTGGAGATTGCACGTCGGCACGAGGCCAAGACGGTGACCAAGTCCAAGTCGATGGTCTCCGAGGAGATGGCGCTCAACGATGCGCTGCGGGCGGCAGGGGTCGAGCCAGTTGAGACCGACCTGGGTGAATACATCCTACAGATCAATAACAACGAAGCGCCCAGCCACATCATTGCGCCTGTGATCCATAAGGACAAGGAAGAGATCTCTGAGCTCTTCTCCAAGGTGCATCACAAACCACCGCTCTCAGATATTTCTGAGCTCACTCGTGAGGCCCGAGAGCAGTTGAGGCCGAAGTTTCTGCGCTCGGACATGGGGGTGACGGGGGGTAATTTTGTGATCGCCGAAACCGGCTCCGTTGCACTCGTGACCAACGAAGGCAACGAGGGCATGTGCACCATCATGCCAAAGGTCCATGTGGTGGTCACGGGCATTGAGAAAGTGCTTCCCACCCTCGAGGACTTCGCCACGATCGCCCGCCTGCTCACCCGATCGGCCACTGGCCAGTCCATCTCCAATTACATCTCGCTCCTCACGGGCACCAGAGCGCAGGGAGAGCCCGACGGACCCGACCATCTTTATTTTGTCCTGGTGGATGGCGGGCGATCATCTCTGCTGGGCAGTGAGTTTCAAGAGATGCTTCGATGCATTCGATGCGGGGCCTGTATGAACCACTGCCCCGTCTACCAGAAGATTGGTGGACATGCCTATGGCTGGGTCTATCCTGGTCCCATGGGGTCAGTGCTGACCCCGTCCTACACGGGCTTAGAAAACACACTCGATCTGCCTCAGGCTGCCACGCTGTGTGGCGAATGTCACGTGGTTTGTCCCGTGAAGATCCCCTTGCCTGACCTGCTGCGAAAACTTCGGGAGCGTCAGTTTGAGCGGCACCTCAGGCCATGGACGGAAAGAGTCGGACTTGCCGTTTGGTCCTATGTGGCTGCGCGTCCGCCGCTGTATCGGCTCACCACACGTATCGGAAGCCGCGTGTTGCGCCTGATGGCCAATCGCAGGGGACTCATTCGCAGTCTGCCTTGGGTAAAAGGTTGGAGTGCCTCGCGTGACATGCCCGCGCCCTCGAGTGGAACGTTCAGTCAGCGCTATGCACGTTGGCAGTCAGACAGGGCGGCAACCAGGTCTGAGACCAGCTGAGGGCCGCGGTAGATCAGACCGCTGTAGACCTGAACGAGGTTCGCACCCAGCCGCATTTTCTCGCGGCCATCCTGGGCGGAGAGGATGCCGCCCACTCCGATGAGCGCCACCTCAGGGTGCAGCTGCTCCCGAAGGGCCTTCAGCACTTGATTCGACTTCTCGAGGACGGGGCTGCCGGACAAGCCGCCCGCTTCCTCAGCGTGTACATGCCCCGCCACTTGTGAACGGTCCAGGGTCGTGTTGGTTGCAATGATGGCCTCGATATCGTGTGTCGTGACCGCCTGAGCAATGGCTGCAATGCCCGCCTCATCAAGGTCTGGCGCGACTTTGAGAAAGAGCGGAACCCGTCTTTGATGACGCTGGTGCAGTTGAGTGGCCTCTCTTCGGAGCGCGCCAAGCAGTCGATGAAGCGCGGCCTCGCCTTGCAGGTCGCGCAGTCCCTTGGTGTTGGGTGAGGAGATGTTGATGGTGATGTAGTCAGCCCAGGGATAGACCCCCCGAAGGCCCGTGAGGTAGTCGTCCTCCGCACGATCCACTGGTGTGCTTGCGTTCTTTCCGATGTTCAGGCCCAGCACTCCCCGCTTGTCTCGAACCCATGAAGATGTCGAGACATTCTTGAGGAAGGTCTCAAGTCCCAGGTTGTTGAAGCCCATTCGATTGATGATGGCTTGATGTTCAGCCAATCGAAACATGCGGGGCTGAGGATTTCCGGGCTGAGCGTTCGGCGTCACTGTTCCGACCTCAATGAAACCAAACCCGAAGCGCGCGAGGGCATCGATGTGCGCTGCATTCTTATCCAGCCCCGCCGCGAGCCCAACTGGATTGGGAAAGGAGAGGCCAGCCACTTGAACAGGTGCGGGAAAGGGGAGTGGTTCCGCTGCGGGCAAGAGGAATCCCGCCGAGTCATTCATCCATTGAAACGCCTGAAGACTCAGGTCGTGTGCGCGCTCGGGTGGCAGGGAGAAGAGCACTGGACGCATCCAGCGATAACTGCTGCTGAAAAAGGTCATGCGCGAGGCGTTTCGATGGGCGTCCACTGCCCCTGAGAGAGCACTTCAGCAGGCCGAAAACGAGCCTTGTAGGACATCTTAGGGCTCTCTTCGATGTAGTAGCCAAGGTAGACGTACTCGAGTCCGAGGCGATGACACTCGGCGATCTGCCAGAGCACCCCAAAGGTTCCGAGAGAGTCTCGAGCCCGATCTGGATCGAAGAAGGTATAGACGGCGGAGAGCCCGCTCTGCAGTCGGTCAATGAGCGAGACCATCACCAAGCGACCCTCTTCTCGGAAGGTAATCAGCCGGGTGTCGACCTGGCTCTGCAGAAGAAACTGGGCGTACTGGTCGCGGCTGTCTTGGTCCATTCCGCCGCCCATGTGTCGACCGCTCTGGTAGCGCAGGTAGAGGGCGTAATGTTCGTCCGAAAACATCAAGGGGACTTCCTGCGCCTGGAGTTTTGCGGAGAGCTTGCGCCAGGTTCGAAGCTGGGTCTTGCTGGGATTGAATTCGGCTACGGGCACGCGTATGGGCTGACATGCTCGGCAGTTGTCGCAATAGGGTCGATAAGAAAAAACACCGCTGCGCCGAAACCCAAGTTGAACCAGATCGCTATACACCTTCGACTGAATGAGGTGGTTTGGTGTGGCCACCTGCGAGCGTGCTTTGCGCCCTTCAATGTAGCTGCAAGGGTATGGGGCCGTGACGTAGAACTGCAGTCGGCTTAGGGGGAGGTCGCGGAGGTTGGCCATGGCAGGGTTTTCACCCCCCAGTCTAGTGCAGGCAGGTCCACATTGGAAAGCACTTCGGATTCAAACCGCTCCCGCGCAATAGGATGGGCGCCATAAAGCGCGAGGTGCTGAGTTTGTTGTTGGCAGTCAATGTAGGGCGCACCCTGTGACGCAGCCAGCCGAACCAAGGCGTCGAGGCAGAGCTTGGAGGCGTTGGGCTCTCTGCTGAACATGCTCTCTCCAAAGATCATGTGGCCAATGGAGACGAGGTAAAGCCCGCCGATCATGTCTGTGCCACGGTGAAGGCTGATGGAGTGCGCGCAGCCCAGGGTGTGAAGCCCTGCATAGGCTCGAATGATCGCTGGAGTGATCCAAGTGCCATCTTGGCCCTCACGCGGCTGCGCACAGGCTCGCATCACTGACACGAAGTCATCGTTGAGTCGAAGGACCAAGCCCGCCTGCGCCGCCTTCCGAACGGCCTGCCGGAGGGACTTGTGGCGGCGGAACTCGGAGACACGCAGCACCATGCGCGGAGTGGGGGTCCACCAGAGCACCGGCTCGCCGGGGCCTGACCAGGGGAAGATGCCGCGTCGATAAGCCTGAAGCAACATGGGAACCGTGATCTGGTCACTGGCCGCAAGCAGCCCGTTGGCACCACTTTCCTCTGGCCATGCGAGTCGGCTCGGTGGGAAGCTGCCGTCAGGCTCAATCCAGGAGAGACGAGGGGTGTTGGCTTGACTCACGCGTAAGGTGTCGGGGGGCGCGTAATAGAGCCACTGTGGACGCGCTCCAGCCCGAGTCGCCGATCTTCGAAAAAATGCTCGAGTGCCATGCGGACCGAGCGAAATGCCAGATCGTTCCAGGGGATGTCTGACTCATCAAAGAGCGCCGCCTCCAGCGTCTCTGGACCTGGGTCGAGCTTGGTGCTTCGCATGGCGGCCAGATAAAAGAGGTGGACTTGGTCGACATGCGGGATATCGAAGACTGCGAACAGTCTGCCCAGTTCGATGTCGGCCCCCGCTTCTTCAATGGTTTCTCGAATCGCTCCGTCGGCAGTGGATTCGCCAAGTTCCATGAAGCCGGCAGGAAGCGTCCAGAACCCATGGCGCGGTTCGATCGCCCGTCGGCATAAAAGCACTTGTCCCTCATGAGTCGGGATGGTGCCCAGGACCATCTTCGGATTCTCGTAATGCACGGTCTTGCAATGGCTGCACACCGCGCGCAGGCGATTGTCATCGGCCGGTACCTCGCGGCGAACCGCATGGCCGCAGCCTGAACAGAAATTCATGTATACTCTCCAGTCTTCGACGCGGGGTGGAGCAGTCTGGCAGCTCGTCGGGCTCATAACCCGAAGGTCGTAGGTTCAAATCCTACCCCCGCTACCACTTACTTCGTTAAGTGTTCGCTCAGCCTACCCCCGCTACCAGTAAACCTCGTTGAGTGTCCGCTCAGCCTACCCCCACTACCACTTAACTTCGTTAAGTGTCCGCCCAATCTATCTCCCTGCGCGTGCTCAAACCATAACAGCCTCGTTAAACTTGTGCTGCGATGAACATGCTAAAGCCTCTCGTCAGTCTCCTGTTTGCACTCCCCCTGCTCGCATGCGGCGGATCGGGAGCCGCTCCAAACTCCTCTGTTGTCTCCAGCCCGACGCCGGCACCAAGCACCATTGCGGTCACCGATCGAGGTGCAGTCCAGCTCGCGGTCCCGGGATCTGGGTTGGCGAAGGACTGGCCCTATGGCGCTGTCATGCAGATTTATGTGAGGGCCTATCAAGACAGCAATGGCGACGGCATTGGAGACCTCAAGGGGCTGACCCAGCGCCTGGATTATCTGTCCTCTCTGGGCATCAAAGGCATCTGGCTGATGCCGGTGACGGCCAGCTCCGACCGTGATCACGGCTATGCCGTACAAGACTACCGAGCAATCGAACCTGACTACGGGTCGGCAGAGGATCTTCGCGCGTTCATTCAGGCTGCGCACGCCAAGGGCATCGGAGTGATCACGGACTACCTGATCAATCACGCCAGCGATCAGCACCCGCTCTTTCGGAATGCTCGTTCGAGTCCGACTCATCCGGACCGCGAATACTTTGTCTGGCAGGTCCAGAAGCCCACAGGGTGGGACGTCTGGGGGAAGGACCCTTGGTACGCCACAGACACGGGTCATTACTTCGCCACCTTTGGCTCGAACATGCCCGACTTTAACTGGCGAAACCCCGCGGTTGAGACCTTCCACTTCGACAATATTCGGCATTGGCTGAACCTAGGCCTCGACGGAATTCGTTTTGACGCCACGAAGCATCTCGTGGAGAACGACGCACGCAACTGGGACAACCAACCTGAGAGCCACGCCATCATGCGACGGGTGCGTGAACTGGTTCGCCAGGTACCCCATGCCCATATGGTCTGCGAGGCACCCGCGGCGGTGAAGGACACCACCGAGTCCTGTGGCCAGGCTTTTGACTTCGATCTGCCTGGCAAGCTCTTCTCGGCGGTGAACAACCCAACCCAGGCCCATGTCGCTGCTCTGGCCTCTCATATCCGTAGCCTTCCAGCGAACCCGGCGGTGTTTCTCTCCAATCACGATCGCTTCGCAGGGGATCGGGTCTGGAATCAGGTGAAGGGCGATCAGGGTCGAGCCAAGCGCGCAGCCGCCTCCATTCTGCTGCTGCCGGGCACCCCCTATCTCTATTACGGCGAAGAGATTGGTATGAGCTCCAATGCCTCGCTCTCAGGAGACTGGGGGCTTCGCACCCCGATGAGCTGGGCGGCATCGAGCTCGGGCTTCACGTCGGGTCAGCCTTTTCGTGCTGCTTCAGACAATCAGGTTCAACAGAACGTGGCGCTTGAAGAGGGAAGGCCAGATGGAGTGCTGCATTTCTATCGACAGCTCATTCAACTCCGCAATATGAGGCCCTCGATCGCGCAGGGTCAGCGCTTGCAGGTGCTGGCCGAGGGCTCGGTTCTGGGCATGGAGCTTCGCCACGAGAATGAGGGAACCCTTGTTCTGATCAACTATGGTGAGGAGGTGCTGACCCAAGCGGTGAGCGGGCTCTCACGCTGGAGGCTCGCTCGCCCCCTCCTCGGTGCCATGGGGGCTGACTCTGAGGTCTCCTCAGAGGGCACACTGCGGGTCAGCCTGCCGGCGGGTGCAGTAGCGGTCTTTGCTTTGTCACTCTAAATTGACGGCATAGCCTGTCAGAGGCAAAGTTCGGGGATGACGAAATCCCCTTATCCGTTTTCAGCCCTTGTGGGCCAGGCAGAGATGCAGCTGGGACTGCTCATTGCTGCAGTAGACCCCATGGTGGGCGGCGTGCTCATTCTCGGCCATCGTGGCACCGGGAAGTCCACTGCGGTGCGAGCGCTCGCGGATGTTCTGCCTCCGCTCAATAAGCGGGCTGTCCCTGTGGTGGACTTGCCCCTCGGAGCGACCGAAGATCGCATTCTCGGCTCCATCAATCTCGAGCGACTTCTCGCAACGGGCGAGAAGGTCTTTGAGCCGGGGCTGCTCTCCAAGGCTCACCAGGGCTTTCTCTATGTCGATGAGATCAACCTTTTGGAGGACCATCTCGTTGACCTGCTCATTGACGTGGCTGCAAGTGGCGAGAGTCGGGTAGAGCGCGAGGGACTGAGCGTGGTGCACCCCGCTGCCTTTGTTCTGGTGGGCAGTGGTAACCCAGAGGAGGGCGAGCTGCGTCCACAGTTGCTCGACCGATTTGGGCTCTCGGTGGAGGTGCGGACTCCGACTGACTTGAGGGAGCGGGTGGAGGTTGTTGTTCGCCGAGAGGCGTATGACCGAGACCCTGAGGGTTTCGCGACCGTATGGGCCGATGAGCAAGCGGCACTCAGAAAGCGCATTCTTGCGGCCAGAAAGGCCCTGCTCAAGATCAAGGCCGATGAGGGGCTGCTGGAAGCCGTCGCCAAGCTCTGCATGACCTTGGGAACCGACGGCCTGCGAGGCGAGCTCGCCCTGTTAAGGGCGTCTAAGGCCTACGCGGCGCTGCATGGACAGAAGCGAGCAGGGATTGAATCCGTTCGAGCCGTAGCCCCGATGGTGCTGCGTCATCGACTCCGACGTGATCCGCTGGACGACGTGGATTCGGGTGATCGAGTGCAACTGGCCTTGGAACAGATGGCCGGATGACCCTTGACGATCTGGACTGCCTGGTTTCGGCCTGGCTCTCGCCTTCGCACTCGGAGTCAGGTCTCTGGGTCAGAGGGTCTGAGGGCCCGAGTCGGCAGGCCCTGACGGCGGTCGTTGCTCGACATGCGCAGTCTGCCGGACTCTCCTGCAGGCGATTGCCCGCGAGGCTGAATGCTGAGGCCCTCGATCCGCAGATGGATCTCGCCCAGACCCTGGGGCTTGGTCGGGTGGTGATGATGCCTGGGCTTCTGGGCGCCTCGGTCCAGGCGGTGTTGGTCCTGCCCATGGCAGAACGACAGCCCATCGAGACGCTTCAGCGCCTGGGGCAGGCGATGGATCTACATCCGCTCAAGCTTTTGGTGCTCGATGAGTCACTGGAAGATGAGCCAGCACTCGCACCGGTACTGGCGGATCGGATGGGTTTAGGAATTGACTTGCGAGATGAGCCGCGATTCTCAGAGGAGTCTCAGCAGACGGAGCGCACATCCAGGTTGGCGTCAGATGTTGAGGTGGCTGTCCCCGATGAACTGGCTCGACAGGCGGCCGGACTGTTGATGTCGATGGCCATCTTTTCGTTCCGGCCACTGCAGGCCTGTCTGAGGCTCATGCGGTCACGGGCACGCTGGTGTGGAAGAGTGGAGTGTCATGCAGAGGACCTGGCTTGGTCCTTGGCATTCACAGCGGTCCCGCATGCCCGGGTCATGCCCAGCGCACCACCTTCCGATGCCCCAGCACCAAGTGAAGCTCAAGACGAGCCGACGGATGCTCCTCCCGAGTCAAGCGATCCCAGCGAGTCGGATGCACCGACTCAAGATGACTACTCCGAACAAGTGCTCGAGGTGCTCGCATCCCAGGCACTCTTGCCGGATCAGTTGCTGAAGGCTCTCGTGCAGGCCAAGCGAGACCGTCGGCCACCAGCTCGTCGAGAAGGGGGGCGGCAGGGACAGCGTGTCATCACCCGCAGCGGTCGTGGCGTGAGAATGGGGCTTCTCAGACAAGCGCCGCGTGACGGGCGAGAGCGGATTGCATGGCTGCCGAGTCTCCGTGCAGCCTTGCCCTTGCAACGATTTCGTCAAGCGCGAGGACGCCTGAGTCTGCGCCTCGATGATCTGCACATTTATCGTGTCGCGCACAGGCGTCCAGTCACAACCGTTTTTCTCGTGGATGCATCGGGATCCATGGCGATGAGCCGTCTCAATGAGGCCAAGGGAGCGGTGGAGTTGCTGTTGGCGGATTGTTATGTGCGAAGGGATCGAGTCGCGCTGATCAGTGTGGGCGGCCTGGGGGCTCAGCTTCTCCTGCCCCCCACACGCTCTCTGACAGCCGCCAAGCGCGCCCTTTTGGCCATGCCAGGCGGAGGTGGCAGCCCACTTGGGGCTGGGCTTGCTTTGGCCCATCGCCTGCTGCTCAATATCTCTCGGGCGGGGGAGGACTCGGTGCTGGTGCTGCTCACCGATGGTCGCGCAAATCTCTCTCGAGATGGCGTCGCCGGTCGAGAACGGGCGCAGGCGGAGTGTCTTCAGCTCGCCAAGCCTCTGATTCTCTTGGCGCAGAAACGTCTGGTCATCGACGGTTCCGTGCGTCCGGAACCAGCCGCTCAGCGTCTAGCCGAGGGCCTTCGGGGGCACTACGTCGCGCTTCCGCATGTTCGCGCAGAGGGCATTCATGCGGCAATCCAGTCCGCAACCCAATGAGCCGTGGCTTCGGGCTGGTGCTCATGAAAGAGATGGCCGCCTGAGGGCCAAGTGCTGAGCACCGCCTGAGGCAGGAACCGCTCAGCTGCCTGTTGAACCTGCGTCAGTGGAATCCAGGGATCGTCACGGGCAGCGAGCAGAGCCATGGGCGCGCGAACCTCACGGCCCCTTTCCAGCACGGACTCGAGTTGGCTGTCAGACATGAAGCGCAGCGCGCCCTCAAGGTGTCCGGGTGCCCGCAAGAGTGCCGCCATCGCATGCATGCGCTCCGGGGGTAAAGGAGATCCGGTGGATCGGACGATTGCTTCAATCACACCCGGGACTCGAATGCTGGATTCCATCAGCCAGAGGCTGGGCCGGCTCAAGAGGATGGGCGCCAGGACGGGGCCGAGGGCCAGAGTGTAGAGCGCCGGGGGAATGATCAGAGAGGGTGCAAGCCCGATCAGGTGCCAGCCGCGGACCTGAGGACTTCGAGCCTCCAGTGTGGAGAGGGCTGCAAGCGCAACTGCAGCACCCGCCGAGTGACCCACCAGAACGCCCCGGCGGTCCGCAAGTGAGTGCCTGCTCAAGAGGGTCGCAAGACTTGCCCCCAACTCCGCAATCCCCATAGCCCGTCCACGAGCAGGCGCCGGGCTCGCTCCGTGGCCTGGGAGGTCGAGCACCCAGACCGTCCAGTGCTCGGGCCAATGCGGCACCAGGGTGTTCCAGCTGCTGCCGTCTGCCCCCGTCCCATGAAGCAGGACCACCAAGGGTGCGCAGGCGCTGCCCACTCGAACACTGGCAGACCAGCCAAACCCCTCGGCCTCATGCCATTCCCGCGTCCAGCGTGCTCGCTGATCGTGTGGAGGCAAAAAACCGTTTGACGTGTCCATGATTGATGTCTATGTTAGTTAACAATCATTGTGTAAATCAAAAATGACATTAAGGGGGTGGCCATGTTGAAGGAACGCATCGATCGGGTCCTGATGCAGGTCGTGAAGAGTTCGGCAGCAGAGGGGGGGCCTCCGAAGTTGGCTGAGGCCATCCATCATGCCGTCTTTCCGGGCGGTGCGCGGGTGCGCCCCCAGCTCTGCTTGGCCGTTGCGCTGGCCAACGGCGATGATGATCCTGGTCTGAGCGAGTGTTTCGCCGCATCGCTTGAGCTGATGCACTGTGCTTCGCTGGTCCACGATGATCTTCCCTGCTTTGACAATGCGGCCCTTCGAAGAGGGCTGCCTTCGGTTCATGCGGCGTTTGGGGAGCGACTCGCTGTCCTCGCCGGTGATGCGCTGATTGTGATGGCATTTCGTGCCGTGATTGGGTCTCGAACCCGTCACGCCCACCGGCTTGTCTCGGTCCTGACCCACCTCGAGGAGAGTGTGGCTCCGCCCTTTGGGATTGCCGCGGGTCAGGCATGGGAATGCGAGCCCCGCGCCTTGCTGCAAACGTATCAGCGCAGCAAGACCGGCGCATTGTTTGCTGCTGCAACCGCCGGCGGTGCGGCCGCAGCTGGTGCCGATCCGCAGGTCTGGCGCGGTCTTGGAGAGGCGCTCGGCGAGGCCTACCAGGTCGCTGACGACATTCGAGATGTCCTCATGGACGCCGCAGGGCTGGGTAAACCTGCCAATCAGGACCTTCTGCTCGATCGGCCAAGTGCCGCTCGGGAACTTGGCCTTGAGGGCTCGTTTGAGGCCTTCGACGCGCTCATTGCGAAGGCCATTGAGAGCATTCCGCCCTGTCGCGGGGCTGTTCGTCTTCGCGGCATGGTGCTGAAGGAGGGGGAGAGACTCCTTCCCCTGGATCTAAGAAGCCTGCCTGCGGTTCAGCGCGAGGTTCACTGAGGTGGCGGCAGCGGTTGCTTGGATCCGCGACTTCGTGCTCGCCAAGCCGAGCCGTCAGCGATGGTTTATGAGCATTCCTTTCGTCGGTCGCTACGTACGGCAACAGTCGCGGGCCGTCTTCGATCTGGTGGCGGGGTTTGCGTACTCGCAGACGTTGCTCGCCGCGGTCGAGCTCGGCTGGCTGGAACGCCTTCGCGGTGGCCGCCGGCTGAGCACCCAGTCGCTTGCAATGGAAGATGGGCTCAACCCTGAAGCTGCTCTCAGGCTTGCCAATGCTGCGGCAGCCCTAGATCTGCTCAAGCCGGTAAACGAGCGGGGGGTACCCAATCTGGATACGCTCTGGGAGCTGGGAGGCCACGGCGCGGTGATCGCTGCGAGCCCAGCCATGCTCGCGCTGGTTCGTCATCACAAGTCGGTCTACCGCGATCTGGCCGATCCCATCGCGCTCCTGCGTGGAGAGTTGGGCTCGCCTGAACTCCGAGAGACCTGGGCCTATGTCAATCATCGGGGTCAGGGTCAGGTGCTCGAGGAGGACGACGTTGCGCCTTACTCCGCATTGATGGCCTCCTCTCAGCCCCTCGTGAGTGAACAGGTGCTTCAGGCATATGACTTCTCGTCCCATCGGCAGATGTTGGATCTCGGAGGCGGCATGGGCGCATTCGCCTGTGCAGTGGCGAGACAGCACCCGGCCCTCAAGATCACGGTCTTTGACCTGCCCGCAGTGTCACGTTTGGCTGACAGGGCTGTCGCCCAGCAGGGGCTCTCTGGTCAGGTTCGCTGTGTGGGCGGGGACTTTTTCAGCGATGAGGTGCCAGAGGGGGCCGACCTCGTCAGCCTGGTGCGGGTTCTGTATGACCATCCCGATGCCTTCGTCCAGCGTCTCTTGGAGCGTGCCTACGGCCTCTTAAGGCCCGTGGGTGGTCGGCTTCTCATTGCGGAGCCCATGGCCCTGGGCCGAGAAGAGGCGGCCATGTCTGATGCCTATTTTGGCCTGTACCTCTGTGCCATGGGGGGAGGGCGCGCCCGCTCGCCGGCAGAGCTAGAGGCACTCCTGAAGCGTGCTGGATTCCGCTCTATTCGGCTCTTGCGCACCCAGCTCCCGATCCAAACGGGACTGCTCGTGGCCGATGTGTAAAAAACAATTGACATCCTCGCCAAACGGCTTAGGATGGGTGTCATTCAGACTAGACATTTAAATAGTCAATTAAAAATGACAACACACAGGGCAAGCGCAGTCATCCTGGATCAACCCGGCAGCATTGCGCTCCGAGAGGTCGATCTCACGGGCATGGGGGCTGAAGATGTACGCGTGCGCACCGCCTTTAGCGGGATCAGCACGGGCACCGAGCGGCTCTTCTACACCGGCGAGATGCCCGCATTCCCCGGAATGGGCTATCCCCTGGTGCCAGGCTACGAGACAGTGGGCGAGGTGATTGAGGCTGGATCAGCTGCCCAACTTCAGGTTGGCGACTGGGTCTTCGTTCCCGGCGCAAATTGCTATGGACCGATTCGGGGCCTGTTTGGAGGCGCCTCCTCGGAGCTCATTACCGCAGGCAGTCGTGCGCTGCGAATTGCGCCTGATCTTCAGCAGCAGGGTGTGCTGATGGCCTTGGCCGCCACAGCCCATCACGCGCTTGCTGGCCCTCAGTACACCTTTGATGTGCGTGAACCACGTGCCGGCCTAACGGCCCCCCTGCCCGATCTCATCGTGGGTCACGGGGTGATGGGACGCCTGCTTGCTCGCATGATCGTGGCCCTCGGCGGTTCGCCCCTGGTCTGGGAGACCGACACCAAGAGACACGCCGGCGCGCAGGGCTACCGAGTCCATGAGCCCAGCTACTGCAAGGGCCAGTCCTACTCGCTGATCGTGGACGCCAGTGGCGCCGGTCAGGCGCTCTCCAGCTGGATTGACCACCTGCGTCCAGGAGGAGAGCTGGTTTTGGCTGGCTTCTACACCCAACAGCTGTCCTTTGGTTTTGTCCCTGCTTTTCTGCGTGAGGCGCGTATCCGCGTGGCGGCTCAGTGGCAGCCAAGTAACCTGCTCGCGGCCGCCCATATGGTGTCTATCGGAGCGCTCTCGCTCGATGGACTGATCACCGATGAACATTCCCCAGAGCAGGCACCGCAGGCCTATGCGCATGCCTTCAGTAGCTCAGAGGCTTTGAAAGTGGTTCTCGACTGGAGAAAGCTGCAATGAGCATGTCTGACACGAACCTCAAGGGCGCCCCCGTCCAGTTCATGATGAAAACACGCCTGGCCGCAGAGGCTGCGATGGAGCCGGATCCTGTCCATACGGGTGAAGTGACCAAAGAGACTCAGATCATTGCCATTTACGGCAAGGGCGGAATTGGCAAGAGCTTCACATTGGCCAATCTGAGCTACATGATGGCCCAGCAGGGTAAACGGGTCCTGCTCATTGGATGCGATCCAAAGAGCGACACCACGAGCCTGCTGTTTGGGGGCAAAGCCTGTCCCACCATCATTGAGACATCCTCTCGCAAGAAGAGTGCGGGAGAGGCGGTTGAGATTGGCGACGTCTGCTTCAAACGAGACGGCGTTTATGCAATGGAACTCGGTGGTCCAGAGGTCGGCCGAGGCTGCGGCGGACGCGGCATCATCCACGGCTTTGAAACCCTCGAAAAGCTTGGCTTTCACGATTGGGGCTTTGACTACGTGCTCCTCGACTTTCTGGGTGATGTGGTCTGTGGCGGCTTTGGTCTGCCCATCGCCCGTGACATGTGTCAGAAGGTGATCGTGGTGGGCAGTAACGATCTGCAGTCCCTCTACGTGGCCAACAACGTCTGCTCGGCGGTGGAGTACTTTAGGAAACTGGGCGGCAACGTCGGCGTGGCCGGTATGGTCATCAACAAAGACGACGGAACCGGCGAGGCTGCCGCCTTTGCTGAGGCGGCGGGCATTCCGGTGCTCTCGGCGATCCCTGCGCATGAGGACATTCGTCGCAAGAGTGCGTCCTACGAAATCATTGGAAAGCCCGACAGTGAGTGGGGGCCGCTCTTTGCACAGCTCTCGCAGAACGTGGCCGATGCACCGCCGGTTCGGCCCAAGCCTCTGAGCCAAGACGCCCTGCTTGGGCTCTTTAGCGCCGACACGGTGGGACGCAATGTCACGCTCCAGCCCGCCAGCCTGGCCGACATGATGGGCCGTGAGATCACCACAAAGCCCAGCCTTGAAGTGATCTACGACGACGCCTGAGCAGATCATGAACGCGCGCCCACCGATTCCTATTCAGCCCGTGCCCGCGAGCGAGACGCTTGCACAGTACGCCGCTGATTACCCCAAAGGCCCACATGACCAGCCACAGAGCATGTGTCCCGCCTTTGGATCCCTGCGCGTTGGGCTGCGCATGCGTCGCACCTCGACCATCCTGTCGGGGTCAGCTTGCTGCGTCTACGGCCTCACCTTCACCTCTCACTTTTATGGTGCTCGTCGAAGTGTGGGCTACGTCCCCTTTAACTCCGAGACCTTGGTCACGGGCAAGCTCTTTGAGGACATTCGAGAGTCGGTCTACGCCGAGGCAGACCCAGAGCGCTACGACGCGGTCGTCATCATCAATCTCTGCGTGCCAACGGCCAGCGGCGTTCCCCTTCAGCTCTTGCCCAAAGAGATCAATGGCGTTCGCATCATTGGCATTGACGTGCCAGGCTTCGGTGTCCCCACCCATGCAGAGGCCAAAGATGTCTTGGCGGGCGCCATGCTGGCCTATGCGCTGCGTGAGGCTCAGGCTGGGCCTGTCGCGGCTCCCCGCAATGGCCGTGCTCAGCTCCCGACGATCACCCTCCTGGGAGAGATGTTTCCGGCTGATCCCATGGTAATTGGCCAGATGTTGGCCCCGATGCAGCTGGCGGTTGGGCCCGTGGTTCCCACCCGTGAGTGGCGTGAGCTCTATGCCGCGCTTGACTCTGTGGCCGTTGCCGCGATTCATCCGTTCTACACGGCCAGCATGAGAGTCTTTGAATCGGCTGGCCGGCCCATCGTGGGCTCGGCCCCGGTAGGCGTGGAGGGCACGGCACGTTGGCTTGAGTCGATTGGTCAGGCCGCGAATGTGCCCGAGGCGTTGATCGCACAGGCCAAGCAACAGATCCTGCCCGGAATTCAAGAGGCACTGGCCCGTACGCCCATTCGCGGTCGAATCACGGTCAGTGGCTATGAGGGTTCTGAGCTCTTGGTCGCGCGTCTCCTGGCCGAGAGTGGCGCTGAAGTCCCTTATGTCGGAACAGCCTGTCCCCGCACTCCCATGAGCGCAGCCGACGCAGAGTGGCTGGAGGCTCGTGGCACCAAGGTTCAGTATCGAGCCTCGCTCGAACAAGACATTGCAGCAGTGGACGCATTGCGTCCCGACCTGGCCATTGGTACCACACCTGTTGTCCAGTGGGCAAAGGAACGCTGCATTCCGTCCTTGTATTTCACCAATCTCATTTCCGCTCGCCCCCTGATGGGTGCTGCTGGCGCTGGCTCTCTCGCGCTGGTGGTGAATAAGGCCATGGCCAACCATGCCCGATTCGAGGCCATGCGTGATTTCTTTGGCGATGTGGGGCAGGGCGATCAGGCGGGCGTGTGGCAGGACACTCCTCAGGAGCGTCCTGAATTCAAGGCACACATTCGCAGACAAGTTCAAAAGGCAGCGGCACGCCGTAAGGCTGAGGAGATGGGCACATGATGGTGCTCGACCACGATCGCGCGGGTGGCTACTGGGGCGCTGTGTATGTGTTCACAGCCGTCAAGGGTCTGCAGGTGGTCATCGATGGCCCAGTGGGCTGCGAGAACCTTCCTGTGACATCCGTTTTGCATTACACCGACGCGCTCCCACCGCATGAGCTCCCCATCGTCGTGACGGGCCTGGCTGAAGAGCAGCTCGGGCGAGAAGGCACTGAGGGGGCGATGAAGCGCGCCCATGCCGCGCTCGATCCCGACCTTCCTGCCGTGGTGGTCACAGGTTCGATTGCGGAGATGATCGGCGGTGGCGTGACGCCTGAGGGAACGGGCATTGCACGATTTCTCCCCCGTACCATTGACGAGGACCAGTGGCAGTCGGCGAATCGAGCCATGCTCTGGCTCTGGAATGAGTATGGCCTTCGCAAGCCGGAGCCCGTTCAACGGGTGGCGGGCCAGAAGCCCAAGGTCAACATCATTGGACCGGCGTATGGCACGTTCAATATGCCAAGTGATCTCGCTGAGATCCGTCGACTCATTGAAGGCATCGGCGCTCAGGTGCACATGACCTTTCCCCTCGGCAGTCATCTCATGGACGTTCCCAAGCTTGCAGAGGCCGAGGTCAACGTCTGTCTGTATCGAGAGTTTGGCCGCCTTCTTTGCGAGGCCCTGGATCGTCCTTACCTCCAGGCGCCCATCGGCCTTCACAGCACCACCGCATTTTTGCGCGAGCTGGGCCGTCTTCTGGACCTCGATCCTGAACCGTTTATCGAGCGTGAGAAGCACACCACCATCAAGCCCATCTGGGACCTTTGGCGCAGTGTTACTCAGGACTTCTTTGGCACCGCCAGCTTCGGCATTGTTGCAACCGAAACCTATTCCCGTGGTCTGCGGCACTACTTCGAAGATGAGCTCGGCCTGCCGTGCACGTTTGCCATTGCACGAAAGCCAGGCGAAAAGACCCAGAATGAGGCGGTCCGTGAGGCCTGCCAGAAGACGACGCCATTGATGGTCTTTGGCTCCTACAACGAGCGCATGTACCTGGCTGAGGTCGGCGCGAAGGCGACCTACATTCCTGCATCGTTCCCCGGCGCCATCATTCGTCGTCACACAGGAACCCCCTTCATGGGCTACAGCGGAGCGGTGTATCTGCTGCAGGAGGCCTGCAACGCCCTGTTCGATGCACTCTTTCACATCCTGCCTCTTGGGTCGGACCTCGATAAGGTTCAGGCCACTCCCACGGGCAGCATGGCACCGGATGGCAAGTCTCTGGCCTGGTCGGCAGAAGCCCAGTCTCTGCTCACAGAAATCATTTCGACACAGCCCGTTTTACTTCAGATCTCTGTTGCCAAGCGATTGAGAGATCGTGCTGAGCGCATGGCCCGTGAGGCGGGATTTGATCAGGTCGAGCTCGACCTGCTGCGCGAGGCCTATGAGGCCCTGTATTCCGGGGTGACTGCATGAGGCAGTTCACCTCCAACCGAATGTCGTGGCGTGGTGTCACGGCTGCCCATTCCGCGCGGGCCCTGCGCGGATTTGGCCTTTAAGCCAACTCAAAGGAGAACCTCCCATGAGCAACAACCGAAGCATCTCCGGCCTCACCGACGAGGAAGCCCAGGAGTTCCACACCTACTACATGCAGGGTTTGGTGGGCTTTACGGCGTTGGCAGTCATTGCCCACATCCTCGTTTGGGCGTGGCGTCCCTGGTTTTACTGATCTCTTAAGCAACAGGAGGAATGTCCATGGAGCAAGTCTCGCACCTCAGCCACCGGTTACCCCACAAGGGCGACGCGTGGGCGGTACACGGGCTATTTGCTGTGCTGTTTATGGCCTTTTTTGCGGTCGCGCTGTTGGCCCAAGTGCTCATGCTCGACTGGCGTTCCTGGTTCCCTGGAGCCGAGAGCAGCAAGACCATGACCGGCGGCGTAAGGGCAGCGGTTTACACCCTGATGTCGCATCTCACCTAAATAGGAGTAAACGATATGTGGCGAGTTTGGAAACTCTACGACCCGCTTCGCGCCATGGTGGTGCAAGGCGTTTTCTTGTTCGGTCTGGCAGCAATGATTCACCTCATTCTGCTGAGCACCGCACGCTTCAACTGGATGGATGGCATGAGCCAGGCCGAGTACAAGGCCGCGGTTCAGAACTCATCTATGCCCAAGAAGTAAATCGTTGGAACGCGAACACCGCGGGTTCCTCCTTGGGCCCGTGGGGTTTGCCACCTGAATTCGGAGGACATCGACATGGCCATGCTGAGCTTTGAACGCAAGTACCGCGTGCGGGGAGGGACCCTGCTGGGCGGTGATTTGTTTGACTTTTGGATTGGGCCCTTTTATGTCGGGTTCTTTGGGGTCACCACCATCTTTTTTGCATTCCTCGGGACTGCACTGATTCTCTGGGGCGCCTCGCAAGGCCCCACCTGGAATCCCTGGCAGATCAACATTGCGCCGCCTGATCTGAAATACGGTCTGGGGCTTGCGCCCCTGGCGGAGGGAGGCCTCTGGCAGATCATCACGGTTTGTGCCATTGGAGCGTTTGGCTCTTGGGCGCTGCGTGAAGTGGAGATCTGTCGCAAGCTGGGTATGGGCTATCACGTTCCGGTCGCTTTTAGCGTCGCGGTCTTCGCCTATGTCACCCTGGTCGTGATCCGGCCACTCTTACTCGGGGCCTGGGGCCACGGGTTTCCCTACGGGATCTTGAGTCACCTGGACTGGGTCTCCAACGTGGGTTATCAATTCCTTCACTTTCACTACAACCCAGCGCACATGATCGCGGTGAGTCTGTTTTTCACCACCACGTTTGCGCTTGCTCTGCATGGTTCGCTCATCCTGTCTTCGACCAACCCGGGTAGGGGCGAAACGGTCAAGACACCTGAGTATGAGGACACCTTCTTTCGCGACACGATTGGCTACTCGATCGGTACCCTGGGCATTCACCGTCTCGGTCTGTTTCTCGCGCTTGCGGCAGGCTTTTTCAGCGCGGTCTGCATTGTGATCAGCGGACCCTTCTGGACGCAAGGCTGGCCCCAGTGGTGGGGATGGTGGCTGCGTCTTCCCATCTGGTCCTAAGCGGTCCTCAGCGCACTGGCTCAAGGAAAAACATCATGCCCCAATATCAAAACCTCTTTACACAGATTCAGGTCGAGGGACCGGCTGACCTCGGCATTCCCCTAGATCGTGAGATCGATCAACGCGAGCGTGGCACCACCACGTGGCATGTGCACCTGCTCGGTCGCATTGGCAACGCCCAGATTGGTCCCTTCTATCTCGGCTTCCTGGGTGTGGCCTCGATCTTCTTTTTCGTGATCGGCTTCACTGCCATTGGCTGGAACTATCTGGTTCAGGTGAACTACAGCCCGATTGAGTTCATCAAGCAGCTCTTCTGGCTCTCCGTCGATCCACCACCCCCAGCTTATGGACTGAGCATTCCCCCCTTGAATCAGGGTGGATGGTGGCTCTTCTCCGGGTTCTTCATCACCATCTCCATCCTGCTCTGGTGGGCGCGAACCTATCGCTTAGCGGTACAACTCAAAATGGGCACACATGTGGCCTGGGCCTTCGCCGCAGCCATCTGGCTCTATCTGGTGCTGGGATTCTTCCGTCCAGTGCTCATGGGCAGCTGGGGTGAGGCTGTGCCCTTTGGCATCTTCTCGCACCTCGACTGGACCACGGCCTTTTCACTGCGGTATGGCAACCTGTTCTACAACCCGTTCCACATGCTCTCGATCGCCTTTCTCTATGGGTCGGTTCTGTTGTTCGCGATGCACGGTGCGACCATTCTGGCGGTCGGCCGCTACGGAGGTGAGCGCGAGATCGAACAGATTGTGGACCGTGGAACTGCATCCGAGCGTGCTGCCCTCTTCTGGCGTTGGACCATGGGCTTTAATGCAACCATGGAGTCGATTCACCGTTGGGCTTGGTGGTTTGCTGTGCTCACCTGCATCACTGGGGGCATTGGCATCCTGCTCACAGGCACCGTCGTCGACAACTGGTATCTCTGGGCAGTGAAGCATGGAGTTGCACCCAGCTACCCATCCATCTGGGATCCGGTCGTTAGCCCCTACACCGATGCAGCAGTGGCTGCTCCCGCAGCGGCCGCTGCAGCCCCCGCTGCCCCAGCTCAATAAGGAAATCCTCATGAAAACGACTCGAATCGGAATCCTGGCTGGACTTGCCGTGGGTGTGAGCCTGTTGCTCTCTGGCTGTGAGCGTCCACCCATGGATGTGGACCAGATCGGCTATCGCGGCGTCGGCATGGAGCAGGTCAAGAACAAGCGCACTCAAGCTCAGCTGGCTGCCGCCAATCAGGCGCCCGAGGCGTTCCCGCCGGCCGATCCTAACGGCCCAAAGGCTCGGAACCTGTACAAGAACGTGAAGGTATTGGGAGACCTGTCAGAGGCTCAGTTCAATAACCTCATGGCAGCCATGACCCTCTGGGTCGCACCAGAGCAGGGATGTGCCTACTGCCACAACCTTGAGAACTTTGCCGATGACAGCCTTTACACCAAAGTCACTGCGCGCAAAATGACCGAGATGACCCTGGCCATTAACAGTCAGTGGACCAATCACGTGGGCAATACCGGCGTGACCTGCTACACCTGTCACCGAGGCAACAATGTGCCGGAAAAGCGGTGGTTTTCAGCGCCTGACGTAAAAGTCGCGGGACGCCTGCTTGGGAATGACAACGGCCAGAACCGGGCAGGGGTCGAGGCCAATGGCAACACGTCCTTACCTTACGATGCGTTCACCCCATACTTGCTCGAGAGCAAAGAGATTCGTATGGCCGGAACCACCGCACTTCCGACCGGGAATCGACAGTCCATCAAGCAGACCGAGTGGACGCACTCCCTCATGATTCATATGAGCGAGGGCCTGGGTGTGAACTGTACCTACTGTCACAACACTCGCGCCATGGCCGAGTGGGAGCAAAGCACCCCGGCCCGATTGACGGCGTGGCATGGCATTCGGATGGTTCGTGACCTCAACAACACCTGGGTCGTCCCGCTGACAGCCATCCAGCCTGCCAATCAACTCGGACCCACCGGCGACATCAGCAAGATCAACTGCGCCACTTGCCATAACGGGGTGAATAAGCCGCTCTACGGAACCAGCATGCTCACCAGTTTCCCTGAGCTCGCAGGCAAGAAAGCCGTCGTCGCCAAGCAGTAGCCGACGCAACAGAACAACAACTCGCCTCCTCTCCGGAAGCGTGGTGGCCTCAACTCTCCCTGGTCAGAGGCCACTTTGCACCACCTTGGTTTCCAAGGTGGTGCTTTTCTCATGCTGATGGGAACGTTAACTTAGGCGGGATTGAGCATCACGGTGGCAGCATTGAGCACACCGGCAAAACTGATCCAGGCCCAGGTGGGGGCCATGAGCCATGACGCCTTCACCGAGAGGATGCGTAGCCTGACCACCAAGAGCCCGACCGAGAGCCAGAGCAGCACCACCTCCACGAGCGCAAGCGCTGGCTGCTGTAGATAGAAGTAGAGTGCGCTCCAGCCGATGTTGAGCAGATAGTAGAGCCCGAACCCAACCAAGACCCATCGACGAGCGGCATCGGTGAGCGCTGCCCGCCACGCCACCACGCTGGACCATGCTGTTAAGCAGAAGAGCGTCGTCCATGCAGGGCCGAACACCCAGTCGGGTGGTTTAAAGGAGGGCTGCACCAGACTGAAGTACCAATCATCGAGTACGGTCAAAGACCCCCCTGCACTGGCGACACCCAAGGCAACCAGTGCTGCAACGACGGCGTCGCGCTTCACGCCTTGGCCAGGCCCAGCAGATGCGCGATGTCTTTGGCGAGAATTCGGAGGTGAGCCATAGGCTTGCGTCGGACCATTCGCTTGTTCATGTACGCATCGAAGGTGATTTTCTGAACATCTTCATCGCGACAGATTTTAACGAATTGCTCTCTTCGCTTGTCGTTTCCGTACCAGAAGCGCTGCAAGAGGCCCAGCACGAAAAAGATTCGACCGTGGTCCTTCATGAAGGCCTGTCGAGCCAGTTTGAGTGAGGCGGGCTGCCCGGTTCTGAGAAAGGCTTCGCCAGCCTTCGCTGCAAGCTCCCCACCGAGCATGGCGTAATAAATGCCCTCACCCGACGCGGGCGCAACCACGCCAGCCGCATCTCCGGCGAGAACGACATTGCGTCCGTCGTCCCAGACAGGCAGGGGCTTGAGGGGAATCGGGGCTCCTTCTCGACGCACCAGGTCAAGATGGTCGAGCCGGGCCTCCTTACGCAGTGCCTGGGTCGCCGAACGCAACGAGAATCCCTTGTCCATACTGCCGGTCCCAATGCTCAGGCAATCGCCGTGCGGAAACATCCATCCATAAAAATCTGGAGAGAATCGTCCGTCATAGTAGACGTCGCATCGATCGGGGTCGTAGCCCACAGCGGGAGCGGCCTCTCGTGCAGGCGCTCTGAGAATCTCGTGATATGCGAACACGGTCTTGCCCTCACCCGCGCGCGGGATGCGCTGGGCCGCGACGCGAGATCGAGCCCCGTCGGCGCCAATCACCATCCGTGCCTTGAGCGTGATGAGCTCTGGCCCATGCTTGTGATCCTCATCTTTGAGTAGGACCTGAATGCGGGAGAAGCCATCTGGCCCCATGGCATCGACCTGTTCACAGAGACCTGTGAGGCGAGTAGCGCCCGCCCCTGCAGCTCTGGACCGAAGCCATTCATCAAAGTCCTCTCGGTTCACCATGCCGACAAATCCATCCTCAATCGGGATGTCGACTTGCTTTTGGGTGGGAGAGATCATCCGCGCGCATCGGATGCGCGCCACCAGTAAGTGGTCAGGAATCTGGTAATCGCGAATCAGTCGAGGAGGGACAGCACCCCCGCAGGGCTTGATACGGCCGCCCAGATCAATGAGTGCGACCCGCCAACCAGCCTGTGCCAGGAGGTACGCCGCCGTTGATCCAGAGGGGCCACCGCCAACGACGACGGCATCAAAGGGCTGATGCATGAAGGGCCTCTCTTTCTGGTGAGGAATGGATAGGACGAGGGGGGTGTGAGGTCTGGGACTCCGACACCTTTGCGCCCAGTTGGGCTGCCAAGACAAAGAGTGCGGCCTCGAGCAGAAAAACCACGCCATAAGCCTGACTGGTGGAATCCATGAGGCCACGCGCCAGATCGGCCAGACCAGTCCCCAGGAGACCGCCCAGCGCAAAGGCGATGGCCTGGGCCGCACCAAAGAGCCCCATGCGTGTGCCCTCCCTGCGTGCCTGCCCCTCGCCGGCGAGGCGCATCATCGATGCAATGGCCGCGATCGAGAACGCGCCATTGGCAACCCCCAAAAGCATGATGTTGGGAATGAGCGGCCAGTCTCGCTGCTCGAACAAGCCAGCTGCCGCAAGGCCGAGCAAAGCGAGGCCAGAGAGGAGACACCCCCCCATGGTCCAGCGCTTGAGAGAGCCGATGGGGCTCTGGCGAAGACGAGGGACGGAGCCAACCGCCGCAACAAGCAGCATCCCAACCAAGACGCCTGCATGCTGCATGCCCGAGAGCTGAGTCGACGCTCCGGGGGAGAGCCCAAAGACCTCACCAGCAAAAGGTTCCAGAATCAGATCTTGGGTGCTAAAGGCCAGCATGGAGACAAAGACAAACAAGGTGAACTGCCACGCTTGAGGCTCGCGAATGACGGATCGAAGCGCCGCAAGGAATGATGTCTCCACTTCGCTCGGCTTCGTGTTGGCTGGATCAAGCGGGGGCGTCGCGCGTTCGAGGCGTACCGTCATGACCAAGGTGATGGCCACGGCGAGGAGCGTGACACCTGCACTGACATGGAGGAGACGCTCCATGCTGAAGGGTTCCAGCAGGTGTCCGGCGATTCCAGCCGTGGTCGCAAAGCCCGCGATCATCATGATCCAGACCAGGGTGGCGGCCCCTGCTCGACGAGTGGGGTGAACCTGTTTGGCCAAGAGGGTGAGCAAGGCGGTTCCGCAGGCACTGACGCCAAGCCCAATCATGACGAAGCCCGAGAAGAGGGCGACGTATCCGAGCGATCCGGGCTCAGTCAGTTGAGTGGTGGCCCAGGTTGCGAGGAGACCACCGAAGGCCAGAACGATCATGCCCCCTCGAATAAAGGGCGTACATCGCCCAGCCTGATCCGAGCCAAAACCCATGCGAGGCCGCAGCATCTGTACGAGGTAGTGCATGGCCACCAGAATGCCGGGAAGGAGGGCAGCAAGGCCAAGTTCGACGACCAAGACTCGATTGAGGGTGGAGGTGGCCAAGACCACCACTGCGCCAATGCTCGCCTGGACCATGCCGATACGAGCAATCCCAAACCAAGTGAGGTGGGGATTGGATGGGTTCATGTCTGGATGCCCGAGAGGTGGCGGAGGGCGAATGCGCTCACCATCATGCCGGCGACAAAGAGCGGCACGCCAAATCCACTATAGAAGCGGGCCTGGGCCATAGGATCCGCGAGAAAGCCCCGCATGAGCCAAGCCTGGCCGAGCAGCAGACCAAAGACACTCAAGGCGGAGAGGGGCGCACCCCACCAGACCAGAAGCGCAATGACACCGACTTGCGGAAAGGCCATCGTGAGGCAGGCGGTCAGTGCAGCGCCTCGTGCGCCCAGTTGGACCGGTAGGGAGCGCACGCCCATGACGCGGTCGCCTTCCATCGACTTGAAGTCATTGAGAGTCATGATGCCGTGAGCGCCAAGGCTGTAGAGGAAGGCCAACACGAGTGACCGAGACTCGGGCATGGCTCCTCCCGCCATCACCGCGGCGCCAGTCATCCACGCGAGTCCCTCGTAAGAGACACCGCAAGCAAGGTTGCCAATCCAGCCGTTCTGTTTGAATCGGACGGGCGGCATGCTATAGCCCCAGGCCAAAAGAAGCCCAACGAACGCGGCTGCAAAGCCCCAGGGGCCGAGTGCAGTGGCCACGGCAAGGGATACCAGGCTCCAGATCACTGCAATGTAAAGACCCCAGCGTCCCGGGATGCGCCCTGATGGAATGGGTCTCTGGGGCTCATTGATGGCATCGACATGACGATCAAACCAGTCGTTGATCGCCTGGCTGGTGGCGCAGACCATGGGGCCGGCCAGAAGGATGCCCACGCCGATGAGGAGCCACTGCTCAGACAACGACACCCCAGAGGCGACCACGCCACAGGCGAATGCCCACATGGGTGGAAACCAGGTGATGGGCTTGAAGAGCTCCGTCACCGCCAGCAGTCGCGTGCGCACGAGGGACATGCCCCGATTCTCTGCTTGACAAAATGAAGCGTCAACTGCAATTTACAGTTTCTGTCTGGGAGGGCTCAAATGTTGACACCCACTGCGGTGGTGATTGGGAGTGGGGTGGGGGGCCTAGCCGCTGCGATACGGCTTCGAAAGAAGGGCTATGCCGTGACGGTCCTAGAGCGTCTCGAGCAGCCGGGTGGACGAGCCTGCGTCATTCGAGACGGGGGCTACACCTTCGACATGGGGCCCACCATCATCACTGCGCCCTTTCTTCTGCAAGAGCTCTGGGCGCTCTGCGGCGAGCGGTTCGAGGACTATGTGGACTTGCGTCTCATGGACCCGTACTACCGCATTCGATTCGCAGACGGCAGTCACTTTGACTACTTTGGCGACAGCGTGAGAATGAAGCAGGAGATCCAGCGGGTCTGCCCCAGTGATCTGCCAGGCTATGACCGATTCATGCTCGAAGCCGAGCGATGCTATGCCCTGGGGTATGAGGATCTCGGCACAGTCCCCTTCAACCGATTCTCGGAGCTTCTGGCTGCAATCCCTTCCATGGTGCGCATGCGCGCGTGGGAGAGCATCTACGCCATGGCTTGTCGCCACTTTTCTAGCGAGAAGCTGAGACAAGTCTTTAGCTTTCATCCCCTGCTCATCGGGGGAAACCCACTCACGGTCACCTGTGTCTACAGCCTCATCGCTGCGCTCGAGCGGCGCTTCGGAGTCCACTCGGCGATGGGCGGAACGGGCGCGATTGTGCGAGAGATGGCTGCGCTGTTTGAGCGCCACGGCGGCCAGATCCGCTATCACTCAGATGTCACTCAGATTGAAACTCAGGACGGGCACGTCACGGGAGTCCGTCTTCGTGACGGGGCCTTCATCACTGCAGACCTGGTGGTCTCTAATGCAGATGCCGCCACCACCTATCAAGAATTACTTTCTGAGCACCCTCGCCGCACCTGGACCAATCGAAAGGTACGTCGCGCCCATTACTCCATGAGCCTGATGGTCTGGTACTTCGGGACCCGACGGCAGTATGCGGACATTCCACATCACATGATCCTCATGGGGCCGCGCTACGAGGAGTTGCTCAGAGACATCTTTGATCGCAAGGTCTTAGCCGAAGACTTCAGCCTCTATCTCCATCGACCCACAGCGACGGACCCTTCACTCGCACCGAAGGGCTGTGACTCGTTTTATGTGCTCTCACCGGTTCCTCATTTAGATGCGCAGAT
>CAMAZF010000015.1 GCA_945862985.1 Bordetella parapertussis | reverse complement strand
TCGACTGCAATCTTTGCCAGCGCGACCGGGTCGTAGCCGTAGACGCTCTTATACCTCTGGGCAATCATCGCGTAACCCGTGTTCTGACCAAGATGGCCATAGGGTAGATCGAACTCCGCTTCGGGCGCGCCAAATACGGCACTATGGCCTCCGAATCGCATGGCCTTCATCATCCAGTTTGGATCTTCAGAAGGCCCCAAAGGTGCCATGCGCTGGGGAATGACACACAACACCGCTTGGCAGACCCCGAGTTCAATGGCCGCGGCTGCGCGCCAAATCATGCCAACCCCACTGGTTCCACCCAGATCGACCACCTCACCGAAGTGCAGATTCATGCCCAGGTACTCAGCGGTCATAGCCGGAACAAAGGAGCTCGCCTCGTGGAAATGCGGCCCATTGATCGCGAGACCGTCAATCTGATGTGCCTGGAGTCCACTGTCCGATAGAGCCTGTCGAGCCAAGTCAGCAACCTGCTCGAGATGGAACATGCGAGGCGCAGTGTTGTACTTCTCTGGTTTGTACTGTGCGCAGCCCACAATGGCGGCGATGTTCTTCAAACTCATATCTCCTCCTCCGTATCCAGTAGAACGGAGCACGTACAAGCTCCGCATCCTTTAAACAGACGAGGCGCACACAAGGAGCAAAAAAAAAGGCCCGATCACTCGGGCCTTAAGAGGAAAAACGCGTGAATCAGTCAAACTTAACGGTGAATCCAGCACCAATCGTGCGCGGCTCGGACCAGAAGCTGGTGAGGAAGCCCAGGCTCATGTTGGCAACCTCTTGACGCTTATTCAGAGCATTCTTCACCCAGACATAGGCCTCACCCCGGGCATTGCCAGACCCCAGCTTGATGTCCGAGAGCGCGAGCTTTCCATTGATGGTGAGCATGCTCTTCATGCGAGCAATCTCCTCCGCATTAAAGCTCAATGCGGCTGACGCCGGCGCGGCGACGATGTTGTAGAACGAGTCCTTGTAGGTCGCATCACCTGTGAGCTTGAGCTTGCCCGCAGACGTGCGGCCCAGGTCACCGCTGAAGTTCACATTCAATGTGTGCTTCGGCGCATTCGGATAGGTGATCTTGTCGGCAATGTCCACGCCAGCGTTCAAGAAGGAGTCGAAGTCAGCCTGAAGGAAACCGTAGCCGAAACCAACCAGCCAGTCTTTAGAGACCCGAACCGTTCCATCCAACTCAAACCCTCGAATGCTGGCCTCAGCTGCATTCAAGAACTTGGGCGTGGTGGTTCCGACTGGAAGGACCGACTGCTGTGCGTCATCCAATGTGGTGGTAAAGACCGCCCCGTTCACAATGGCACGGCCCCCGTCCAGGACACGTTTCACACCCACCTCGAAGGACTTGGCGGTCTCCGCCTCGTAACGGTCAGTCGGCACGCCGGACTGAACGCTAAAGCCACCTGAACGATACCCAACCGCATATCGTGCATAGAAGTTGGTGTTTGCGTCGACCTTGTAGGCCAGCGCTGCAACCGGAGTGGTCTTGCTGAAATCACCCGACGGAGCGCCTGTTGCCACTGGGCCAAATGCGCGGGTTCCGAAAGAGTCGCCGATAAAGGTGCGACCGTATCCAGACTTCTCTTCCTTGGTGTAGCGCAGCCCGGCCGTGGCGGTAAGCTGGGGTGAGATGTCGAAGTCAACCTGACCAAACAGACCAGATGCCTCCGTCTTGATACCGTACTCCACTGCGGTGAAGGACTGCTTCAGCGTTGGCGTGGCCTTGAGCAGAACTCCGAAGTTTGTCGTCGCAACGTCACCAGTCTCCTCAAAGGTGTAGTAGCCCAATACGTATCGAGTGGACTTCGTACTGCCTACCAATTGAACTTCGTGAGAGGTGTTCTCGTAGGTCGTATCCTGGCCTCCGACATACATGGGCGTATTGGGTGCGGCAATCCCGAACTGTGGGGGGAAGTTGGCTCCGCCTTTAAATCCACCGCCGTAATCTGAGAAATCCGCGTAGTCCATGTCTCGGCGAGAGCCGATGTACTTGAGCGTGTTGGACGCATTCAGTTTCAAGTCAAACAGGACCCGATGGCCCTTGACCTTCACGCGCTGAAAATACTCAAATCCCGGTGCATAGGTGAGGCTCGTGGGGAACTCAGGATTCGCAATAGAGGCGTTGTTCCCAGGGTACTGAGAAAAGCCTGCAGTCCCAAATCCAGCGCTCGATGCAATCTTTGACGAGGTCAGCGATCCAGCCATCGGCATTTCATCGATGTCCGTGTAGTCAAACCCGTAGTTCAGCACTGCGTCTTTAGAAATGTCGAACTTCGCGGAGAGACGGGCAGATGTGCGATCGCGGTTACCGAAGTCGTCGGTCGCCCCTACCGTGAGGTTATCGATATAGCCATCACGCTGCTCACGTTTGACTGCCATGCCGATGCTGACGATCCCCGCCTTGGGAAGCTCCAAGCCAACCTTCACGGACCGAGCACCGTAATTGCCCACCTCAGTGTTTGCCGTCAGGGAGAGTTCTCCGAGCGGCTTACGAGAGATGAAGTTAATCGCACCTGCAAGCGTATTGCGACCGAAGAGGGTGCCCTGGGGGCCACGCAAGACTTCAATCCGCTCAAGGTCAATCACGTCCAACATGGCGCCGGTGTTTTTTCCAACAAAGGCACCATCGACGTAGACACCCACTGCGGGGTCTGCCCAGATGGCCGGCTGACCCTGTCCCAAGCCACGCAGGCTCGCGGCAATCGTGAGACCGGTGACGGGAACATTGTTGACGTTCAAGTTAGGCACGAGGCCATTGAGATCCTGAACGGATTCGATCGCCCGATCTTCGATGCTCTGTGCGGTGATTGCGGTGATCGAGATCGGTACATCCTGAACCCTCTGCTCGCGCTTCTGCGCGGTCACGACCACTTCTTCGATCTTCTCTTGCGCCCAAGCACCGCCTGAGAACAGCGCTGAGACGGTCAGCGCAACGACTGAAACCTTCAAAACCCTCTGGGACTTACTCTTCATTGTCTCCTCCTAGTTGTCGGGCGCATGATGCGCCCCTCCGATACTGATCCGACCACCAGGAGATTCATCGTCCGAATGCGTTAGTCCTCAGCGTGGTTTTCCCTAGGTCCTCGCAGGCCGAGGCATTTGAAGCCCGAACTGCGCAATCAATTCCCGCTGGATCTCGTTGGTCCCACCACCGAAGGTGAGCATGGGTGCTCCGCGGGTCTCGTAGTCCAGCTCTCCGAGCAATCGCTCCGCGGCGGAGCCTGCTCGCACAAGCCCACTGTTGCCCACCACCTCAACAAGCCTGCGGAGCACATCCAGGCTGGTGTCTGCTCCATAGACTTTGGTGGCACACGCCAATGAAATGTCCATCTGCCCGTGCTCGAGATCTTGTGCAATGCGGAAGTTAATCAGCCTCATCGCCTCGAGGCGCGCGTAGCACTCTGCGAGAGCCGATCGCACCCAGGGCTTATCCATCGCCCGCTTCCCATACTCGTCTCTGGACTTGGCCCACTGCAGGACGCGAGTGTAGGGAGCAAAGATTTTGTCGGCCCAGCTGCCCAATCCAAGACGCTCATGATTGAGTTGCGCCGTGATCAGCTTCCATCCACCATGCAGATCACCAACCAGTCGATTCGCCGGCACCTCGACGTGATCGTAATACGTCGCGGCCGTTGGGTTGGCAGTGGTTGGAATCAGGGTGTAGCTAAAGCCTTTGGCTTTGGTGTCCACAATCAGGATAGAGACACCCTTGTGGCGAGGCAATTCAGTGCTGGTTCGTGCCGCCAGCCAGACATAGTCGGCGTCATGCGCGCCCGATGTCCAGAGCTTGTTGCCATTCACCACGAAGTGGGAGAGAGGGTCTCCCATGGGCGTGGCCGAGGTGCGCAGCACCGCGAGATCGCTGCCTGCACTCGGCTCGGAATACCCAATCGCAAAGATGATCTCTCCCTTGGCCATGCCCGGAAGAAAGGTCCGCTTCTGCTCTTCGGTGCCCGACTCCATGATCGCAGGCGCCACCGTGCTGATGGTCACAAAAGGAAGCGGCGCACCGGCAATGTTGGCCTCTTCGAAGAAGATCAGCTGTTCAGTCGCGGAGTAGCCCAGTCCGCCGTGCTCCTTGGGCCAGCCCACGGCCAACCAGCCATCCTGGCCCATCTGGCCAACAATACGTCGAAAGGCTTCTCCCCCCTCTGAGCCCCGCAGCTCCCGACGGTCATCGTCCGTCAGAAGGGTCTTGAAGTAGTCGCGAATCCGAATGCGCAGTGTGTGCTGCTCGGGCGTGAGATCAATGAACATGTGGTTCTGCTCCAAGAATAAGTCCGCTGGTTGGCACCCCTGTGCCGGCGGTCACCAGAACGTTCTGCACGGATGAGACCTGGTTCACGGCTGAGCCACGGACCTGTCTCACCCCCTCTGCAATGCCGTTCATGCCGTGGATATAGGCCTCACCGAGTTGTCCTCCGTGGGTGTTGATCGGCAGACGTCCTCCGGCCGCGTGCGCTCCCGCTCGCACAAAATCCTTCGCTTCGCCTCGCTGACAAAAGCCAAAGGCCTCCAATTGGGGGAGTACAAAAGGGGTGAAGTGGTCGTAAATCACAGCGGTCTGAATGTCCGACGCACTGAGTCCGCTCTGCGCATACAGCTGGCGGGCCACCAAGTCCATCTCTGGCAGTGCAGTGATGTTGGGCCGATAGTAGGAGGTCATGATCTGTTGCCCGGCAGAGATCCCCTGTGCAGCACCAAGAATGTAAGCCGGCTTGGTGGGCAGGTCTCGAGCCCTCTCACTGGAAGTGATGACCATCGCCACCGCACCATCAGATTCCTGGCAACAGTCCAAAAGACGGAGTGGCTCACAGATCCAACGTGAGGCCTGATGGTCCTCCAGCGTGATGGGCTTCTGATAGAAAAACGCAGCGGGGTTCGTGGCCGCGAAAGCCCGGGAGGCAACAGAGATGCGACCGAAATCTAAGCCCGTTGCGCCATACTCGTGCATATAGCGCTGAGCAAACATTGCGACCCAACCCGCGGGGGTGTGAAACCCATAGGGCATGACCCAGCCATAGTTGACATTGTCAAAGAGCGGTGTCGCGCCGAAGCCGTAGCTACCCGTACCAAATCGGTACCAAGACCGCTCGTTCATCGCTCGATACACCACCACCGTCTTTGCAACGCCCGCCTGAATGGCCAAGACCGCTTGAAGCACGGGCGAACAGGCCGCTCCTCCGCCGTGGGGTGTCTGGGAAAAAAACGTCACGGACTCTGCGCCCAGCAGACGCGCAATCTCGTATTCGGGCACCTTATCGACGCTATAGCTCGAGAAGCCGTCCACCGTCTTCGGGTCAATCCCGGCATCTCTCAGAGCAGCCAGGGTTGCTTCCATGGCCAGCCGAATCTCGGTCCGACCGGAATTCTTGGAGAACTCGGTAGCCCCCAGTCCCACAATGGCGCATTGTCCAGAAGGAAAGCGTCTATCGGTCATGCTTTCGCTCCTTGAAAGCTCAAGTCAACGGTGCCAGTGACGTGATTACCCATTCCATTGCGGCCCTTGATCTCAATGGTGTATCGACCGGTGCTCGCATCAAACGCTTTCACCTCTCCAGAGAGCGTCATCTGATCGCCGGGGTAATTGGGCATGCCTAACTTGATTTTCAACGCGTGAATCACACAAGTCTCACCCGCCCAGTTCTCCACATATCGCTGAACGAGCCCATTGGTGGTCAGAATATTCATGAAGATGTGAGGAGACCCAAGCGCACGAGCGGCCTCAAGGTCGTGATGCCCGGGAAAATAGTCTCGCGTGGCAATGGCGCCCCCCGTGACCAGTGGCACGGTGACGGGTATGACCTCCTCAGGAAGCCTGAGCCCGACTTGGAGATTACGCATTCGTATCCTCCTTCATGTCGTACTTCCAACCAAGCGTATCGTTTTGATCCAGCCAGGAACCAAGCCGCTCGAGATGAGCGCCACTTCCACCCAATCTCATGGCCATCGCCCTCGCCCAATAGAGATAGCGGTGAATGGGATATGACTGATCCACACCAATACCGCCGTGCACATGCTGAGCACCATGACCGACCCGGTGACTGGCTTCACTGGCCAGATACTTCGTGGCACTCGCCTGGGGCAGCGCCGGAAGGCCCTGATCGATTCGATAAAGCAACTGAAGGAGGGAGGTCTTTAAGACCTCCAAGTCGATCTGCGCGTCTGCCATGCGCATCTGCACCGCTTGAAAGGTGCCAATCGCCCGGCCAAACTGAACGCGCTCGGAGGTGTAGACGACAGCCCGGCGGACCTGCTCTTCCAATACGCCCAGGGTCAGTGCGCTGATCGCTGCCAGTGCCCTTTCGAGAGCCTCATTCACGGTGACCGTTTTGAGCAACATAGCTGGTGCCTGCGTCAGGTGAATATCGGCCACACCCTGATGGTGCTGCGTTCGACCGGGCATCCTCATCACACCTTTTTCGTGGCGAAGATCGACATACAAAAGGCTGACGGTCGAACCAACACCCGCTGCAACCAAAAGGCCACTGCATACATCGCCGTACAACACAGACTCCGCAAGGCCACTGACGTTCATCGATTCGCCCACCTGCCCCACGGAGAGCTTTCCTTCCCGAGCATCGAGCAGACTGTCGAATGCGAGTGAGACCACCTGCTCTCCCGCTGCGATCTCTTGAGTCAATAGGCCCTCACGCTCAAGCAAATAGGCGCCCAGCGCGTGCTCGGCAAGGGGAACCGGTGCAAGCGAGCGGCCTTGGGCTTGGAGCACGACATTGAGGTCTGTCATGCCAAGGGCGCTGCCACCACTGGCCTCCGTCAGCAACAGGGAGGGAAGACCCGCTTCCCGTAATTTGTCCCAGAGCACAGCGTCATAGGAGTCCCTTCTTTTGTCCCACTCGGCCTGGAAGGCATCGGTGCAATGGTCACCAAAAATCGACTCGGCCATCTCACGAATGGCCCGCTGATCTTCTGAATAGAGAAAGTCCACGCTTACGCTCCCACAGGTGGGGTTGGAGTGAAATACGGAAAGGTCATGGGTCCCTGAGTGGTCTCTACCGTTTCAAACTGGACCAGAACTGGAGTCCCAATGGGATGCTGTTGAGCGTCAAAACCCTTTAAACCAGCAATCAAGCGAGTACCTTCCTCGAGCTCAATCAGGCCGATGGGATTGGGATAACTGAAAGGGGGTACTTCAGGGTAATGCATCACCACATAGGAATACAGCGTGCCTTTACCGCTGGCCTCAAGGGTGTCCCACTCCAGAGAATGACACTGAGGACAGGCTGGACCGGGAGGGTGCCGAAGCGTCTGACATGAGGTGCAACGCTGGACCATTAATTGGCCTCGAGATGCACCGTCCCAGAAGAACCGAGTGTCATCGCTGATTCCCGGCGCAGGGACCTTTGGCAGCTGAACACCAGAAGCGGCAGAATCCACTGACTTTGACGGGGGCGCCGCCGGTTTGAATTTGAACACTCTAAAGAGCAGCTGTCCCACACGCTCGTCTTGAGACTCATCAGGATCACCGACCGTGGCTTCCACATAGTAGGTCATGATCAAGGTGACAAAAAAACCGGTGCCAAGTGCGGTGGTTTTCTCAGGGCCAATATCCTGCAGATCAGTGACGTAATAGACCTGTTCGTTGGGGGAGAGATAACGGTCAAAGCTCAGCTCGGAGTTGACGGCCACGACCGACCCATACCCCTGCGCCTCCATCATCTTGAGAACTTCGTAGGGGTTCTCATCGGTCGAACCAGGCGCGTAGTGGTTCATGACGGGGCCCTCCATACACCAGACCTGCAGCATGGCGGGTGGCACCACGGCTCGTCCATGCAGCGCTTGAGCGCGTGAGGCGTCGGAATACACCGGGTTGGTCACGCCCATGATCTCGGCCCACTGCCGGGCCATGGGCACATTGACCGGATCCCAGGCACGAACACGACCGTAGCGCTTACCGATCAAGGATCTGGCCTGTCGGAGCCAATCCGGCATTGCCTCTTCTGACATAGATTCCTCTCGAGGATTAAGGTTTGGGAGTATTGAGCGCAGTGAGGAAGGCGGGCCACTCACCGCCCCCATGCAACAGCAAATTGGTACCAGACCAGTACTCGGCTGCCTCTGAGGCTGCGAACAAACAAGCCTTTGCCACATCCTCAGGTCGACCCATCCGGCCTGCAGGAATGGTTGACTCTACCGCTGACACGCCTTGACGATTGCCGTAGTGCAACTCCGCCTGCTCCGTCTCAATGAGGCCGGGACTTACACACACAACGCGCGCGCGTTCTCCCCACTCAACCGCGAGTGATTGTGCGAGGTGGACCACCCCTGCCTTCGCGGCTCCATAGACTGCGGTTCCGGGCGAAGGGCGGCAAGCAGCCACACTCCCAATCAGGATCAAAACCCCGCGCGAATCTGACCGAAGAAAAGACCGGTAGGCAGCCTGGGCGACCAGCATCGGCGACAGAAGGTTGAGCCTCAACACCCCCTCGATAAAACGAGGCGAGGCCTGATCATGATAAGAAAATGGGCTGCCACCGGCGTTGTGTACCACCACGTCAAGCCCACCCAGCTTTTCGTGCGTCTGAGAGAAGAGCGACTCGATCGATTCTGCGTCTCTCACATCGCTCACGACATGGTCCACACCCAGGCCAGAGAGTTCCGCGGCCTGCTCATCGGTGAGCTTACGGCTGGTGGTGAGTAGACGATGGCCGGCCGCTGAGAAGGCTCGCACCATCTCCAACCCGATACCCTTGGTGCCCCCGGTGATGAGGACTCGTTTGGCGTCCGAAGTTGTCTTGGTCATGCCACGGACTCTAGTGGGAGACCCTAATGACAGTCTTACCCCAAAAGGACGATACCCCCGAACCACGCGCGTGTGTTAATGCGACTCAAAGCATTCAACCATTGCCACTGAGAGGGGAGCGTCATGTCTGTCGAAGCCATATTGAAGCAACAATGGTCCGGATTCTGGAAGGACCCCAATCCGAGCGTTGAGATACGCAAAGATCGCCTCACCCGTGCGATCAAGGCCTTGGTGGACTTCCGAGACCCCCTGGTGGCGGCGATGCATGATGACTTTGGCAACCGCCATCGAGCCTACTCCACGATGAATGACCTACTCGGGAGCATGGCCCCGCTCAAGTACGCCCGAGCTCATCTCGAGGACTGGATGCAGCCCTCCTCTCGAGAGGTCTTTAGCCCGTATGACCAGATGGGTGCGCAGGCCTGGGTACAGGTTCAACCGAAGGGTCCCGTCGGGATCATTGGCACCTGGAACGCGCCCATCTTCACCCTCTTCGCCCCGATGGCCTCTGCGCTGGCTGCTGGGAACCCCGTGTTGCTCAAACCCTCCGAGGTGGCGCCCAAGACCGCTGAAGTGGTGCATTCAGCCATTCAAGCCTGCTTCTCCCCGGAAGAGGTGGCCTGTGTCACGGGCGGTGCCGAGATTGCGCAAGCGATCGCAGGCAGTCAGCTTGGACACCTGGTCTTCACTGGCAGTGGACATGTTGGCAAGCTCATCATGCAGGCTGCGAGCCAACACTTGACACCGGTCACCCTAGAACTCGGCGGAAAGTCGCCAACCGTGATTGGACGATCCGCTGACATCTCTGATGCCGCGCGCAAAATCGCCATTGCGAAGCTCACCAATGCCGGGCAGCTCTGCGTAAACCCAGATGTCTGCTATGTCCATGAGGGTCAGGTCGAATCCTTCATTCAGGCCATGCGAGAGACAGTACAGCAGCTCACGCCCAACACACGCGACAATCCCAGCCTCACCTCTGTGGTGAATGCTCGACATCATTCACGCCTGACGGGACTCCTTGCAGACGCACAGTCTCAAGGCGTAAGAATTGAAGTGCTCTCAGAAGCGGGAGACCCGACAGGCTCAGATCGTCGCCTTCCGCTTACCCTTTTGGTTGGTGCAAGCCCCACAGCGAAGGCCATGCAAGAGGAGCTCTTCGGGCCACTGATGGTGATTCAGCCCTACTCATCACTCGACCAGGTCGTCACTGATATTCAGTCGCGCGACTGCCCTCTGGCGCTCTACTACTTCGGAACTGACACAGCCGAACGCGATCATCTGCTTCAGAACACGCTATCGGGTGGGGTCTCCATCAATGACGCGATGATGCATGCGGCGATGCTCTCTGCGCCTTTCGGTGGGGTGGGCGCGTCGGGAATGGGTCACTACCAGGGCAAAGAAGGGTTCCTGAGTCTGAGCCATATGCGAACCGTCTTCGTGTCCGGTCCTGTCGATCCTCGTGCGGATTGGGGTGTTCTGCCCCCCTATCCAGACTGGCTGGAGCCCGCCATGGCCGGACAGGTCACCGACCAAGGCTAGGCCATCGCGCGTTACGGGCGGCCCATGACGGACTGCCCGTTGTCGACACGCATCTCGATGCCCTGAATAGACTTCGCCTCGTCACTGGCCAGAAACACGATCGCGGCTACGACATCTTCCGGGGGACAGAAGCGATTCATGGGATCTTGCTCCGTGCTGATGAACTCTGGTTTCACTCCGGGCGGAAGGCTCGCAAAGAGCATGGGGGTCAGAATCCCGTCCGGGTGAACGGAATTACAGCGGACGCGATTTCGGGTTTTTCGACAGTGCACAGCGATGCTCTTGGTGAGCGCAGCCACCGCCCCTTTTGAGGCGCAATAGGCGGCGTGACTGTCAATGCCCATGATGCTTGCGATGGAAGCGATGTTCACAATGGCACCACCTCCACCTTGTGCGATCAACGGGAGGAAGGTCTGACAGCCCAGAAAAACGCTCTGCACATTGACGGCCAAGGTGCGCTGAAAATCGTCTAGCGTCGCGCTTTCAATGTTTCCCTCAATGAGAATTGCAGCATTGTTCACCAGCACATCCACGCGTCCGGTGTGCTCAAGGCAATGAGCAGCAATGCGCCGCCAATCTGCTGGCTGGCTCACATCCGCCTCCAAGAGTTCGAATGGGGACTCCGAGCGAGTCGATCGATCGACCCCCACCACATGAGCCCCTTCCTCTTTGAACCGCTGCGCGGTTGCAAAACCAAGGCCACCGGCTGCACCGGTTACGACGACTGTTTTTCCGCTGAACCGACTCACGCTGAATCATCTCCTGAATGCCCAAAAGGGGCGGCTTTAGCCAACGCGCGGCCAGCGCGGCGACCAGAAAAGACACAGTCTGCGAGCGACAACCCGCTGACATACCGATTGGAGGCCACGCCTACGGCGGCACGACCGGCCGCATAAAGCCCCTCAATAAGGGAACCATCCTCACGAAGCGCCTGGCCAGACTGTTCATTCACTCGGATTCCCCCCAGCGTCAATGCGCCTAGGGGAAAAAATGGGTTCGCGACACCAATATCAACCGCATAGAAGCGCGGGCCTCGAAGAGAGACCCTTGAGTGCTCCGACTTGCCTACAGGGTCTGAGCATGCTCCTGCTGCACTCTGATTGTTCATCTCCACCGCATGCGCCAAAGCGGCCTCAGGGAGCCCGATCTTTCGAGCGAGTGCGGAGACAGTGCGTGCAGAGCGTGCCTGAATGAACAAAAGTACAAATGCAGGCGCCCACTGAAACCACCAAAGCCGGCCGAAAAGGATTTGCTTGAGTGCAGCCCAGCGAATCTGGCTGTCGAGAATCAGCCAGGCTCGTCCCTCGTTCTCTTCGCAGATCGCGTATCCAAGCCTCGCGCCATAGGTCTCTTCATTCTCAATCCGCTCGCCCCGAGCATTGACTGCAATACCGCCCGTGAGTGCGGAGGGGGGATTGATGAACCGCCAGGCGGTCACGTGGTGCATATGGTCGAGCGCAGCCCCCAAGCCAGATGCAAGTCGATGCCCATCTCCGGCGCACCCAGAGGAGCCAATCCTAAAGTTGGTGACATATTTGGGTGCGAACTGACGAACCATCTCGCGATTGAATATGAAGCCGCCCGTGGAAAGGACCACACCCAACCGGGCACGAACCTCAACCTGCTGGGCCGATCGCGCTTCAATCGATTCAGCCTGCTTGCGCAGTTGAGATGCGAGTTTGGGCCTGGTGTTGTTCACTGATTCACTGCGAGCCGATACATCTGCATGGCGCTTGGCTTCAGGAGACCCTGGGGGAATCTGGCGAGCTTGAACGCCCACCACTCGGCCTGTATCGTCCTGAATGAGACCCATGACCCTCGTTTGCGTATGGACCTGAGCGCCTTTTCTCAGGCAGGCCTCTCTCAGCGCCTGATAGAGCACGGCCCCACCATGTCCTTTGCCCACGGTGCGATGTCCTCGTGGCGCCGGGGCTTGAGACCCGGCGCAGTCCGGAACCATCTCGTTGCCAGAGAAATACAGGTAGTAACCATCCGAGGGATAGGAGGTCTTGCCACCGGGTGGCACCTGATGCGCGTAGGGCGCACCCTGCTCCTCGAGCCATTGAAGATTCTCGACACTCTGTTCGCAGAATCTCTGAAGCGTGGCATCGGAGACAACGGTGCCAACCTCATGCTTCAAGTAATCGAACATCGCCCGCGCAGAGTCTTCATAACCCGCTGCGCGCTGATGTCGAGTTCCCCCTCCTGCGTAGACCACTCCGCCACTCTTTTGGCTGGCTCCTCCTCCGTTAAATCGATCGAGGATGGCCACCGAGAGACCCGCATCAAGCGCCTCGATGGCTGCGCAGGCGCCAGCCGCTCCCCAGCCCACGACCAAAACATCTACCTCGGGGAGTAAATGCTGTGTCATTGGGGCTTAAGCCTGCTGACAGAGATGGTCTGCTGCGATATAGCCAAAGGTCATCGCAGGTCCAAGCGTGGAGCCAGCGCCGGGATAGCGCTTACCCATCACAGAAGAAGAGCAATTTCCAATGGCATAGAGACCCCGAATGACTGAACCATCCTCTCGGATCACCTGAGCATGGGCGTTGGTCAGGAGCCCCCCCTTGGTACCAATATCCCCTCCATCCATCCGCATGGCATAGAACGGGGCCTTGGCCACCGGTGCGAGACATGGGTTGGGCTTGACATTGACATCACCGTAGTACCGGTCGTAGACATTGCCACCGCGTCCAAAATCGAGATCCGTTCCACTCTTGGCAAACGAATTGACACGCTCAACGGTCGTGGCCAACCCCTGAGCATCGACACCAATCTTGGCCGCAAGCGCATCCAATGAATCTGCTGTCCAGAGCACGCGGCCCCACCACTCCTCTGGAATGCGACGGTCGGGCATGATCTGACCCGGCATGATCGGACCCATGGCGTAGTGGAAACGGAAATGTGCGTCGAAGATCACCCAGGCTGGCAGCGATTGACCGGTCTTGGCGTGATCGTCATACATGGCCTTTCCGAACTCAAGGTAGGGCTCAGCTTCGTTGGCAAACCGCTGTCCGAGACCATTCACCACGATCGCACCCGGGAAGGCCCGCTCTGCAAAGACACCTCGTTGACTGGACTCTTTGGGGACACCGATGGTGGGACACCACCAGGCCCAGTCCATGAGTGAAGTCTTCGCACCCAGTGCCTGAGCAGCCAGCAAAGCATCACCCGTGTTCTGTCCGGCTGGCGTGGCACTCCATTTCACCTGTGTGGGTGCAGGCAGGTATTGCTCTCGCAGTGCTTGATTCTGCTCGAATCCACCCGAGGCCAGAATAACCCCCCGCCGGGCGTGAATGCGCTTGGTGACGGACGCGTGTTCCACCTCTACGCCGATGACCTTCCCATCATCCTGCAACAAGGCCTTCAGTGGGCAAGACAGCCAGAGGTCGATTTGCCGATCCATCATCGACCTGCGCAAGCCTGCAACGAGGGCGCTGCCAAGCGCAGCGTAGCGATCACGCTTAAACCCGGTCTTTTTGCGCCACCGTTTATCGAGCCTGTACTTCAGCATGGCCCAAACAATCATGAAGCGCCAACCGAAAGACTTGGACATGGCCTTATGGGCCTGCCGCGCAGTCCAAGCAATCTTTCCCATCAGTAGCGTTGTTGGCGACGGGGGACGCAACCGCTGGAGCTCATCACCCAACACGCTGGCATCAAAGAGCTCCGGATCGAGGGTTCGACCTCCCGCCAGTGCACCGGGAAGCTCAGGATAGTAGTCGGGATACTGGGCTGCGACGGCATATCGCACACGAGTCTTCTGTTCGAGGTACTCCGTCATCTGAGGAGCAACGGCCAGATAGGCGTCGATTCGAGCCTGCTCCACTTCCCCAGCAGCCGACGCCTGAACATAGGCTCTGGCATGCTCTGGCGTGTCTTTCAAGCCCGCACGGGTGGCATGCGCGTTGTTGGGAATCCAGATTCCCCCACCCGAGATGGCGGACGTGCCGCCATAGACTTCGGCCTTCTCGAGCAGGAGGGCCTTCAAGCCCTGGTCATGGGCCCGAAGCGCAGCAAGCATCCCTCCCGCCCCAGACCCAACCACCACCACATCATATTCAGCGTCAAACGCCAGGGGCGCAGTGCTCATCAGACGAATGGATCAGGGTTGGGAAGGCCCAGAAAGACAGCGCCTGCCACCCGAGCATGGGCCATAAAGTTATTGGCGATGTGCCCCCGAGCCTGATGCATGTCCCGGAAGATCCGACCAATCGGACTCTTGCTGTACATCCCTTGAGCACCCATGCAGCGCATCAGAGTGCTGACATGATCTGCACAGGCAGAAGGCACCGAAGAGGAGTGGTAACGGTACAGCAGCCGCTTCTCTACGGGGGGAAGCTCACCGCGCTCGGCGTGTTCCATCATTTCGGCGTAGTCGCGCTCGAGCACAAGTTCCATGGCATCGAGAGCACACATCGCCTCCACCACGGCCTGCTGAGCCTGGGGGTCTTCAGCGGTCTTACTGCCGTGATTTCCCACATGCTGGCTGGAGTAGCGAACAAACTCATTAATCGCGCCCCGCAGACCACCAATACAAGCTGTAGACACTGCGCGAACAAACACGGACGCAAAGCTGAGGTTGTAGATGGGGTTGGTGTTGGACTGACGTCCAGGGGTGTCATCAACCTTGGTGCTGTTGGTGCGTTGGACTCGATGGGCAGGGACGAAGCAGCCCTTCACCTCCACATCATGGCTTCCGCTTCCACGAATGCCGAGGGTGTCCCAGTTTTTGTGAATGGTGACCTCGGATCGGGGAATCAAGAATGTGCCATGCTCCGGCGCACGGCCATCAGCCTCAGGGACGATTCCCCCCAACAGGAACCAGCTCGAGTGCTCACAGCAGCTCGAGAAACCCCAGCGGCCGCTGACTTGATACCCCCCCTCAACCGGGGTGACCTTCGCCGTGGGCATGTAAGTGGATGCAACCAGCGTGTTGACGTCCTCGCCCCAGATCTCCTCCTGAGCCTTCATGGGATAGCGAGCAATCTGCCAAGGGTGAACACCCATCACACCGTAGATCCAGGCAGTCGACATGCAGTACTCAGCCAAAACCGTCTGCACCTTGTAGAACGTGCGCGGGTCCATTTCGAATCCACCCCAGCGAGCGGGTTGAAGAATCTTGAAGAGGCCAGCAGCCTTCATTTCCGCAATGGTCTCGTCTGGGATACGCATGTCCTGATCGGCCTGATAGGCGCGCTCTGCGAGACGGGGGCCGAGTTCGCGGGCGGCTGCAATCAACTGAGCTTCAATTTTTAACTGATCTGGTGCACGGTCCATGGTCATACTCCTTTGGGTAGGAATGAGTGAAGCGTAAGAAGTCCAATCCAGCCCTACATCACGCAAACAGACTAGCCAGGCTCATCACCCACTGTCTGACCGGACGATGTCAACGCAGCCAAGCGAAGACACCCTTTGTATGACATGGTTAACCCTAAAGATCTCAGCCCCCACCGCAGCCTGACCTGGGCCCTCGCTGCCCTGTTCATGGGCTACGCCATCACCTTTTCAGGGCGACAGCTGATGGCCGTGGCTGTGGAGCCACTTCGACTGGATTTTGGCCTCACCGACACGCAAATGGGACTGGTGAATGGGCCGTTCTTCGCGTTGGCCTTTGCCCTTACCGCCCTTCCAATGGGACAGCTTGCCAGCCAGGTCAACCGCCGCGTGCTCATTGCAGCGGGTCTCATGGCCTGGGGGATGGTGGCCATGGGCATCGCACTGGCGCATGGCTTGTGGGTTTTACTGCTCGCAAGGCTCGTTCATGCCGTGCTTGAGGCCGGCCTGACACCCGCGTCCATGTCGCTGGTCACCGATCTCGCCCCCCCGCATCGCCAAGCGGCGGCCATGGGCATGCTCACGACCGCCCCCACCCTCTCCGCGGTGGCGAGTCTTGCACTCGGAGGGGTACTCATCGGAAGCCTCGGATGGAGGCCGGTCTTCTGGGGAGTTGCCGTACTCGCGGCGTGCGCAGGCATGGTCTGTTGGATGGTCCTGAGGGATCGCCCACGCCAGGGGTTTCCCCGGGTCGGCCGCGTCATCTCCCTGACCCTTCAGTCAATGAGTGTGCTGATGGCCACTTCTCAGTTCCGATGGCTCGCCCTCGCCGCAGGGCTCAACACCCTCGGGGGATATTCTCTGGCGATGTGGAATGCCGCCTTCCTCGTTCGGACCCACGGATACTCGCTCGCCGACGCGGGGCTGATCTCCGGCCTGGGATTTGGACTGCCGTCTGCTCTGGGAATGATGGTCGGAGCAACCCTCTCTGATCGCCTGCGTGCCTCCAGTCAAGGATGGTCCTTCGGAGTGTCCTGTTGGGGCATCGGACTGGGTTTCGTCACGGCACTGGCCTACTTCCTGTGGCCGGCCGGACTGGGTCCTGAATGGGGCGGTCGAGTCTGGCCGCTCGGACTCCTATTCGGTGCGTTGTCAGCGTTCTTCTCCGTCTGGTGGACTGCAGAAACCTTCAGCACGGCAGCCAGGACTGGCGATGACCGAACACGACCGCTTTCACTCGCCGCACTCAGTTCCATCAGCACCCTCATTGGCATTGGGGTGGGTCCTATGCTGGTGGGAATGGTGAGCGATCAGCTCGCGGCGATTGGTCTCACTGAAACGCTCGGACCTGCACTTGCGATCAGCGCGCTCTTCCCTCTGCTCTCCATCTTGGCCTTTCTCCAGCTCAAACCTCAGACCTCAGGAGCTCCAGCATGAACCCTCTCTTTGAACCCGGCCAGATTGGCTCCATGGAGCTCAAGAATCGGATCATCATGGCTCCGATGGGGTCTAACTATGCGGAGTCTGATGGCACTTGCGGAGACCGTATCCAAGCCTACTATGAGGCCCGCGCGCGCGGGGGTGCCGGCCTACTCACTATGGGCGTGGTCTCGGTCGCCTTTCCTGCCGGAACAGCAGAGCCCTTTCAAGTGGGGCTCTCAGACGACAAGTTCATCCCCGGTTTGAGCGCGCTGGCACGACGGGTCCATCAGCATGGCGCCAAGATCGCAGTCCAGCTTCAACACGCGGGAAAGACATCCGTGCGTGACCTTGCGGAGGGCCGCCCGCTCTGGGTTCCGTCGATTCCGCCCCGCGTTTCAAGCAACATGATGGAGCGCCTCACCAAGGAAGAGCTCTCAGCCTTTATCTCTCAGGCGGGAAGAGGGAAGCCCCAAATCCAGGTGATGACGCGTGAGGATATTGCCACCGCCATTCAGTGGTTCGCAGACGCTGCAGGGCGTGCACAAGCGGCTGGCTTCGACGGCATCGAAATCCATGGCGCCCACACCTACCTGATTGCGGGCTTCCTATCGGGCTATACCAACTCACGCGAAGACGAATACGGGGGTTCCCTGGAGAACCGCGCTCGATTGATGCGGGAGGTGATTGAAGCGGTCAAAGCTCGCGTGGGATCCGAGATGCCCGTGTGGATTCGTCTGGATGCACAGGAGATCGGCATGCCGGGGGGCATCACGCTTGACGATGCCATCATGGCCTCAGCCATCGCAAAGTCAGCTGGGGCCGCTGCGGTCAGCGTCTCGGCCTATGCCAACCTCACCCGAGGCTCAGCCTTTACCGAGGCTCCACTGGTGCAAAAACCCGGAGGATTCCTTCACTGGGCATCCGCAATCCGCTCTGGTGCGAAACTGCCAGTCATTGCGGCTGGGCGGCTCGATGCGCAGGCATGCGAGCAAGCCCTGCGCGATGGACAGGCAGACTTTGTGGCACTTGCGCGCAAGCTCTTGGCAGATCCTGAGTTGCCCAACAAATGGAGGACGGGACAACACAAGAGCGTGCGGCCATGCATTTATTGCTACACCTGTGTCTCGCAGATTTTCATCAATGAACGTGTCAAGTGTGCGGTCCAACCCACCACCGGGCAAGAGTACCGACTGGCACTCCAGCCCAAGCCTCAGACATCCCGTCACGTGGTGGTGGTGGGTGGAGGTCCGTCCGGCATGGAGGCCGCCCGACTGGCAGCCGAGAGAGGGCATACAGTCACCCTGCTCGAGCGCGGCCATGCGCTCGGTGGAAGCCTTCGGCTCGCGAGCCTGGCCTACGCGGAGAATCACGCACTGCTCGAGCAGTTAATCCACGCCATGCAGCACCCTTTCATTCAAGTCAGACTTGGGTCGTCTATTACCCCCGAGCAGCTGCTCGACCTCAAGCCTGATCAGGTCTTGCTTGCCACGGGGGCAAGCTATGCCAGCGACCCAGACTTCAACGGACTGAAGGGGATTCGGATCTGGAACGGACCTGGCCTGAGAGCGCTGCTCGAAGGCGATCTGGCGCAGATGCCTCGCCACCTCAACCCGATCATCCGTTACGGTGCGTGGGCATCGGCACGAATGGGCTTGCTCAATCATGTCCATCAACTGAGAAGAGCCGCGTCGGCCTACCTACCTTTTGGATCTCATGTCGCCATCCTTGGGGGCGGCTTGGTGGGCTTGGAGCTCGCAGAGCTCTTGGTCGAATACGGTCGCAAGGTGACCGTGCTGGAAACAGGCCCCTCTCTTGGCCGGGAGCTCTCCATTGTTCGCCGATGGAGAGTCATCGAAGGGCTTGAGGATCATGGCGCCACGCTCATCACGCGAGCCATGGTGAGTGTCGATCCATCGGGGCAGTTATGCGTGACCACTCGGAGCAAGCATCCCGAGACCCAGGAACTCATGGAGCAACAAAGCCTCCTGAGCCCTTCCGATCTCGTCATGGCCAACGCCACTCAGGAGGGGCAGGCTCAAGACAGACAACTCGACCTCAAACGCGCGCTCGATGCAGCCCAAGTGCCTTGGACTGCGCTGGGTGATTATCAATCGCTGGGATACATTGAAGGGGCCCTGAAATCAGGCTTCGAGGCTGCACTCGCCCTCTAGAGAATTAGGCGAACAGTGGCTTCAGGAGGGCTTTAATGGGTTTGCCCGAAGGGGTTCGCTCCACAGGATGAGCAACTACGGCCCAACGCTCTGGAACCTTAAAATGCGCCAGACGCTCCAAGAGCGATGCACGCAAGGCGTCTGTCGAAACCTGAGAGGGCTCATCCACCACCACAACCGCTGCGACGACCTCTCCCTTCTGTGCATCCGGAAGTGGCATCACGACGGCATCTCTGACCACGGGCAGTAACAGCAGCGCTGCCTCTACCTCAGCACAGCTGACCTTCTCCCCCCCACGATTCACGATGTCCTTGATGCGATCGACGATGTGCAGATAGCCTTGCGCATCCACGAATCCAACGTCTCCAGTGGCGTACCAGTGATCCACGAGAGGAATCGGGCGTCTCGACTCAGCATCCCAGTACCCCACCATGTTGGCGACCGATCGAATCTCGATCTCTCCGGTTGAACCCGGAGGAAGGATCGAGCCATCCAAATCACGAATGCGGATGTCAGCCAGAGGGCTCAGGTACCCTGAAGCCTGAGGCCTCTCCAGAAAGGGCTGACCTGAGGTCTGGGCGCCCAGCCCGTTGGTCTCTGTTGCTCCATAGCCAATGCCCATCATGCCCAAAGGCAGCAATGCACGCATCTCTTCAATGAGTGCTGAAGGCGCTGCTGCTCCGCCCAAGCCCAGCGCAGCTAGGCTCCTTCGATCCGCGGATTGGAACGCCTCTGACATCATGAGCTCACGCATCATGGCGGGCGAACCATTAATCTGGGTCAATCGTTTTGCCTCCAAGAGGCCCACGATTTCTGAGATGTCCCACTTCCAAGCAAGCACCAATTTTCTCTGGCCTGCCAATCCAAACAAGAACAGGGCATGAAAGCCGCTGACGTGGAAGAAGGGGACCGCCACCAGCGCCGCCGGCGGGAATCCAGAGCTCATGATGGCTTTGACTTGCTCCGGGGAAGTGATGCCGGACACCGCAGCATTGAGCTGGATGTTCATCAAGGACTGAATCACCGCATCGTGCGTGGAGAGTGCGGCCTTTGGCTTGCTGGTGGTGCCACTGGTAAAAAGCAACACGGCTGGGTCAGTCGACGAGAGATTCGGGTCGACCCAGGCATTCGACGCTCGCAGCAGCTCATCAAAGGAGACCGACTGAATCGCACCAAGCTCACACAGAGGCTCTCTTCCCTCGACCTGCGAGACCAGAATCACCTGCGAATGGAGAGCCTTCGCCCCCTGCGCGACGAGCTTGCAGCGTGGATGATCCACAAAGACAAAGCGAGGCTGCGCCAACTCCAGCCCGTGCTCCAATTCCTCTCGACGCCCCCAGCTGTTAAGTGGGGCAGAGACCCCTCCCGCAAGGATGGTGGCCCAGGCGGCGATCAGCCATTCAGGCCGATTGCGCATGGCGATGCAGACGCGATCGCCTCTCTGAAGTCCGTGAGCCTGCATCCAGGCAGCCACTCGCTCTGCTCGATCAAAGAATGATTCGAAGCTGACTGACTCGCCAAGCCAATCAATGAAGGTCTGATTGAGTGCCTCAGGCTTAGACCGATGCAGCATGGCCACCAGGGATCGAGGTGCATGTTTGAAGCGCCGTAGACCTTCCTCTTCAATCAGCTCAAAGGGCGCACCCGCCTGAATCAGCGGTGCAAAGCGCTGGGAATACTGAACCATACTCATCAGAGCGCTCCTTGCGAATTCAGTAGATGGGTCAGATGGAAGGTCTGATCACCCAACGTCCCCTCCGCGACGCGAGCTCGCTTCAGGTAGAGCCCAATATTGAGCTCGTCTGTGACGCCCATTCCGCCGTGAAGCTGTGTCGCCTCGTTGGTTGCGAGATCAGACACCTCTCCTGCCTTGTATTTCGCCATCGCAACCGCGCGATCTGCCGCACCCTCGGTCTGTTCCTGCAGGGCCTCAAAGGCGCCCAGAACACCGGCCTTTGCCAGTTGAATCTCAGCGTGCAGGCGGGCCATGCGATGCTGTAAGGCCTGAAAGCTCCCGAGCTTCCGATCGAACTGCTCGCGCTGCTGAAGATAGTCAAGGGTGGTGTCAAAGACCGCCTCAGAGAGCCCCAGGAGTTCAGCAGCGAGGCAAGCTCGTCCCAGAGAGAGCGTGCGGCTCATTGCAGCATCCAAGTCCGCTGCGTGGCAGACCAATGCGTCTGGACCGATCGCAACCTGAGACATTTCCACATGGGCGCGACTTCGCAAATCAATCAGTGCACAGGGGCGCACCTCAAGCCCAGAGGCATGAGCAGGAACACGAAAGAGCGCAATGTCTTGTGTCCCAGCCAGGCGGGCTGTGATGAGAATCCATTGGGCATGTGTGACATCGAGGGCATAGCGTTTGGCACCAGAGAGCTCCCAGCCAGACCCCGTCTGCCTGGCCTCTGTCACGCATTGGGTCGGAGCGTGACGAGGGCCCTCATCCATGGCGAATCCATAGAATTCGGAGCCCTGCAGTAGTGCCTCCAACGCATGTTCACGCTGAGCCCAACCGTTCGGTGCAGCCGAGAGCAGGCTCGGAGCCAAGACCAGTTGAGTGAGTAAAGGAATCCCCCCGAGCGTTCGTCCTGCTGCCTCGAAGAGACCAAAAAGCCCCTGCACCGGAAACCCGAGCCCACCGAGGTGATCCGGAATGGCAATCCCAGTCCAGCCCAGCTCCACTGCAGACTGCCAGTGATGGGAGTCAAATCCTGTGGCAGCGGGGCCCAGTTCGCGATGGGCACGAATCACACTTGGAAAGTCTTGCGCGGTAAAGAGGTCGAGGGCGCTCTGCGCCAGCATCTGGGTGTCCTCAGAGAGTGCGAGCATCTAGCGTCCCTCCCCAGCCTGAGGCTCATCTGGCATCTTCAGAATGCGCTTGGCCAGAATGTTGAGCTGAATCTCTGAGGTTCCCCCAGCGATGGAGAGCGTCTTGCTCTGCATCCAGTGGTAGCCCACAGGATGAGACTGCTCTAGGGCCTCAAAGCCTTGAGCATGGAGTGCGGACTCCGCTCGGCGCTTCTCAATCTCAGCAGACAGGTACTTAAAGCAGCCTGTCATCGCCTGTGTTGGCCGCCCTGCGCGTCCCTCCTCAAATGACAGGCGCGTGAGCAGCTTAAAGCACCAGTCGTCAATTTCTGCAGCTAAATAGTCTTTAGACATCACGGGCCGCTCGCCAGGTGAGAGCTGAGCCGCCTGAAAGATTCCCTCATAGTCCAAAGAGGGCGCGCCACCATCATCAAACTTCGACATGGCCATGCGCTCAAAGACCAAAAGCCGCTTCGCAATCTCCCAACCCTGATCTTCGCGGCCGATCAACTGATCGGCTGGGATCTTCACCTGGTCAAAGAAGACCTGGCAGAAGTGCGACTTACCGCTGATCATGTCAATGGGCTTAATGTCCACGCCCGCACTTTTTAGATCCACCAGAAAGAACCCAATGCCGGCCTGCTTCGGCCCCTCTTGGCGGGTCCGCGCAAGCAGATACATCCAGTCACTCTCGCTGGCATGCGAGGTCCAGATCTTGCTGCCATTCAAAACAAAGTGGTCACCCTCTCGACGAGCGAAGGTCTTCAAGCTAGCGAGGTCGGACCCCGCATTCGGCTCAGAAAATCCCTGACACCATCGGCAGGTACCGGCCGTCATCTCGGTGAGATACCGTTGCTTCTGGGCCTCGCTCCCATACTCCAAGAGCACAGGGCCTAACATCCACACCCCAAGATTCACCTGCGGCGGAAAACACTGCAGGCGCTTCATTTCTGACTCCAGAATGCGAGTCTTGGTTGGGCTCAAACCTCCACCACCATATTCAGCCGGCCAGTCTGGAGCGAACCAGCCCATATCGCGCATTGACTCAAACCATCTGCGCTGGTCTTCGGTCTTGAAATGGACGTCTCGGGCTCCAAACACCATCTCCGCTGGGGTGACTCTCCCCCGAAGACTCGCCGGACAATGCTGCTCAAGCCACGCTCGTGCTGCCGCTCGAAAGGCATCATCATCTAAAGCATGAAAGGCTGTGCTGCTCATTCGTGTATCCATTCTTCATGAGTGAGGGCGGCGCTCCGGGGACGGCACCGATACTGGGTTGCCCCTCCCTCGGTCTCTATTGCGTCCATCTCGTCTCGAGCGACCAGAAAGTTCAAATGTGCCAATGCCTCGCCCAGCCCGAGGAACTGGTCAATCGGAGATCGAATCCGCGGAAACAAGACCCGCATCACCGAGGCTGCGTCTGCTCCTTGACCAGAGCAGGCCTCCCTGGTTTGAGCCAGCGCCTGCTGGTGGTGGGCATACAGAAACTGAAGGCGCGCATGGAGTCCTTTGAAGGGCAGTTGATGGCTGGGCAATACGAGGACATCGTCCGGGACCATCATGAGCCGCTCTAGGGAATCGAGCCAGTCTTTCAGTGGGTTGGCCAGTGGCTCAACCGGGGTTACGCAAACATTGGAGGTGATGCCAGGAAGCACCTGATCACCGGAGAGGAGCAGTCCACGCTGCGCGCTGTAGAGGCAGAGATGCTCGGGCGAATGACCAGATCCCACGACCACCTGCCAGTGACACTCGCCGATGGTGAGAACATCCCCATGCTTGAGCCGGCGGTACTGGCTGGGCACCAAAGGTCCATGAGAACTTCCGGCCAGGGACTTCAACAGCGTCTCTGTCTGCTCGCGATCGAAACCGGCCCGGCTGAAAAAAACAAGATGCTGCTCTGGGGGTTCTGCAATCACATCTGAGAGCCGGCGGTCGGTGGCCAAGGTGAGGTACTCCTGCACCGACATATGGATCGGAACCTTCCACTCCCGCTCAAACCAACCCGCCAGCCCAGTGTGATCATCATGAAAGTGCGTGCAAATGACGCCCTTGAGCGGCCCAGAGGGAGACAAATCCGACCAGATGTCTTGCCAGAGCCGTTTGCAGGTCTCTCGGTTGAGGCCAGTATCCACAATCCACCAGCCCCCGTCATCCCTGAGCAGATACACATTGATGTGATCGAGCGAAAACGGCATGGGCATGCGAGTCCACAACACGCCCTCAGCGACCTCACAGGTCTGACCAGCTGCAGGTGGGGTGGGCAGAGGGTACTGCAGCCCGATGCTCATTGATCCAGCGGGTGCAGAGGATAGCTCGCCTGCGCAAGCGATTCAGGCGTCAGTGGCGCGTAAGTCGACTGGTTTTCTTGAATGACCCAGAGAGGGTCAGAGACCTGTGACTGCGCATAGGACTGACGCTGTAAGTCGACCTTTCTCAGCTTATAGGTGCCCGTCATATCCAAAGATTGCGAGATACGAACAAACTGGGGCAGCGCATATCTGGGCAGCCTTGACTTGGCAAAGGCATAGAACCCCGAGGGATCGAATACCGCACCCTCTTGCATTTGTATGGCCACCATACCCGCTCTCCCCTCGAAGCCCGGGATCTCAACTCCGTAGACTGTGAGAAAAAGCACGCCGGGGAACTCCTCCAGCACCGAGCCCACCTCCAGCGTGGACACGTTCTCGCTCTTCCACCGAAAGGTGTCTCCGAGACGATCCACAAAGAAGAGATAGCCATTCTCGTCCTCACGGAGCAGGTCGCCCGTGCGAAACCATTTGTCAGACGCGCTCAAAACGCCCTTGAGAATTTTCTTTTCAGTCTCAGTGGCGGATGTGTAGCCCTCGAAGCGACCCCCACCCACATCGGGATGCTCCACAATAAAGCCGATCGCCTCACCCACTTCACCGGGCTTGCAGAGCACGTATCGGCCATGCTCGTCACGCACATGTTCGTCGCGTTCAATGTCATACCGAATGAGCCGAAGATTGGTTTTGTCCCAAAAGGGGACACGCCCACAAGAGCCCGGAACATTGTCAAGGTTGAGGCTATTCACGTTCCCTTCTGTGGAGCCCCAACTCTCAAAGATGTCTCGAACCCCAAAGCGACCCTGAAATTGAAGCCAGGTCTCCCGGTTGAGTCCGGTACCAGAGAGGCGCACGAGTGAATGGTGACGATCATCAGCGCGAGGCGGTTGGGCCAAAAGGTATCGAATGATCTCTCCCACGTACTGGCAACTCGTCACACCGTAACGCCGCACGTCCAGCCAGAACTGACTGGCGGAAAATTTCCGGCGCAGAACGATCGAGGAGCCGCACATCAGTGCAGTGGAGGTGAGCGCCATCGCGGCGGCGCCGTGGTAGAGCGGCAGAAAACAATAGAACACGTCGTCCTGCTGAGTCTGGAGTACAGACTCCATCACAGCACCCGCCATCAGCCAGCGCATATGGCTGGTCAATGCTGCCTTGGGCAGACCGGTGGTGCCTGAGGTAAAAATGTAGAGGGCCACATCCTCGCCCACCAAATCTGAGCGTTGCTCCAAAAAATGATCGGAGGTTGGTTGCGCGGCGGCCAAGAGCGAGAGCTCAGGATCGGGGTGTGAGGCTGCGCCCTGACATTCCCAATGGGTGTTTGCAACCCTCAATCGAGCGAGATGATCTGCGCCCGCAATGCCCTTGGTCGCGTGTAGGCACTCATCGCCATAGACCCAATGGGTTGCGCGAGTCTCATTGAGGGCATGCTGAAGGGGCTTGTCAGTCAGATGCACGTTGATAAAGGCAGCAGGTGCGCCCAGCTTGGTGAGCGCCAACCAGGTCCAGTAAAACTCGGGCCGGTTCTCCATCATGAGCGCGACCGTCTGTCGGGCCTTTACGCCTTGTGCAGAGAGTGCGTGCGCGTATGCATTGATGATCTCGTCGGCCTCTTCATAGGTCCAGCACAGATCACCCCACAGCAAGAATGGCCGCTCAGGCCAGCGACGACACGTCGCAGACCAACGGTCGCCAATGGTGTAAGAGTCCTTAGGCTTAAACTGCGCCGCCGCAGCAGCACGTCGATCGAGCCGGGCCTGTGTCTCTTCGCGAGCAGGAATGACAGGAATCGCGCGGATGTCGTTCATGGAAGAGATGCTCTTAAACTTGACGGAATCGCTCGTCGTCCGGACGGACGATGAGTCGTCAACCCTTTCCTTCGAACCTCATAGCCATGACCACGCTGCTCCTAGAAGACCGTCCCTGTCCGGGTGTCACCCGCCTCACCATGAACCGCCCGGAGGTGATGAACGCCCTCAGTCTGCCACTCCAAGAGGCGCTCTCAGAGTCATTTTCTCGCCTCGCACAGGACGTTGAGACTCGGGTGGTGATCCTCACAGGAGCGGGAGAGCACTTTGCGGCGGGGGGCGACATTCATAGTCTTGCGGGCTGCGGGCCGATTGAGATCTGGCAGCGTCATACCGAGCTGCTCTGGGCGCCCATTCAAGACTGCCCCAAGCCCATCATTGCGGTCGTAGATGGATTCGCCCTGGGTGGCGGCTGTGAGCTTGCTATGCACTGCGACATCATTCTGGCCAGCGACCGTGCCCAATTTGGTCAACCCGAGATCAAGATTGGCATCATGCCCGGCATTGGGGGCACCCAGCGCCTCCTTCGTGCCGTTGGCCGCCATAAAGCCATGCAGATGCTTCTCACCGGCCAGCCCATTTCTGCCGAGCAGGCCGAACGCTCAGGGCTGGTCTCAGAGATGGTGCCCAGCGCTGAATTGACGAGCCGGGCGCTCGATATGGCCTCACGCATTGCAGGCATGCCTCCGCTCGCCGTGCTTCAGCTCAAGGAGGTCATGCAGCTAGGGGCAGATCTATCCTTACAAGGGGCGCTCGCACTCGAACGCAAGGCCAACCAGGTTCTCTTTGCCTCCAGGGATCAAAAGGAAGGCATGCAAGCCTTTATAGAAAAGCGTCGACCTCAGTGGAAAGGCGAGTAGTCGATATAGCCTTCAGGGCCGGCGGTATAGAGCGTCTTTCGATCGAACTTGGCCAGAGGAGTGCCCGACCGAATGCGCGCGACCAGGTCTGGATTGCCGATGAAGTGCCGACCAAAAGAGACTGCGCTGGCCAAACCTGAGGCGACGGCGTGTTCAGCCGTATCGGGCTGATAGCTGTCATTCACAATCAAGGCTCCCGTGAAGCAAGACTTGGCCAGACCGATCGCGTCGAGGTCAGGCAGCGGTGAGCGCATGATGTGAACATAGGCCAAGCCGCGATGCTCGGCCTCTCTCAGCAGAAGGCCTGCCGAGGCTGCGGGGTTGGAGTCTTGAATGCCGTTGTACGGGTTTCCCGGGCAGAGCCGCAGGCCCACCCGATCAGCACCCACCGCTTCCACCAGCACCTGCATCAACTCCACGAAATACCGAGCCCGATGCTCCAGTGTCCCCCCATAGGCATCGGTTCGTTGATTCACGTTCTCAGAGAGAAATTGGGAGGGCAAGTAGCCCGAGGTGCCATGCAATTCTACGCCGTCGAATCCAATGGCACGTGCCCATCGGGCGGCCTTCGAATAGGCCTGCAGGCTCTCTTCGATGTCGGCCAGGGTCATCTCTTGAGGCACGTCATGTGGACGCATCCCAGCCGAGTCTGTCCAGATTTCGCCCTCAAGCTGGACGGCTGAGGGTGCCAGTGTTCGTCCACCCACCACGGCGCGGTTGGAGGCGGACGCCACCCGTCCGCCATGCATCAGTTGCAATACGGCAACCCCACCCTTTCGATGAATGCCCTCCACTACAGGACGAAAGGCTTCTGCGTGCTGTTCGGACCAGAGTCCGGGCATCCGGACGTAGGCATAGCCATCGGGAGAGGGGGTGGTGCCCTCCACCACGACCATGCCTGCCCGCCCACGCTGCTCGTAATACTGGGCCATCAGCGCAGACGCTCGCCCGTCCGCTTGGGCACGGTTGCGGGTCATGGGCGCCATGACCACTCGATTGGGGAGCGTGAAAGCGCCAATCTGAACAGGAGTTAAAAGAACTGTCATGGTCTCACTTTCAACGAACACGAATCTTGGGGTCTGGTGTCCCGGCACGCATGGTCTTGAGGAACTGATCGAGCGGAGCCGGTGGAGCGACCTCCGGGAGCGCCTCCAGAGAGGAGAGCGCAGGGCCAGACCAGAAGGCCTTCCATGAGGGGAAGAGGTCGTGGAAGGTCCCTGCATAGGGTGAGCGTCCCGGCCAGCGCATCTTGAGTTCACCGACGGGTGGCTTATTGAGGTCTGTCGCGTACCAGTAACACGGCAGCCTGCGCCGAAAATACCAACGGCCATCCATGCGCTCGTATTGATCCCAATAGAGCATCTGCATGATCACCCACTCTCCACCACACTCGTGCTCATTCTTGGAATACACCACCCCAAGCGCATGGTCTGGATCCTCAAACTCGATGATGTGTTGACCAATATGGTGAGAGGTTCCTGTGAACTGATTCCTCAGGGTGTCGTCGACCCAGGCCTTGAGGTGAGCACGCCCTGTCTTTTCTCGGCCTACCCGAATGTCTGGTGCAAACAGATTGACGTGAGCATCGAGGTCACGCATGTCGAGTGAGAGGCTGTAGCGTCCCACGAGCTGACGGATCGCCTCCGTCGATTCCAGACGATCAAGCCTTGCAAGCAGGGCATCCATGCTGCTCAGCCCTCCAGCACAGTGTAGAGCTCTGCAGAACGCCCACCGTCCACCGGGATGCAGGCGCCCGTGATGTAAGAGGCCTCATCCGACCCTAAGAAAGCAATGAGCGTGGCCACCTCATGCGCGCTCGCAACGCGCCTGAGCGGAATCAGCTTCTCTGTGTTCTTGCGAGACTTTTCGTCGGAGAGCATGCCGGCCGTCGCGGGGGTATCTACAACCCCCGGAATCACGGCGTTACACCGAATACCAGACGGGCCCCACTCGGACGCCACGGCCTTGGTGAAGTTCAAGACGGCTGCCTTTGCGGCAGAGTAGCCCGCCATCCAAGGCATCCCAAACAGACCGCAGATGGAAGAGACATTCACGATGGCCCCCTTGCCCCGAGCCTTCATGTGTTTGCCCGCCTCGCGGCAAGCCCAGAAGGTTCCATCCACGGTGGTCAAGAAATTAGAGCGCCACGCCTCAGTGGTGGTCTGCTCAATCGCGCCCCAGCTGTAGGCCATCGCATTGTTGACGACCAGATCAATCTGCCCGTGACGCGTCACCACACCCTGAATCCCCTGAGTGACTTGATCCTCGTCTGACACATCCAGCACCAAGACCTCCACATGGCCGCCTTGCTCACGAATGGAGGCTGCAACCGTCTCAAGCGGCTCAGCCCGACGGCCACAGATGACGACCATGACTCCCCTGGAGGCCAAGAGTCGGGCAGTGGCCTCGCCAATGCCACTTCCCCCGCCTGTGACCAGTGCAACCTGCTTCTCATTTGATGCTGCCATATGTCCTCCGCTCATTTGAAGTAGGAGCCGCCGTTGGCGACGACATCCTGCCCCGTCACCATGGCTGCATCGTCGCTCGCCAAGAATGCGACCACTCGGGCAATGTCGTCTGGTTCAGCCATGCGCCCCAGAGGAATGGCTGCAATCATGGAGCGAATCCAGTCCTCACCGACCGATTGCATCATGGGGGTGTTGGTGGGACCCGGCACGACGTTGTTGACGCGAATGCCGCGCGGGCCAAGCTCTCTGGCAAGCGCCCGAGACAATCCATGAAGGGCGGCCTTAGACGTGACGTAATGAAGCCCCCCCTCACCCGACAAGGCGGCGGTGCTGGAGATGTTGATGAGAGAGCCCTTGATTCCGGCTTTGATCATCAGCCGCACAGACTCGCGTAGGCAGTAAAAAGCCCCGTGGAGGTTGACCCCCATCACACCGTGCCACCCTTCATCTTCCATATCGATGATGAGATCGGGGAACACGGTGGGCGTTTCGCCCTTGGCCATTTGAGCACCGCGCTGACCGAGGCGCTCGAGGAGCTTTGGAAATCCGTCATTCGGCGCAGACCCGATGCCAGCGTTGTTCACCAGGATGTGAATGCCGCCAAAGCGTTGGTCGATCTGCTCAAAGAGCGCTCGCACCGCATCACTCTTCGAGACATCGAGTGCCACACCCATATGACCCGTTCCGTCACATTGAGCGACGGTGGCCTGGGCTGCCTCCCCTCGGATGTCTGCTGCGACCACAGTCGCCCCCTCGTGAGCCAAACGCCGAGCAATCGCCTGCCCCATCCCCTGTCCAGCGCCCGTGACGAGCGCCACTTTCCCCTGAAACCGCATCGTTGACTCCCTCTTTGATGTTGTTAAACGACTCAAGTTGTCGTCTCTCGGGTGAGGCTCAGCATCGTCCCATGAGACTAACGCGGGGCCAAACGGCCACGAAGCTCTGCCTTCTGAACTTTACCCGCGGCATTGAGCGGCAGTTCATCCATGAAAATCACCTGTTTAGGCACCTTGTAATTGGACATGACCGACTTGCACCAGTCCTGAAAGGCCGAAGGCGTCATTGCGCTCCCCGGCTTCTTGACCACAAAGGCCACTCCAACCTCTCCGAGCCTCACGTCGGGCGCGCCGATCACAGCCGCCTGTGACACCTCAGGATGGGCGTGCATGAGCCGCTCGATCTCTGCTGGGTAGCAGTTGAATCCACCACTGATGTACATGTCTTTGAGGCGATCCGTGATCCTCAGATACCCCTCTTCATCCAGAGCGCCCACATCTCCTGTGTGCAGCCAGCCCTGGGCATCAATGGCCTCTCGGGTCGATTCCGCATCCTCGAAGTAGCCCTGCATGACATTGAAGCCACGAATCACAATCTCGCCCACCTCATTGGGTCCGCAGCGAGAGCCGTCCGGCCGGTGACATTCCACTTCCACCCCAGGAAGCGCACAGCCACTGGTCGTGGAGATTTTCTCGTCAGAGGCCCCCGGGTCACAGACCGTCGCCACCCCGCTGCATTCGGTCAGACCGTAGGCAGTGGTCACCGTCTGAAAGTGAAGCTCCTCTCTCATTCGGCCAATCAGGCTGGGCGGAATGGTGGCTGCCCCCGTCACTGCAACCCGCAGACTTCTGAGGTCAGTGAGCGATCGGTCCGGATGATCGAGGAGAGCATGAAAGAGTGTGGGTGGGCCAGGCAGGAAGCTGATCTGCTCTCGCTCGATGGTGTGCAGAGCGGAGCGGGCATCGAAGACTCCAACGGGATAGACGCAGGCCCCACGAACCAGTGCAGACAACCAGCCGGCCTTGTAGCCGAAGGCGTGAAAGAAGGGATTCACGACCAGATAACGATCGTGCTCACGCAGACCCACTACTTCCGTCCACGCACCAAAGGCCCTCAGATTTTGGGCATGACTCGAGAGCACCCCCTTCGGCCGTCCCGTGGTGCCTGAGGTAAACATGAGGTCGGCGATGCAGGTCGCGAGCGATTGAGCATCCATACCGTGAGGCCAACGCGCAGTTTGCGTCAGGGAGATCTCGTCCGGGGATGACACCAGGCGCTCTCCACCGGGCCAGTCCCAACGCCAGAGCCTAAAGGGGAGCGTGGACTGCAAGGAGGCGAAGAGATCTGCGTAGCCGAAGTCTAGGAATCGATCGACACTGATGACCGTTGTGGCGCGACTCCGTTGAAGCATGTCCTGCAGCTCGGCCCCCCGCAGACGAGTGCTCAGAGGCAGCAAGACGCATCCCAGCGCCTGAATGGCCAGGGCCTGCACCACCCACTGCCAGCTGTTTGGCCCACAGACCGCAACCACCATGCCGGGGCGCAGGCCGGCCTGCCGAAAAGCGTCGCTGACTGCTGCAACTCGGCCCGAGAGTTCAGCAAAGCTCAGATTCACCTGCTGGTCGACCATGGCGAGACGGTCTGGCCAGCGGGCAGCCGAATGCACCAGAGCCTCAAGGCTGCTCTCGGGTAGAGCGCTTGAAGGCAAACTGGGTTCAGGCATCGATATCGAGCCTCAGCTGAGCGGAGCGCGGTCTCGCCTGGCAGGTGAGCACGTACCCACGCTGAAGTTCTCGCTCACTGAGCGCATCCGTCACATCCATCTCCACTTCACCCTCGAGGAGCTTCCCCATACAGCTCCCACAGCTTCCCTCGCGGCAGGAATAGGGTACGACCACGCCCGCGCGCTCTATGGCGGACAACAGCGTCTCATCGGAGCGAACCAACAGATGATGCGTTTCACCCGAGACCTCTACCGTCAAGGACGACGATTCACATGCATCCGATGAGATCTCAGAGACCGGATGGGAGAGCATGGACTCCAGCGGTTCGTCTGCGAGTGACTGAAACCTCTCGGTCTGAATCTCTTCCGGAGAGACGCCCATCTCTTCAAGCGTCTCGACGACCAGCTTCATGAAGGGAGCGGGCCCACACACCATGAAGTGGGCCGCCCTCCAAGCCTCTGCGAATCCTCGTATGTCTTGGGCTCCTGCAAACCCTCGCTCTTCATCCAGCCATTCCGTGAGCACCAGTGGGCCTCCAGGGTCTTGAGCGAGCGCTCGAAGCGAATCCCCAAAAATCACTTGATCGCGAGACTGGTTGGCATAAAACAGCGCCATCTTTCTCGGGGCCATGGACTCGCTCTGGTGCCGAAGAATCGACATCATGGGCGTGATGCCGCTGCCTCCTGCGAAGAAAACCAAGGGTCGCTCCGACGCACGCACGGTGAAACGCCCGGACGGTGCGCGAACCGCCAAACGATCTCCGGCCTTCACCTGGTCGAGCAACCAGTTGGAGCCGAACCCTCCTGGAACGCGTTTGATGGTGACAGCGATGGAGTCGTTCGGTCCGCTGGAGATGGAGTAACAGCGTGGAGAGAACCGATCCTCTCTCGGAATTCGCAGCGTCAGAAACTGGCCAGGCTGAAACTGAAACTCCGACTTCAAGGCCTCAGGAATCTGAAAGGCCAGCGTGCTGGCTTGAGAGGTCTCCGGGATAACCCGATCAACGACGAGAGAGTGGTAATCGAGCTGCATGATCAGGGTTCCATCTTTGGGGGAGTGCACAAGATTCTCGTCGTCTAAATGGACGATGAGCCAGAGAGGTGATGCGCTCAACCTGCAGCCATATCTTGAGGATCCCCATGCAAGCAGACCCAGATCGTATTCCGCGCCACTCGCACTACACGCTTTTTCTCTTGGTCTTGGGATACGTTGCGAACTACGTCGATCGCAACATCATCAATGTCCTCATCGAACCGATCAAACAAGAATTCGGAGTCAGCGATACGCTGATGGGACTCGTCACTGGGCTCTTGTTTGCCCTCTTTTATGCCTTCATCGGGGTGTTCATGGGGCGCCTGGCAGACCGCACCAATCGCGTTCGTCTCATGGGCATTTATGTCATTTCCTGGAGCGGCATGACCATGCTCTGCGGACTCGCTGGAAGCTTTATCCAGCTCGCACTAGCGCGCGTGGGGGTGGCCGTCGCGGAGGCGGGCTCTGCTCCAACTTCGCTCTCGCTCATTGCAGACTCCTACCCCCAGCGACGACGCTCACTCGCGATGGGCATTTACTCTCTGGGCGCACACATCGGCCTCCTGGTAGGCATGGGGGTCGGTGGCTATATGGCGTATCACTATGGCTGGCGCGCCGCCTTCCTGGTGGTTGGTGCACCGGGTATTGCGCTTGGGATTCTGATGCTGCTGACACTCAAGGAACCGGCCAGAGGTCGTTACGACCCACAGCACAGTGCGGCAGAGACTGCAGCCGTGTCGGCAGAGGCCCTCAAAGAAAGCCTTCGTTTCTTATTCAAGCAACGCGCGTATCTCTTCATTTGCATCGGTGCGGCCATCGCAGCCATCCAGGCCTATTCTGTTGGCATCTGGGGTCCCAGCTTCCTGATGAGATCTCACGGACTCAGCGTCAAGGATGCGGGCCTGCTGCTCGGTCTGATTTCCGTGGGTGGCGCCTTCGCGGGTGCACTGTTCTCAGGTTGGCTCACCGATACCCTGGCGGCAAAGAACACCGGATGGCAGGTGGGGGTGCCCATTCTCGGGCTTCTCTTGGCCACCCCAGCAGGCCTGGCTTACTTCCTTTGGCCACAGGGGCTGGTCGGGCAATTTGGCCCGATTCCGGTTCCCACCGCTGCACTCTTTGGCATGCTTCACGGCTTCTTCACCACCTGGTGGATCGCACCCAGCATGGCTGCCGTGAGCACAGTCAGCGTCCCACATCGACGCTCGCTGGCCAACGCAGTCTTTCTGCTGCTGTTCACGCTGGCCGGCATGGGCGTCGGTCCCATCATTGTGGGCGCAATCAGCGACCTCCTCGAGCCTCGTTTCGGTCAGGAGTCCCTGCGATATGCCATGGCCATCATTGTGGCCACAGCCCCCCTTGCGGCCTGGGTTTATGCACTGGCCATTCGCCCCTATCGGGACGAGCTTAGTAAAGGGAACTGAGCTCCGGCTCTCGATCACCCTGGTGGCCGAGAGACACCACGCTGTTGAGAATCAGTCGCACCAGTTCGGTCTGACGCCGAACGCCAGTCTTTGAGAAGATGGATCGCAGGTGCGCGCGAGCGGTGTTGCGCCGAATATTGAGCAGTTCAGCCGCTTCATCGAGTGAGAGCCCATTGGCCAGTTCAATGGCCAGGGTGGTCTCGGCTGGCGTGAAATGAAAGAGCTGCTGAATGACCTTGGAAGGCGGTTGGGTCTTGATCTCTGGGTCTCGCAGGAACAACACAATCGCAGGCTGATGGCGGCCGTTGAGCCAGGAGGCTGTCGGCCCCAGCCTCTGAACAATCACGCCCAATCCTTGAGGACTGGAGTTTCGCGTGACGGAAACCGCCCCCACGGGCCCTTCCACTCCGCTTGGATGAGAGGCCGCTTCCTGCACCATGCGTTGCAGCTCGCGATTGTCTTGATTGTTCAGCGCATGCAGACGCTCATTGCTGATCTTGAGCGAATCACCCGCCTCAATCTGAGCGCGCGCAATGGAGTTCATCTGAAGCACGCGACCCGTGACATCGAGGGTGACCGTTCCCACACTCAGGCTTCCTATGGCGCTCCCATAGACATGAGCCACCTGCTCAGAGGTGTCCAGGCGCGACTGAAGATGAAGTGCACGCTGCAGGTGAGGAATGAGTAAGGCGAGCAGCTGCCGATCCATCTCGGAAAAGGCGGGGTCTGATCGGGCCCGCGTCAGACGCAGTCGATACCCCTCGGTGTCGATGGTCTGTAAGTTGACGCCGAGAATGTGATGCACCCCGCGAGGCGCACACCAGGTCTGGTAGTACTCAGACCGTGTCCAGGTTTCCTCTGACATGAGGTCTTGGACCGTGAAAATCCGCTGAGAGGCCATCCCGATGAAGGGACTCTGTGTGCTGTAGTACTCAATGGCGGGAACGACTCCCCCTCCCTGTCCATCCGCGAGCCCTGCGTTCACCATCAAGCCGGGGTCGTGCCCAGAGACGGGGCGCACAATCAAGGTTGCATAGGTGGCCTTGAAGGCCTGCCGAATGGCATTGAGACTCTCTACCCACTCGCGTGGGGAATAGGCAGACTGATAGATTCGATCCACCAGCTCTGCAAACTGAGAGAGTTCAATGCAGTTCTTGCTCAACCAGGAAGACTTTCAAACAATGCTGCAGCGCCCATTCCACCCCCGACACACATGCTGACTACAAGCCATTTGGCACCCCTACGGCGTGCCTCTAATAACCCATGACCCACGAGTCGGGATCCCGTCATTCCAAACGGATGACCAATGGCAATTGCACCACCATTTACATTCATTCGGTCTAGGGGAATTCCTAGGTTTCGCTGCACTGCCAGAACCTGACTGGCAAAGGCCTCGTTGATCTCCCACAGATCAATATCCTCCACTCGCAATCCATGCCGAGCAAGCAGTTTGGGAATGGCATGGACTGGGCCGATCCCCATTTCGTCTGCTGGGCAGCCTGCCAGCGCCAAACCTCGGTAAACGCCCAGGGGGGCGAGCCCACGGGACGCTGCCTGCGATCGAGACATCACGACGCAGGCGCTGGCCCCATCAGACAACTGAGAGGCGTTACCGGCGGTGATGCACTGTCCCGGACCAGACCATTGACCATCCTTCAGAACGGGCTTGAGAGACTGCAGCCTCTCAAGCGTGGTGTCTGCGCGATTGCCCTCGTCTCGGTCGAGGACCACCGTTTGATGGCCCGCGGGTTTGCCCTCTTCATTCAACTGAAGCTGCTCGCAGGTGAGGGGGACGATCTCTTCTGCAAATCGATTTGCAGCCTGCGCTTGAGCGGTGCGTTGTTGACTCAGGAGTGCATAGGCATCCTGGTCTGCGCGGGACACCCCATAGCGAGAGGCAACCAACTCTGCTGTCTCAATCATGCTGATGTAGGCCGTGGGGTAGGCCTTCAAAACCGCCTGAGACTGGGACTTGTGACTGTTCTTGTGCTGGTTCTGCACCAAGCTGATGGACTCCAAGCCACCGGCCACCACCACGTCGTGCTCACCCACCATGACATCCTTCGCCGCATTGGCAATGGCCACCAGGCCAGAGGCACACATCCGATCGAGGGACATACCCGGCGTGCCATCACCAAGGCCATTCAGGTAATTCGCCAGACGCCCGACGGTGTAGCCCTGGGTGCCTTGCTGAGCGGCAATCCCCAGGATGACATCGTCCACCTCTCCATCCCTGAGTTGAGCGCGCGCAACGGCCTCCCGAATCACATGAGCAGCCATGACAGGCGCCTCCGTGTCGTTCAATGCGCCTTTATAAGCACGGCCAATTCCCGTGCGTGCAGTCGAGACAATGACAGCCTCATTCATGGCAACACCCCCTGGCGCTTAGGCCGAAAAGAAATAGCGACTGATGGGTTCGGCGACGCATGCAGGACGCTCGGCACCCTCGAGTTCAATGGTGACGGTCATCGTCGCCTGTACTGAGCGTTCATCCAAAGGCTTGACCTGCTTGAGCTCCACTCGGCCTCGGAGCCGAGACCCAGCCTTGACCGGAGAAAGGAATCGAACCTTGTCGAGTCCCACATTGAGCCCCATCTCCATGTTCTGCACGGAGACCACCTCGGGCAGAAAGCGATTCACCAAGGAGAGCACCAGGTAGCCATGAGCGAGCGTGCTGCCAAAAGGGCCTTGCTGGGCGCGCTCCACGTCGACATGAATCCACTGGTGATCGCCTGTGGCATCCGCAAAGGCCTGAATCTGAGACTGTGGGATTTCAACCCAGTCGGTCACGCCCAACAACTGCCCCTCACGGGCGATGAAATCTGCAGGACTTCCAAAAATCGCCATCTCCACAGCCATGGCTAAGCCCTCTGTGAGCTGACCGAGATGGACTCACCCACCAAATAGCTCGCATAGTCACTCGCCAGAAACACCATCACGTTTGCGATTTCCCAGGGCTCAGCCGCCCGACCGAAGGCCTCCTGCTCGGAAAGCTTAGCCAGCAGAGCAGGGTCTGCACTCTTCTTGAGAAAAGGATGCAGCGCAATCGACGGAGAGACCGCATTCACCCGGATGCCAAACTCGGCAGCCTCGAGAGCCACACAACGTGTGAAGGCCATCACGCCTGCTTTGGCTGCGGCATAGTGAGCCTGTGCCTTCTGAGCTCGCCAGCCCAGAACCGACGCATTGTTGACGATCGAGCCGAATCTCTGGGCTTGCATGATGGGCAGAACCGCCCGCGTCATGCGAAAGGTGCCCGTGAGGGAGATATCGAGGACGCGACTCCAGTCCTCATCCGACATATCCACCACACGCTTCTCGCCACCCAGTCCGGCGTTATTCACCAAGACATCGATGCGGCCTAGAAAGGTTTGAGCCTGCTCAACCAGATGGTCGACCTGAGCCTGTTGGCTGACATCGCACAACACGCCCTTCACTTGAGCGTGGGGCGACGATGCGCTGAGCCGCTCGACCGCCTCGTTCAATCGGCGCTCATGAATGTCGGAGACCACAATCGCCTCACAGCCTTCAGCCAAAAATCGCTCGGCCGCGGAATATCCAATGCCCGCTCCCGCTGCAGCGGTGAGCAAGGCACGCTTTCCCTTGAGGAGCCCGTGAGCGGGGGGACAGATGGGGGCGTCGGTCATCAGGACCCCCAGACTTTCTGGGCAGGCCTGCGCTGCGCCAAGAGGGTGTTCACCACCGAGCCCACCTCGTGTGGCTCCCAACGCGCGCCCCCCTTGCGCTGATCCGGTCCGCTCACCCATCCTTCTGCAAGTCCAATCCGATCTCCATCCACCTCGAAGATCTGGCCGGTCACATGCTGGGACTCAGAGGAGCAGAGCCATGCCACAAAGCCTGCGACATTCTTCGGATCGTAGTGGTCGAAGCTTCCATCGCTGGGTGCCTTCACAAGATCCGGCATGCCCGCGAGGGTCATGGCGGTGCGTGCGGCGGGTGCTAGAGCATTGGCCGTCACGCCATATCGGGCAAGCTCAGCGGCTTGAACAAGCGTGAGCGCGGCAATGCCCCCCTTCGCCGCCGAGTAATTGGACTGACCAACCGACCCCTGAAGACCCGCACCGGAGGTGGTGTTCACGATGCGTGCGGTGGGCTGCTGACCCGCCTTGGCCTGATCCCGCCAATGCTGAACCGCCACGCGTGACAGGCAGAAATGACCGCGCAGGTGGACCCGCATCACCAGATCAAAATCGCTCACATCAAGGCCTGCAAACATCTTGTCCCTGAGCAGGCCCGCATTGTTGATCACGGCATCGAGCCGACCGAAAGACTGAAGCGCCAACGCGACCAATCCTTGCGCGGTCTCCATTTCGGCAATGTCACCGGCCAGCCCCACCACACGATCGGCCCCCTTTGGATGCGCGGACTGAAGACCAGACAATGCCGCATCGAGGGTACCCTGGTGAAGATCATTCACCACCACACCATAGCCCTGCGACAGTAGCTCCTCGACGTAGGCCAATCCAAGTCCTGCCCCGGCGCCGGTGACCACCACGACACGGCCTGCTCCGAGACCAACCTCATGCTGCTCAACAGCCATTACGACATCCTTTCAATGATGGTGACGTTGGCCTGACCGCCGCCCTCACACATGGTTTGTATCCCCAAGCGACCACCGCGGTCCTCTAGGGCATGAAGCAGGGTCGTCATGAGCTTGGCGCCACTGGCACCCAAAGGGTGCCCCAATGCGATGGCACCACCGCGCACATTGGTGCGCTCATGGGGGTAGTCCAGCTCCTTCATCCAGGCCATGACCACACTGGCAAAAGCCTCGTTGACCTCTGCCACGTCCATGTCTTCCATGCGCAGTCCACTGCGCTGGAGCGCCCGCTGGGTCGCAGGAATCGGGGCGCGCAGATGCCAAATGGGGCAGTCGCCCATCACACTCATGTGAACGATCCGAGCCCGCGGCTGGAGTCCATAGCGCCGAACCGCTTGCTCGGACGCAACGATCAGACCCGCCGCTGCGTCGCAGGTCTGGCTCGACACGCCAGCAGTGATCGAGGGGTACTCTGCCATCACGGGCTCAAGCGTTGCCATCTTTTCAAGACTGGTCTGACGTGGAGTCTCATCCATGGAGAGCTCCGGCAGGGCTAAGACCTCGCGATCAAACTCGCCTGCGGACATGGCCCGTAACGCACGGGCATGACTCTCCAAAGAGAAGGACTCCATGGCAGATCGATCAAACCCCCAATGGTCTGCAATGCGCTGTGCCGCATAAAACTGATTGACCGGCTGATCTCCAAAGCGGGCCTTCCACCCCTTGCTGCCAGAGAAAGGATCGGGAAATCCCAAAGGTTGTCCGGCGAGCATGGCGGAGGAAATCGGGATGGCAGTCATGGTCTGAACTCCTCCCACCATCACCACATCCATGGTGCCGCTCATGACGGCCTGCGCTGCGAAATGCAGGGCCTGCTGAGAGGATCCGCATTGGCGATCGACCGTGGTGCCGGGCACTTCGAGGGGAAGTCCCGCTGCCAGCCAAGCGGTTCGAGCAATGTCACCGGCCAATGGGCCAATCGTGTCCACGCAGCCAAAGACCACATCGTCATAGTCCTCTGGAGGGATCGGCTGACGCCCCACCAAAGCGGCCAATACGGAGCCGGCGAGATCGGCAGGGTGCATCTGCGACAGACTGCCCTTGCGCTTCCCGGTCGGCGTGCGAAGCGCATCAATGATGTAGGCCTCAGCCATGACTCAGTCCAATTCCTCTGTTGACGGCCCAGGCCGCAGAATCGTTTGATAGCGCAGACCAGAGCGCGCCTTGGTGATGGATCGTATCGCCCCACCATCCAGCGAGCACCCAGGCCCGCTTCATGAACATCTGCAGGTCGACCTCCCAGGTGTAACCCATCGCGCCATGGGCCTGCATGGTGTTGCGTGCGGCGAGCAGCGCAGACTCCGTCGCCAAGAGCTTGGCATGACGAACCGCCTGCAAAGCACGTGGGGACTGGCTCGCGAGGGCAGCTGCTGCATACGCCACAGCGGGCTTGCTGAACTCAATGCTGGTCGCAACGTCTGCGAGCAAGTGCTTGACCGCCTGAAAGCTGCCCACCGGCTTGCCAAACTGTTTGCGGCTGCTGGTGTAGTCAATCGCCAAGTCGAGCATGCGCTGGGAGAGACCAACCAATTGGGCTGCAACGCTCTGCGCACCTCTCGCCTCAACCGAATCCAGCAGAGCCTGCGCAGGCTCACCCGTGAGCAGATATTGGGCGGGATGCGCCTCTACCAGAGAGATTCGACGCGAGAGATCCAGTGAAGGCTGTGGGCTATAAGTGAAGTCACCGGGCCGCAATAACGCCAATCCCTGGGCATCCAACCAGATCAGCAGCCCCGCATTTGCAGCGTCTGCGACCCATCGATTGACCGGATGCCCAATCGCCACGCGCAGGCTGCCTTGAGCAATCTGACTCAGGATTGATTCGATCTCTGAGCGGTCAGACTGCGAGACTTGTGGCAGCGCCTCTTGGAGCACCGCAACGCCAAGATAGGCGCTGTCCACCAGTGAGTCGGGGATAGCGAAGTAGCCCAGTTCCTGCAGCAGCAAACACCAGGTGACATCGTCGAGACCCAGCCCCCCAAGAGGCTCCGCCACCGAAACAGCCGTCAGACCCTGCTCAGCCAGGCGTTGACGGAGGATGGGAGATCGGCCACTGTCCGTCTCCCAGATCTCCCGAAGAAACTCGGGTGCCGCCTCCACCATGAGAAAGCGTCGAATGGCATCGCGAAACTCAAGCTGCTCAGGGGTGTAGAGAAATTCCATGTCGTATTCCCCTTAACGCGGCATCCCGAGCATCCGCTCGGCGATGATGTTTCGCTGGATCTGGTTGGTCCCCGCGTAGATGGGCCCGGCCAGAGAGAACAGGAAGCCTTCCAGCCACTCCGACTCCGCCGCAGGGCGTGATGCCCAGTGCTCGGCCTCAGGGAGGCACTCAAACTCAGGCCCCAGCACCCGCATCGCGACTTGATGAAGATGAATGTCCATCTCCGACCAGAAAATTTTGTTGGCCGATGACTCAGCCCCAATGGCCTCACCATTCAAATAACGGCTCACCGACCAGTAAGCATTGAGCTGATAGGCCTGGGTGTGGCTCCACACGCGAACCAGGTCTGCAATCAGCGTGGGGTCAGCCTGCAGCCGCTCTGGCCTCTGGCGAGACAATTCCATCAGTTGATGGGCGGTCCGCAAGAACCGTGCAGGGGAGCGAAGCAACAGCGCACGCTCAAAACCTGCGGTGGCCATCGCGACATGCCAGCCCTTATTGACCTCCCCAATCACGTGATCAAGGCCCACCTCCACATCATCAAAAAAGAGTTCTGCGAAGGCAGCCTTTCCATTGAGCGCCTTGATGGGCCGAACGGTCACCCCTTTCGCATCGAGTGGCACCATGAGGTAGCTCAGGCCATGATGGCGCTCTGACTGGGGATCTGTTCGAAAGAGACCAAAGGCCCAGTTCGCAAAGAGCGCACGCGTGGACCAGGTCTTCTGTCCGTTGATGATGAGACGGTCACCCTTGATCTCCGCTCGGGACCGAATGGCCGCCATGTCTGAGCCAGCGCCTGGTTCAGACCAGGCCTGTGCCCACATGTCCTCACAGCGCGCCATACGAGGGAGGATCTTCTGTTTCTGCTCATCGGTACCGAATTCCATGAGGGTAGGCCCGAGCAACAACATTCCGTTCTGGTTCACTCGAAAGGGTGCATCTGCCGCGTAGTACTCCTCCTCGAAGATCAGCCAATCAAAGAGGTTTCGATTCCGACCGCCCCAACCTTCCGGCCAGGTCACCATGCTGAGCCCGGCATCGGCCAGCGTCTGCTCCCAGGCCCGGTGCTGTTGAAACCCCTCCCGAATCTCATGGTGGGCAAATCGCGCAGTGGGCTTGTTCTTCGCAAGCCAGGCGCGAACCTCCTGACGGAATTCGGACTGCTCAGGTGTGTAGTTGATCTTCACGCGGGTCTATCCCTTAAAGTCGGCGTCGCGCTTTTCCACGAAGGCGCGTCGAGCCTCGCTGGAGTCCTTGGTGGTGTAGGCCTGCAGGGTAAAGCCCTGCTCCCACCGGTACTTCGCCTCGAGGTCGCCGTCTTCGATGCCATTGAGGGCCTCCTTGGCCAAACGGATCATGGCTGGGCTCTTCTGAGCGATCACCTGTGCGATGCGCATGGCAGCAGCACGCAGCTCGTCCTTGCTTGGGACGAGCGTCTCGATGAACCCATACGACATGGCGTCCCGGGCATGGAGCGCTTCGCCCGTAAAAAACATCGAGCGAACCTTCTGAACCGGCAGAAGCCGCTGCAGATGTGCTCCCCCACCCATGGCGCCACGATCAACCTCCGGCAGGGCAAAGGTCGCACACTCAGAGGCCACCACGATATCGGCCGCACCCGTCATTCCGATTCCGCCCCCGAGCACAAAGCCGTGGACCGCAACAATCACGGGCACCGGACTGCGATGAATCGCTCGAAATGTCTCGTAGTTGCCGCGATTCACCTCAACGATCCGATCTGGGAACTGGTCGAGCTCCTTGATATTGACGCCCGCACAAAAGCCTTTTCCCTCCGACCGAATGATCAGGACGCGAGCCTGCTCATGGGCTCCGATCGCCTCTATCTGGCGAGCGAGAGCCAGCCACTGTGCACTATCCAGTGCGTTGACAGGTGGCTGACTGATGACCAGCTCGGCCACACCATTGGGCTCCAAAAAGACTGAGAAGGCGGATGAGAGAGACTCAAGCTGCATGACCGGACGACTCCGAAAGATAGTGAGAGGACGCGCGCAGGCAAGTCTCAGCCTCCGCCACCAGCGCATTCACAATGTCCTGGCAACTGTCCTGGCTGCGGATGGCAGCTGCCACCTGCCCAGAGGGCAACAGGCCCTCCTCCGGTCGATCCTCGATCATGGACTTCATGATGAGCATGGGCTGATTGGCAGCCATGATGGTCGTCGCCAATGCCGTTGGATCCTCGCGAAAGGACCTCACCAATACGCGGGCCAGGTGATGCACAGACATACCCGTCTGGGCTTTCCATCGCCAGGCATTCCCCAACGCCACCAGGAGTCGACGCAGACCAGAACTCGACTCCAATCGGCGAACGAGCTCGGTCTCAATCATTCGATGCCGCAGTCCATCCACCGCTTCGGTCACTCGGATCTGACCGGGGTCCTTCACCTCGAGGTACCGCGCCATGGTGCGCTTGGGGGTTGGAGACTCTGCGGACATCATGAATCGGGTGCCCATGGCAACGCCACAGGCGCCTGCCGCGAGGGCCCCCGCGAGGCCGCGACCGGTGCTGTATCCGCCCGCCGCAATCACGGGCACTTTCACCGCATCGAGCACCTGGGGCAGCAGAATGCTCGAAGGCACTCGGCCTGTATGACCGCCGCCCTCTGCACCCTGAATGGTGATCAGATCTGCTCCGAGTTTTTCAGCCTTGACCGCATGCTCAACCGCCCCAACAGTGGGAATACAGAGTACGCCAGCATCCTTGAGGCGAGCGATGGTCTTTGCATCCGGGCCACGACCATAGCTCACAGCGCGCAGGCCATGGGCAATGGCCAGGCGAATGCAGTCCTCCGCATTCTCCTGAAACATGTGGAAGTTCAGACCAAATTGGGCGCCAACCGCGGCTTTGACCTGAAGGATCTGCGGCTCTAGGTCATCGGGCTCGATGGTGGCCCCCGCCAGAAATCCGAATGCGCCGGCGCGGGTCGAGGCAATGACGAGACCAGCATCGGCCACCCACCCCATTGCAGTCTGAACAATGGGCGCTGTACAACCCAGTCGACGGGTCAGTTCAGTCTGAATCAAGACTGCCCCTCTTGCTGCTTGTTCGCCTTGGCCATGGATTGGGCGTCGAATCCACCCAAGAGATTCCCAGTGACCTGCTCATTGTGGACGTGGGCGAAGTGATGCCAAGCAAAGCTTGCATCCATTGCGGTGCGCTTACCCCTGAGCTCCTCCACATGATGAATGGCCTGCTTGGTAAGAGCCAGGCCCATGCGCGGCTGTTGTGCCAGCTTCTCTGCCATGGCCGCCACAGACTCGTGCAAGGCATCGCGAGGCACCACGCGGTTCACCATACCGAGCTCATAGGCCCGTTGAGCAGGCATGCGCTCACCCAGCATCAGGAATTCTTTGGCCACCCGCGGCGGCAGCTCAAACGCGTGGGCGAAATATTCCACGCCGGGAATGCCCATACGCACCACGGGGTCCTGAAAAAAAGCGTCTTCAGAGGCGACAATGAAGTCGCAGACCCAGGCCAGCATCAGCCCGCCAGCAATGCAGGCACCTTGCACCATGGCGATGGTGGGCTTCGGAAGATCTCTCCATCGACGGCACATATTGAGGTAGACCTCCTGCTCACGCACATAGAGGTACTCACCGCCGGGCTTGTCTGTGTGATCCCACCAGAGGTGAACCCTCGGAAAGGGCTTGTTGACGTCCCGGCCAGGCGTTCCAATGTCGTGTCCCGCGGAGAAATGTTTTCCCGCCCCCCCCAAGACGATCACTTTCACCGCATCGTCATCCACCGCACGACGGAAAGCAGCGTCGAGCGCATAGGTCATCTGAGAATTCTGAGCGTTGTGAAAAGCAGGGCGGTCCATGGTGATCCAGAACACGCCGTCCTTGAGCTCAGTCTGAATGGGGGTGTCCGTCTCGTACTGACTCTCGTCAGCACGGCTCACCTGAGGGCCATCAAGCTTCGACAATCGGATTCCCCTTGAGGATCTTGGAACGAAAATCATGAGGGTCAAGCCCACGGATCAGGGCCAGCTGGTCCTCGGTGGGCATGGGCGTGACTTTTGGCGCATCGTCATGCACCAAAGGAAACCCCGTCTGCTCCAGCACTTCGATCAGCTGAACCCCTGGATGCAGGCTACGGATTCGCATCTGTCCCACGGGAGCCTCAAAATCGAACACGCCCAGATTGGAGACGACCAGGCCAAAGAGCAGCTCAGGCACTTGGCCTTCGGGCCATTGATCCGGATCTCTGCCAGCGCCCGAGACCATGTCGACACGAGACACAAAGACACGTTTGGAGTGCGAGGGCATGAAAAAGGAGTTTCGGTGCGAGATGCTGTTGCCCGGGAGGCCACGCACGCCGAGGATGGCAGACTTTGGCTTTTGATAATCCCCAATGCAAGAGAGGTTGGTCTGGCCCCATCCATCCACCTGGGTGGGACCAATCATGGCGTGACGCTTACCCCGCCAGACCATGTCGAAGATGCGCGAGAAATCAGCGCGTCCGGCGTATTGAGGCACATACCCCTCGAGTGGCCCCGAACGGGGCCCGAGGGGAATCGGCGCCTCCACCAGACGACTCTCACTGTCGGTCATCAGCAGCTCAGGGCTATGAGAGAGCTTGGCGAGTGAAGCGGCCAGTCGGGGACCGGGACCGATGCCATTGGCCAGGAGCTCGCCGTTGTTGCGCCAGGCTTCCGAGGCGGCAGAGATCATGAGTTCTGCAAGCGTACAGGTGGGCATGATGTCCTCTAGAAGATGGGTTGTGCGAGTGTGCGAATGCGCTCGACCCCACCGACCGCCTCAAGATAGGCCGACTCTGAGCCCAAAACGAATTGCTGCCGATAGGCTTCAAAGCCCTGTTCTTGCTCGGCAAATCCAGAATACTCCTTCAGATGGCCCATATCCCACCCGTATTGCGTGGGAGCCGTGGTGGGATGCGCACCGCCCGGCACCTCACAGACTGCCGACACCAGACTGCGTTCAAAGAGGTTGTACTGCGCGTCATCACTGTGCGAGTGGTCGAGCCGCGACAGAAGCGTCTCGGTCTGAACCACCACCTGGTCCGCTGCACGAGCAAATTGATCGTCAAAGTAGGGATCGGTCCCCAAGGTGTGCGTGTTGCCCAGGACATCCGCCCGTGAGGCGTGAATCAGGGCCACGTCCAGGCGAAGCGCCGGCATGGCCACGAGCCATTCTTGATCGTCATAAGGGGACTGGACCAGTCGCATACCCGGGAAGTGCTTCAATACATCGGTGCCCAGCCCAACGCGCGTGGGCAGAAAAGGCAGACGCATCGCTGCCGCACGAAGTCCCCAGTGCAGCATGCCTTCGTCGATTTCGACGGCCTCGAACGCCCCTGCCTCCCGCGCTTTGCGCCAATGGGCCTCAAGGGGGATGGCATCCAGTGACACAAAGCCGTAAATAAGCCGTTTGACGGCACCAGCTGCGCAGAGCATCCCTGCATCTGGGCCACCGTAAGTGACCACGGTCAGGTCACGTCGACCCTGACGAATCAGTTCTCGCACCAGAGCCATCGGCTTGCGACGGGGACCCCAGCCCCCAATGCCAATGGTCATGCCATCTTGAACCCGGGCGGCAGCAACCTCCAGTGACTCGGTCTTATCCAGCATCACGCGTGCCCGACGGAGAAGTCGTGACCCCAGAGCGAGACGGTGGTGAACTCGTGTGTGACGTGTGCATTCCAGTCCACCTGCGCTCCCCCAGTACCCACCTCCACATCAAACCCAGAGGGCGTCTTCATGTAGAACGAGATCATGCGGTCGTTGGTGTGTTGACCCAAGGTGGCTGAGAGGGGAATGTGATGCTGAATGCGTCGATCGAAGGCACGCCCCACTTCAGCCATATCGGGCACCTCCACCATGATGTGGACACATCCGGAAGGGACCGGAAAGGCGGCCAATGCCAGACTATGGTGTCTGGGGTTGTTGCAATGAAAGAAATGAATGGGGAGTGCGGGGGCGTCAGGCGCCGGTTTAAAGTTAAACAGATCAGAAAGCCCGAAGCCCAGGACATCTCGAACAAAGGCCACCGTCTCAGCAAATTGCGGCGCGGGCAGCACGACGTGGCCCATGCCCTGATCGCCCGTGACAAAGGCTGGAACCCCAACAGGCGAGACCATGCGCCGAAAATCGGACTGGTAGCCCCAGACCAGTTCGTGTCGGTTACCAGACGGGTCATGAACCACCAGCATCTGATTGACCTTGCGCTGCTGACAGAGCTCGGCAGACCCACGCTCAAAAGCGACGCCATGCGCCTTTAAATGTGCGATCGCCGATTCGAAAACACCCTCATCTCGAACGAGCCATCCAGAGGCCACATAACGCGCCTCAGCGCCCTGCTCGACCTGAATGCGATAGGCCCGCTCGTCCATTTTGAGCAAGAGGCGACCCTGGTCTTCCAGCGCTTGAAGGCCGAGCACCTGTTCACCGTAGGTTCTCCAAACCGACAGGTCGGGGTGGGCTGCAACAACATAGGCAAGTTCTTGAACCTGGAACATGGGGCACATCCTCTCCGGTGGGATACTGGGATTCTTTCGAGCGCGGGCTTTGAGGACATCGTCCAGGCAGACGATGACCCCCCGACTCATTTCTCGAACCATGCGCTCATGGCCACCATAGATCCCACGGAATTCCGGCGTGCGCTTGGCACCTTCACGACGGGCGTCACCATTGTCACCACACGTGCTGCAGACGGTGAAGCTATCGGGGTAACGGCCAACAGCTTCAACTCCGTGTCGCTCTCACCGCCTATCGTGCTCTGGAGCCTTGCAAAGACAGCCAAGAGCCTGGCCGCGTTCACAGAGTCTCAGCACTGGAACGTCCATATTCTGTCGACCCATCAACAAGCGCTCTCGGCCACCTTCGCCAAGCCTGGCATCGATAAATTCGCGGGCGTCACGCTAGACCAGGGGGTCACGCCTGCGCCACTTCTTCCCGAATGTGCGGCTCGATTTCAATGCAAGACCACCTCGGTTGTAGAGGCCGGTGACCACTATGTGCTGCTGGGAGAGGTTTTGGCTTTTGATGCGACCGATCGGGCTCCTCTCGCCTACTCCAAAGGCCGCTATTCACTCACCAGCCACCTGGAGCAGATTGCCCTTGGAGAGGCAGACGATCTCTCCTCCGCTGAGTACAACGACGAACTCTTGGGCTACCTCCTGGGAAGAGCTCACCACCAGATGCTTGCGCAGATGCGCAAGCACTATGAGCCGCTGGGTCTGGATGACCTGGGCTTTTTTACCATGGCCACCCTGCTCATTCGCCGGCAGGTCGATCTTGAATCCCTGCAGGAACTCATCAACTACACCGGCCTGATGGTGACGGCTGAGGCGATGACCAGGCTGGTCTCGCTGGGCTATATCCAGAGGCTCTCAGGCGAATTTGCGCTCACCCAAGAAGGGCATCAGGTCGCACGGGATCTGATTCGCAACGCGCAGGGTGTCGGCCAGGCACTCAGTGAGCGTCTTGGCCTCTCGGGTACCCAGGCGCTCATCACCCTTCTCAAACAAGTCATCGTGCACACCGACCCAGGACTCCCCTCACTATGGACGCCCAAAAAAGAAGCGA
>CAMAZF010000014.1 GCA_945862985.1 Bordetella parapertussis | reverse complement strand
CCTACGACCAGATCAAGGAGAGATTTCCGAGCCTGATTTACTGCTCCATCACAGGCTTTGGCCAGACCGGCCCCTACGCCAAGCGAGCAGGCTATGACTTCCTGATTCAAGGCATGGGTGGAATCATGAGCATCACCGGAGACCCAGAGGGCGGCCCCATGAAGGTCGGTGTTGGGATTGCCGATGTCATGACGGGTATGTATGCAGCAACAGGCATTTTGGCAGCACTTCACCACCGCCATCAGACCGGAAGAGGCCAGTACATCGACGTGTCGCTGCTCGACACGCAGGTCTCATGGCTCATCAATGCGGGAACAGCCTATCTAAACTCTGGCCAGAATCCACCACGCTTGGGAAATGGGCACCCGAGCATTGTTCCTTATCAGGTCTTTCCCACGGCAGACTTTCCCATGATCATCGCTGTGGGCAATGACGGGCAGTTCCGAAAGCTCTGTGAGGCCATGGGCCGGGCGCACTGGGCAGAGGACGAACGATTCAGGCTCAACTCCGCGCGCGTGCGGGAACGAGAGACGCTCATTCCACTCATGAATGAGGCGCTTCAGGCCAGAACCCGAGATGAATGGATCGCCGCGCTCGAAGGTCTGGGCGTTCCCTGCGGTCCGGTGAACGCCATCCACCAGGTCTTTGCGGATCCACAGGTTCAGCATCGAGGAGGCATCGTAGACCTCCCTCACCCGCTGTCACAAACCGGATCGGTCAGAACCATGGGTAATCCTCTGAAGCTCTCAGAGACGCCCATTCAATATCGCTACGCACCGCCCGTTCGCGGGCAACATCAGCACGACGTACTCAATGACTGGCTCGGAGACCACTGACATGACCACCCTCACCCCGCAACAGATGGAGCTGCAGTCTAGAGCGAGAGCACTGGCCCAGTCCCAGTTTGCGCCTACGGCTGCAGAGACCGACCGAACTGAGGCCTACCCCTGGGAGAACATTCGTCAGCTCAACGCGCATGGATTCATGGGCATGACCATTCCCAAGGCCTATGGCGGTCAGGGACTGGGCTACCTGGAGACCGTGTTGGTGATTGAAGAAATGGCCAAAGCCTGCGCCACGATGGGCCGCATCACGGTCGAGGCCAACATGGGAGCCATCGGCGCCATCATGACCTACGGAACCGAGGAGCAAAAGCAGATCGCTGCGGCGTGTGTGCTCTCTGGAGATAAGCCCGCCATCTGCATCTCTGAGCCGAATGCTGGCAGCGCTGCGAGCGAGATGACCACCCGAGCCGAGCTCAAGGGTGACACCTACGTCATCAACGGCCACAAATATTGGATCACTGGCGGAGGCGTCTCTCGCCTGCACCTGATCTTTGCAAGAGTCTTTGAGAACGGCATTGAACAAGGCATTGGCGGTTTTATCGTGGTGCGCGATGGCGAGATTCCTGGACTGGAGATTGCAGAACGAACACCCGCGATGGGCGTGCGCGGCATTCCGGAGACCCATGTGTATTTCCGAGACTTAGAGGTCCCCAAGTCGATGATGCTGCTGCAGGGGCAAGACCTTCGCAAAGGATTTGCCAAGCTCATGAGTGCCTACAATGCCCAACGCACAGGTGCGGGGACCGTGGCCTTGGGCATTGCGCAAGGCGCATTCGACGAAGCATTGGCCTACACCAAGGCCCGTCGACAGTTCGGGCGTCCCATTGCGGAGTTTCAGGGCCTGCAATGGATGCTGGCAGACATGTCTATTCAGCTCGATGCGGCCCGGCTTCTCATCCACCGTGCTGCCAACGTTCCAGTTGGGCAGTTCCCCGATATGAAGCTCGCAGCCCAGGCCAAGATTCATGCGGCAGAGACAGCCATCCGCGTCACCAACGAAGCCTTGCAACTCTACGGCTCCTCTGGTTACTCCCGAGAGATCCCCATGGAGCGTCATGTGCGGGATGCCCGTATGTTCAGCATTGCTGGAGGAACTGCACAAATTCTGCGCACCCAGGTGGCCAGCGCCCTGCTTGAAGCCAAGTTGCCTCAGACGCGCGACGGCTTCGTCAAGCACCCCATGGACTGAGCGAGGCCTAGATCACTCCACGGGCCCGCAAGCCCGCGCGATCCGGCTCTGTGTAGCCCATTCCCTCCAAAATGGCGTCCGTATGTTGCCCCAGAGCCGGAATGTCCCTCATGACGGGATCGTCCCTCGCCTCGAGGCCCGGGGGAATCAGCGCGGGGATGGGCCCCCTCTCTGTGTGAACTTCAGCCCATCGCTGGCGAGCCTGGAGCTGCGGATGCGCCCAAAGGTCGGCCATGGTGTTCACCCGGGCATTGGCGATCTGTGCACGCTCGAGTCGCTCCACCACATCCTCGGACCGCATGGACGCGAAGACGTCCTCAATGATGCGGGTGACTTCCCCACGACGCTCATGCCGCTTGGGGTTTCGATCAAAACGCTCATCTGCGGCCAATTCAGGCTGCTCCAGGACCGCTGCACAGAATGTTTCCCACTCTCGCTCATTCTGAAGGCCCAGCATGACCACTCCGCCATCTCCGACTCTGAATGGGCCGTAGGGGTAAATGGTGGCATGACTGGCGCCAGCACGTCCGGGAGGCGAAGCGCCATCGAAGCTGTAATACATGGGAAAGCCCATCCACTCCGCCAGGGCCTCCAGCATAGACACGTGAATCTGTCTCCCCTGCCCCGTTCTTCCTCGCTCGAGAAGTGCCGCGAGAATATTGGTGTAGGCATACATCCCAGCAGCAATGTCGGCCACCGAGATTCCTGCCTTACTCGGCACATCGGCGGTGCCCGTGACGGATAGAAATCCAGCCTCGCTCTGAATGAGCAGGTCATACGCTTTCTTGTCTCGATAAACACCCTCTGGGCCATAGCCGGAGATGCTGCAGACGATGGCACGTGGATTTCTTTGGGCAATCTGTGCAAAGCCAAAGCCCATGCGCTCAAAGGCGCCCGGCGCAAGGTTCTGCACCACCACATCCGCCTCATCGGCGATCAAACGCCAGAGAATCTCAAGCGCCTCGGGCTGCTTGAGATCCAGCGTCAGGCTCTCCTTGCTTCGATTGGTCCAGACAAAGTGAGAGGAAAGGCCCTTCACGCGAGCATCGTAGCCACGGGCGAAATCACCCACTCCAGGACGCTCAATCTTGATCACGCGAGCCCCCAAGTCTGCCAGCTGGCGCGTGGCATAGGGGGCCGCGATGGCATGCTCCAGCGTGACGACCGTCACGCCCTCTAGCGGCCTCACTGTGTGGGGAGGGCCGCCTTCTTACGACGGGCAATCTGCAGCAATGCGAGCCCCAAAGCAAGGCCGACACCGATCAAGTCGGTCGCAAGGCCACCGGAGACCAAAAGAACGGAGCTCACAAACAAGATCCCACGTGGCAGGCCTTCAATGGGTCCGAAATACCATCTCTGCAATGAGGCGGCAAGCAGATACACCCCAACAATGGCCGTTGCCCCGTAGTGAACAATCTTCACCCAGTCATCGCCCTGGAGCAACAGTGAGGGACTGTAGAAGAACATAAAGGGGACCAAGAATGCGGCCATGCCGTAAATGAATGAGGTGACAGAAGTCTTCATCGGATCACTGCCCGAGATGGCTGCCCCCGCATAGGCCGCCAAGGCCACTGGGGGCGTGATGGCAGAGATGACTGCGTAGTAGAAAACAAACATGTGGGCAACTAGGGGGGAGATGCCCAGCTTGATCAACCCTGGGGCCACCACGGATGCGGCCACGGCATAGGCTGCAGTGGTGGGCATGCCCATACCCAATAGGATCGCAATGGCCATTGCAAACACCAGCGCAAGGAACTGGCTATCACCCGCAATGGAGAGGATCAGAGATGAGAATCGCAGGCCGACACCCGTGAGTCCAATCACGCCCACGATGATGCCCGCACAGGCACACACTGCCATGAGCTGAATGGTTCCCTTCGCGCCGAGATGCAGTGCATCCACAATCTTCGCCGGCCCCATCCGCGTCTCGGCATGCAGCCAGCTCACCAACAGAGCTGAGATCAGCCCCAGAGTGCCGGCCCGGATAACGGAATACCCCAGGACCAGACCACCAATCAGAATGAAGAGCGGTGCAAACATGTACACGCGACGGAGCATGAGCTGGACATCGGGGAGCTCGTCCTGAGTCATCCCGCGCATATTCAAACGCTTGGACTCATTGTCCACCATGAAGTAGACCGCCAAGAAGTACAGAAGCGACGGCAGCACTGCCGCGATCATGATCTCCGAATACTTGATGCCCGTGATTTCGGCCATGATGAAGGCGCCCGCGCCCATCACGGGGGGCATCAACTGCCCGCCTGTGGATGCCGCCGCCTCAATCGCACCCGCACTTCGGGCGGGATAGCCCACCTTTTTCATGAGAGGAATCGTGAAGGTTCCAGTCGCCGCCACGTTACCCGCTGACGTGCCGTTGATGGTGCCCATCAGCGCACTCGAGAGGACAGCAACCTTCGCAGGACCGCCACGGGCACGTCCGGCAATGGCAAAGGCAAAGTTGATGAAGTAATCACCGACCTTCGACACCTGCAGGAAAGCCGCAAAAACGATAAACAAAATGATGTAGGTGGAGGAAACGGCGGTTGTGGGACCGAACACTCCCTCGGGCGAATAGATAAACGTAAAGAGCAAATCCAAGTCGAAGCCCTTGTGATGCAGCACACCGGGCATCCACGGGCCGACCACGCAATAGAGCATGAAGATGATCGAAATAACCGGCAACGCCAAGCCGGCGCAACGACGCGTCAATTCGAGGATCAGGAATGTTCCGATGATGCCGGTGACGACATCCATGGGCAAAGGAGACGCACCAGTTCTAAACTGAAGTCCATCAATCTCTTTGTAAATGTAGGCAAAGCAGACAATCGAGAGAATGGCGAAGAGCCAGTCAAACCAAGGCACTCCAACGCCTTTCTCGCTCTTGCCAAAGCGATACATCATGAAGCCAATCGCGCTACCAAACGACACGTGAATCGATCGATAAATCCAAGGATCGATGGGATAGAAATTGAGAGACCACACGTGAAAGACCGTAAAGAAAACACAGACCCAGAAGAAGAACTGCCGCTCCCAAGGTCGCAGCGCTCGCTGGTCTCCGCCGATTTCGGCATCCTCAGCAGCCTTGGCCGCTTTTGCGGTGAGGTCTGGATTCTCGATGTGGTCAATTCCGGACATTCAGGTACCCAATCAGGTTTTTTAATCGCTTGTAAAAAACCCCCGAGGCCAGGGACCGTCGGGGGTTGTCTGGTAGAGCTAAAACTTACAGGGCTGCGGGGTTGAGCTTGATGCCCTTTTCCTTGAAGTACTTGGCCGCTCCGGGGTGGAAGGTGAGGAAGCCATTCGAGACTGCATTGGCAGGAATGGTCTCGGATGCAGCACTGTGACCCTGGACCATGCGAGGATTGTTCTCCATGACAGCCTTGGTGATCTCGTAGACGAGGTCATCGGGCAGGTCCTTGTGAACGATAAAGAAGTTGAACAAGCCAACGGTCTTGTGGTCTTCCTTCTGGGACTTGTAGGTGCCCTTCGGAATGACAGAGTCAGACAGCTCAGGCATGGCCCTCTTCAGCTTGGCCAGCTCGTCCGCGGTGTAGGTGAAGAACACGGCGGGCTTGGTTGCGTCGATGGCCGAGAATGCGGAGATGGGCACGCCAGCGCAGAAGGCGAACACATCGATGAGTCCGTCACCCAGCTGATTGCCCATGTCGGATGCACCACCATAACGCACGGTCACTTTCAATCCCAATGCATCAAACATCATGGGGAAGTAGGTTCCGCAGGTGCCTGCCTTAGGGCCAACGCCAACGGTCTTGCCGTTGAGATCTGCAACCGACTTGATGCCCTTGGACTGCAGGGTGACAAAGTGGAAGGGGGTGTCGTACATGGGGAATGCGGCCCGCATATTGCGCATCTGGCCGTTGTCTTTGGCCCAGCCTGTTCCGTTCCATGCGTGGAGCGCAGGGCCCATGGTGGCCATGCCCAGCTCAATTTTCTTGGAGTTGAGCAGCATGATGTTAGAAACAGGGCCTTGAGTCTGCTGTGTAGACACCTGGATACCCAGCTTCTCGGTCAGAAGCGTGGCCACAACGCCACCGTAGACGAAGTAGGTGCCACCAACCGAGGCAGTTCCGAGGGTGATGCTCTGGGGCCACTTGGACTTGTCAGCAGCAACCGCGGCGGTTGCAGTGGTGAGGGCAACGGTAGCGGCAAGCGCCACTTTTGCCAGCGAATGAATCTTGAACATAAAGGAACTCCTGTTGTTGGTCATAACTAGAGCGACGCTATCAGATTTCTAGGACTTCTCCGATAGGAGAAACCCCAGCCAATCATGCCAAGCGTTAGGAATGCAGGGCTTTACAAGCCGCATCAGTCACCTGCTGGGTGGTGGCGCTACCCCCCAAGTCCCGCGTGTGCAGCGCAGGATTCGCGGTCACCGACTCGATCGCGTGCATGGCCAACCGTGCAGCCTCAGGCTCAGCAATGTGCTCGAGCAGCATGACCACCGACCAGAAGGTGCCGATGGGATTCGCAAGCCCCTTGCCCATGATGTCGAAGGCAGAGCCGTGGATGGGCTCGAACATAGAGGGGTAGCGACGCTCAGGATCGATGTTTCCTGTTGGTGCAATCCCTAGGCTACCGGCCAGTGCCGCAGCCAAATCACTCAAAATATCCGCGTGGAGGTTTGTGGCCACAATCGTGTCGAGGGACTGCGGACGATTCACCATCCGAGCGGTTGCTGCATCCACCAGCTCCTTGTCCCATTTCACACCTGGGTAACCCTGTGCAACCTCCTGGGCAATCTCGTCCCACATGACCATGGCATGGCGTTGTGCATTGGACTTGGTCACGACCGTCAGTAGTTTGCGAGGGCGTGACTGAGCCAGTTCGAATGCGTACTTGAGGATGCGCGTCACCCCCACTCGGGTCATCATCGACACATCGGTGGCCACCTCAATCGGGTGCCCCTGGTGCGCACGCCCACCCACGCCGGAATACTCCCCCTCAGAGTTCTCACGAACGATCACCCAGTCAAAACTCCCAGGTTCACAGCTCCTGAGCGGGCTCTTGATGCCGGGTAGGATCCGCGTGGGCCGGACGTTGGCATACTGATCAAATCCCTGACAGATCTTGAGCCGCAGACCCCAGAGTGTGATGTGGTCCGCAATGTCTGGGTCCCCTGCCGATCCAAACAGGATGGCGTCTTGGCCTCTGAGGGCCTCAAGGCCGTCGGCAGGCATCATCACCCCGTGCTTACGGTAGTAGTCCCCGCCCCAGTCAAAGCTGGTGAACTCGCATTCAAAAGTTCCAACCGTGGAGGCGACCGCCTCCATGAAAGCCTGACCTGCGGGTACCACCTCTTTTCCAATGCCATCGCCTGGGATACAGGCGATGCGGTATGTCTTTTTCATCTTTTGACTCTCTCTCAACAATGGATCACAGACGAGAGTCTAAGGACTTTAAAAACGCTTATCGTGCCGTCCTTAATAAGGGCTCACCCGATTCGCAATAATCTGATAGCCCGTCACGCCCTGACTGGTGGTGGTTCGGGTGATCTGGAGTAGGCCCTCGACCCACACGGTAGACATGCTCTCAGGCACCCGAGCAACCTGACTGTCCGATCCGGGTGTCACCAGAATGATCTGGTTCGCGGGCGGCGGGGGGGTGTGAATGCAGGCCCCAAAATAAGGAACCAGCAGAAACTCGCGCTTGGCATCCCGAGTCGCCTCAAGCGGCACAACGTAGCCTGCAATCTTGATGCGCTGGCCTGCATAGGTCTCCACCACTGGGGCTGCATCCCACTTTTGACGCAGTTTTGTCATGGCGCTATCAGCCTGAGGGGATCCATCTTTCAGGAATCCAAGTCGCCCCAGGGCCAGCATCTCAGCCTGAATCTCCTTGACCCACTTCACATCCATGAGGTCATCCCAGGTGATCACCTTCGCCGCCTGCGTCGATGCGTGCAACGGACTGATGGTCGCTGTCGCAATGACTGCGCCCAGGGCTGAAAGGAGAAGTGCTCGTCTATGCATGAGGGGGATTCAATCCGTCTTGAAGACTCATTTGGTAAGCCCGAAGCGCTGGAAACAAGCTCGCCAGAGTGGAGAGTATCAAGATTCCAACCAGTGCCAGCCAGCCGTCTGTGGGCACACTCAAGACTTCGAGAACGATTCCAAACTCCACGCGCATCCAGTCAGCCGCAGCCAAGAGCGCAGTCTGCTGAAGCAAGAAACCGCAGACCAGCCCAATCCCACAGACCAACATCGACTCCAACAGGACCATCAGCAGCAGGCCTGAGGGTCTTGCACCGATGGCTCTGAGCACGGCGAATTCTCGACGACGCACGGAGAGGGAGACCAATAGGACTGCGCTGACGGATAAGACACTGGCAAGGGCGACCAACCCCCCGACGAGCAAGAGGCTATTTTCTCCAACGGCCAGTACACGCCAGAGGTCATCCAGGGCCACCCCGGGAAGGACTGCCATCAGGGGCTCCCTGGAGATCGACTCAACAGCGCGCCGCACGGCAAACACCTGGCTACGAGATTCGAGCCCAACCAAAAGACTGGTCAACTCAGACGGACGAAGCGCCTGCAAAGACTCCACCTTGGGCATGGGACTGTTTCCGAGTAAACGGCCCCCGAGCCCTTGAAACTGACCCATACCCCAGCCCAGATGGATGGCCTCAAACCCCTCTAGGGAGACCAAGGCGGCACGGTCAATCGGGCCTCCTGTGGGTTTGAGGATGCCCACCACCGTGAAGGGCGTCTGGCTGTGTTGCTGGGCCAAGGGGCCACCGGACCCATGGGTCAGAACAATCTCATCACCGAGGCCGTGATTGAATGCCTGCGCGAGGTCGGCACCCAAGACCAATTCGAAGACCGAGGCGACCCCCGCCACTCGAGGATCTAAAAAGGCTCGCCCCTGCGCCCATTGAAGTGGCTCGGCTCGTACTTTGAGCCTAGCAAACAGATCTGTACGGGTACCCCAGACCGCATGCCCACGGTAGCTGTCGCCCAGTTGCAAGGGCACCACCCAGCTCACCCCTGCGAGCCCTGCAACCTCTTCCTCTGTCTTCGCGAACATATTGCGGGTTGGACGGCCCAACTGAAACACGCTGTACATCAGCAGTTCGCTTGCACTTCCCCGAGGCCCGACAATGAGGTCCACTCCGCTCACCGCATTTGAAAAACTGGTTCTCGCATCCGTCCGAATCTGAGCCACCAGCAGCAGCAACGCCACCGATACTGCCACGGAGAACACAACCAAAATCAGGGCGAAACGACGGGCCCAAGCACTGGATAGTGTGAGCATCAACCAGTGCCTCACGAGGGACGTCCCCCCTCGCTCAGCAGAAGACACTTCTCAAACGCCGATGCCATTCGCATGTCGTGGCTGACCATCACCAGCGCTGCACCCTGTTCCTCGCGCGTGAGGAGCAAGAGCTCCAGAAACGAACGACGATTGTCCTCATCGAGTGCTGATGTGGGCTCATCCGCAATGATTAAGCTCGGAGAGCCCATGAGCGCTCGGCATACGGCCACCCGCTGCTGCTGCCCCACAGAGAGCTGATGGGCCCGCATCCGCCAGAGTGCTCGATTGAGCCCAAGCAATTGGAGTAGGTGCTCCGCTTGGTGCAGCTCAGAGCCAAATCGCTGCCTGGAGTCCCGGAGGCGCTGGGACGAAAACGACAAGGGCAACAGCACGTTCTCCCATACCGAGAGGTAGGGCAACAGGTTGAACTGTTGAAAGATGACACCGAGACGATCAGCGCGAATGCGATCGCGATCCGCTGGCGGGGCTTGAGAGAAGTCCACTCCTGCAACATGACACTCGCCCGCGCTGGCCTGTAGGACCCCGCTGAGCAGGCCCAACAGCGTGGATTTCCCGGAGCCACTGGGCCCGCCGATAAACAGCGTGCCCCCCGAGGTGAGGTCGAGCGCATCGATCGAGAGCAGGTCAGGCGCCCCCGGCCAGCCAAATCGCAGGCCCCTCAGGTGCAAGGCAGAAGCCCCAGCGGGTCTCACGGCAGTATGAACTGATTTTTGCGTGTATTGAGGACTGCTTTGGCCTGTCCCTTCGGACCGACAAACTCCAGCTCGATCTTTTTGAGACGCTTGGAATGACCAAGCACACCAAAGGTCAGAGACTGCAGCTGCGCAGGCCGCGCACAGACGAGTGAAAAGTCCACGGTGAGGCTTGCGTGGCCGGACTGATCCTGCCCCTGAAAGAGCGAGGACTCAGCACGGACGGACTCCTGGACACACTGCGCATCCGGATTCACGGTCAAAATCCAATCAACTCGAGTGAGCTTTTGCTGGAGTTCCCGAACCTGTTGGCGTTGGGCCTCGGTCTTGGGGGCGTGCTCAAAAGGCAGGAAGCCATCCATGGCGCCCTGCAAACGACCACTGAGTCGCCCGGATGAATCTAAGGCCAGCTCGACCTCCGCCTCGCCATGAGCGTGTCGATGCCCATGCGCGCTCGAGGCGGCTGAAGCTTGTGAATTCAGGGCGCCCAGGCTCGCCGCCAGGCAGAACAACAGAGCAGATTGTTTTAAAGCTGACATGTGAGAATCCTCCTAAGGGGATTCTCCTACATCTAGCTTTTCCTGACTCGCTCCGCAATGGCCCGAATCTGCTCCTCAGGGAGATTAAATTCGTCTCTTATGGCCTCCAGGCGACGAGCCTCCTCCTCGGACATCTCCCCATCTGCAAGGGCCTCTCGAAGCCGATCCAAAAGACCTAGCTCAGCGCCGCCAACCCAGATCTCAGGTGCTCCAGCGTCCTCGACGGGTTCATCAGCTTTTCCAGACCAAAGAGACCGATTCGAAAGGTTCGAAAGCCAGCGGGTTCCCCACACTGCAGCGGAACCCCTGCCGCAGTCTGGAGGCCGAGCGCGATGAACTTCTTACCATTCTGAATTTCTGGATCCGTGGTGTGACTCACGACCACACAGGGTGCCTGAAAACCCTCTGCCGCCACGCTCTTGTATCCGGCAGACTCAAGTAACTCACGCACCTGAAGTCCCAGCAGCCACTGTGCCTCTCTGCAATGTTCAAATCCAACAGACTCAGTCTCAAGCATCACGTCTCGCAGCCGAACCAAGGCATCTGTTGGCATGGTGGTGTGGTAGACATGCCCACCCGCCTCATAGGTCTCCATCACCGAGAGCCACTTTTTGAGGTCGCACGCATAGCTGCTGCTCGTGGTCTCATCGATGTGGGATCTGGCGCGATCCGAGAGCATCACCATGGCGCAGCAGGGCGATCCACTCCACCCCTTTTGGGGAGCGCTAATCAACACATCGACGCCCGTCTCGATCATATTCACCCAGAGGGCGCCTGAGGCAATGCAATCGAGCACCAAGAGCCCACCATGCTCGTGGACCGCCCTCGACATTCGTTGGAGCCATTCATCCGGCATCAACAGGCCCGCAGAAGTCTCCACGTGTGGAACGAACACCACCGCGGGACGCAGCCGCCGCACCTCCGCTTCAATGTGCTCTAACGGTGCAGGCTGCCAGTCCGAATCGACCCCGGCATCGTTCGGCTCCGCCTGAAGCACTGTGACAGACTGAGCAATCCGACCCTGTTCGAGAATCTGAGACCAGCGAAAGCTAAACCAGCCATTGCGCACCACCAGAACATCCTGCCCCTGCGCAAACTGACGGGCCACAGCCTCCATCCCAAAGGTCCCACTCCCCGGCACCAAGACGGCAGACCGTGCGGCATAGACTTGCCGGAGTAGCTTGGAGATGTCCACCATGACTCCCTGAAAGCGCTTGGACATATGGTTGAGCGCTCGATCGGTGTAGACCACCGAGAACTCTAGGAGGCCGTCTGGATCAACATTGGGCAGCAATCCCGGCATCTACATCTCCTCGTTAGAATCAAGTTTTAAAGCATGCACCGACCCAACCCACTCCATCAAGGTTTTTTATGCCGAATGCCCGTATCTTGATCGCCCAAGGGGGCGGTCCTACTGCAGTCATCAATCAATCACTGGTTGGGGCAATACTCGCCGCAAGACAGTTCCCCAGCGTTGAAGTGGTCTATGGAGCCCGCCATGGAGTGCGCGGCATTGTTCAGCAGGACCTTCTGAACCTCTCCCTCGAAACTGAGGAGCACCTGCTGTCTGTCGCCAACACCCCCTCCTCCGCACTGGGATCCACCCGTGACAAACCGGATGAGGCTTACTGCCAGAAGATCATGCAGGTGCTCAAGGCCCACGGCATCACTCACTTCTTCTACATCGGTGGGAACGATTCCTCCGACACCGTGCGCATCGTGGCCGAACAGGCCAAAGCCGCCGGCCATGCCCTCTCGGCCGTACACATTCCCAAGACCATCGACAACGATCTGATGGGCAATGACCACACCCCAGGCTTTCCTTCCGCTGCCAGATTCGTTGCGCAGGCCTTCGCCGGCGCAGACTTGGACAACCGGTCGCTTCCCGGCGTCTACGTGGCGGTGGTCATGGGTCGCCATGCAGGTTTTCTCACGGCTGCGTCCGTCGCAGCGCGAGTTCAAGATGACGATGGCCCGCATCTGGTTTATCTGCCCGAGCGTCCCTTCTCCATCGAGGCCTTCCTCGCCGATGTCAAAGGCGTCACCGACCGGCTCGGACGATGCGTCGTCGCGGTCTCAGAGGGTGTCCACGATGCCTCCGGCGAGCCCATCATGGCGAAACTGATGGCGCAGCGCCAGGGATCAGCCGAAAAGGACGCCCATGGCAATGTTCAGCTCTCAGGCTCCGGTGCGCTAGCAGACCTTCTGTGTGATGAAATCAAGGCCAAGCTCGGACTCAAGCGCGTTCGGGGGGACACCTTCGGCTACCTGCAGCGAAGCTTTCTGGGCTGTGTTTCAGATGTGGACGCGAAGGAGGCCCGAGAGGTGGGCGCCTATGCCGTCCAATGGGCGCTGGCCCACTCGGGTCAAACCGCAGTCACAGGCAGCGTTGCAATTGAACGTGTCGGGGAATACCGCATCCAGCTTCGAATTCAGCCACTCGAAGCTGTGGCCGCCAAGACCAAGGTCATGCCAGACGCCTTTATCCACCCTGACGGGAACCAGGTCACCCAGGCGTTTGTCCATTACTTACGTCCTCTGCTCGGTTCGGCCTTTCCGTCGGCCAGCCTGCTCAGGGCTCACGCAGTTGAGCCTAGGTCCCTAGACTCCAATTAAACGGGAGGCACCGCATGAAAGAGTGGCTTTTGATTCTCTGGATTGGAACCACCACGAATCTCCAGGTGTTGGATCGATTCGTCGACGAAAAAGCATGCCAAGAGCGCGCCGAGAAAGTGAGAGCAGAGGTGGGCGAGCGATTCACCGTGGAGTGCAAGCAAGACCTCAAGGAAGGGCGTTCAAAATATCCCCCGAGGGGCATGGGAACCGGGATCGCCCCCAAGTAGCCCTCTGTCCCTCAGATGGCATGCCTTTGACTTGGCGCAATGCCCTCAAACTCGTTTTCGCGCCATGATGTCTCCTTTTTTCGGAGGCATCCATGAGCACCTTTGATCATCCAGCACTCATCAAGAACATTGGCGAGTGCCTCACCCCCTTTCGCAAGTCCCAGTCCGAGGCGATGCAGGGATTCGCCAAACTCGCGCAAGCCGCGAGTGCGGATGGCGTCATTTCGGCAAAATACAAAGAGCTGATCGCACTGGCCATCGGCGTCACACAGCACTGCTCCGGATGCATTGGCTTTCATGTCAAGGCGCTCAAAAAGCTGGGTGCAACCCGAGACGAGATGGAGGAAATGCTGGCCGTCTGCGTGTACATGGGCGGTGGACCCGCCCTGATGTACGCCGCAGAGGCACTCAAGGCTTGGGATGCGTTTGATCAGGCTTAGGGACGAACTGCAGAGCCACTGCCGCCAGAATCAGACACACACCAGCGAGCTGAATCACATGCCCGGGGTTCCCTCCCAGCAGGGAGTCATAAATGAGTGGCAGCGTCACCATTTGAATGAGCATGGGGATCACAATGAACATATTGAAGATGCCCATGTAAACCCCCGCCCGTTCTGGCGGGATGCTTCGAGCGAGCATGACGTACGGATTCCCCATGATGCTCGCCCAAGCCAGACCAATACCCACCATGGGAATAAACAACATCCACTTTCCCTCCAGCGTGGGCAGCATCCACATGCCCACGCCTGCTAACAGTAGACATACGGTGTGCACACGGGAGGCCCCAAAGCGCAGGGAGATGGGCACCATCGCGAACGCAGCTAAGAATGCGACAAAGTTGTAAAAGCCCCCCAGTTGACCATTGAGCAAGGCCGCCTGCCTGAACTCTTCGGTGAGCGGATCACTGGTCTGAAAGACCGTGAGGGCCAAGGTGGGCACGATATATATCCAGTAACACATCATGCCGTACCACTGAAAGAGCTTCATCCACCAGAGCCGCCGCATCACCAAAGGCATCTCCTTAAAGGCGGAGACAAGATCCTCCACCATGGTCTTGAGTCCAAGTGGCTTGGCACGCATCACACGGATTTCCTCTTCGGTCAGCGGTAACTCAGGGACCGAACGAATACTCCACCAAACGGTGAAGAAGGAGAGCACCGCCCCCACCATAAAGGCAGCGTAGGTGGACTGAGGAATGTTGTTCTCTCCAACTGCTGCACTGCTGAGGCCCGCCATCACAAACAGCGTGGGGGTGAGGTAAGCGAGCGTCTGGGCCAAGCCGGTAAAGGCGGACTGGGTCAGAAATCCACGAGTCTGCTGCTCAAGTCGAAGACGATCCGAGACATAGGCTCGGTAGGGCTCCATGGTCACATTGTTCGCAGCATCCAGAATCCAGAGCAGCCCGGCTGCGAACCAGAGTGTTGGACTCATGGGCATCAAGATCAGGCCAAGACTGCAGAGAATGGCACCGATGAGGAAATAGGGCGTTCTGCGACCCCAGCGAGTCGTGGTCCGATCGCTGAGTGCACCGATGATGGGCTGAACAATCAGACCAGTGAGGGGGCCAGCCAGCCAGAGCAGCGGGAGCGATTTCTCATCTGCCCCCAGCGTCTGATAGATGGGACTCATATTGCTCTGCTGAAGGCCAAAGCTGAATTGAATGCCCAGAAAGCCAACATTCATGTTGACAATCTGCCAGAAGGACAAAAGCGGTTTCATGCGTCACTCCAGAAAAAAAGGGGAGGCCCCTTTCGGGACCTCCCTGCCTCAAAACAGGATGAACTTTACAACGTCAGCGGGTGAGCGCCTCAATGTCCACCCTGCCACCACGACCGATTAGAAGCTGTACTTCAGCACTGCCTTCACGCTACGCCCGTTGATCGAACGTGCAATGTAGAGCGGGTTGTTGGTCAGATTTCCCTGGCCCTCTGCCTCGGTGTAGCCAATGGCATCGAAGAGGTTGTTCACAATCAACTGGGCCTGCAGTCCCCGCGAGATCTCATGCGAGACGAAGCCGTTCACCACAGCATAGGCGGGCAATTCAACCGTATTGTCGTTGTCCGCATAAGAGTTGGTGGTGCCGATGATCTGTGCGCCCAGTTCGGTCTTGCCCATCAGGTAGCTAGGAATGATCTGGTAAGTCACATCGGCCTGACGACGGGGCTTCTTGCCCGTCTTCTCCACCTCAGCGTCCGTCAGGGTCACGCCACCTGCGACACGAAGGTTGCCCATATTCCAGTTCAGTTCAGCCTCAATTCCGTTGGCCTTATAGGTGTCCTTGAGGTACGAGCGGGAGGTCACCTCATAGCCCCCGTCCTCCTCCGTCTTGGCAGAGAAGAAGGTCACAAAACTAGAGAGTGCGCCCCTTCGTGCTTTTAGACCTGCCTCCAGCTGCGTGGTCTTGTTCACCGGGTAGGGCTTAGAACCGTTCGCAACCTCGGCATCCCAAATGACGCGATCCGGGGAGGCGTAAGACGAGCCCTTGCTAAAGCGTGCAAATGTGGCGGTGTCTTTGTCGATCTGATAGTTGACCCCAACAGACGAGGAAGAATGACTTGCGTCATAGCTCACCACATTGCGGCCGGCAGTATTCCATCCGGCTGCATTCCCAAACTGTTGCCAGCCAGAGCCCTCAATGTTGTCGCGACGAATACTTGCATCAATCGACATGGCGCCTTGCTCCCACAGCAGGCCAGCGTAGGGTGCAGTGGCGTTGAGCTGAACATCGATCGCGCGATAGCAGCATCCGCCCCAGGTCGTGGTGGCATCGCCAACAGGATTGGTGGTGGGCTGCCCAGCGTTGTTCAGGACGCGAGCGCCATCACCCGTCATCTCGATGTTGTAGCGGTTCCAGTACCAGGTCTGAGCCACGTTCTGGACGCCTGTAAAGAGACCTCCCGTAAGTGTCATTTTCTGGTCCTTACCGCTGGAGATCACCTTCTGCAGACGAAGATCATTGAAGGTGTTGCCCATGTCGTCGAGCGAGGTATTGAACATATGCGCGGAGAAGACCGGAATGCTTCCGGTGTAGCGATTCGCACCGTTGGCTGCGTCGCTGGGCATGCCGCCCGCCGGGAACAGTCCAAAAAAGCGACCGGTGATCTCCGCAGTACGGAACTTCTCGGTGATGGTGAGGCCGTCTGCGAGCTTGAGCTGAGCCTCAAGGCCGATCGAGTTGTTCTTGACAGCAAGTCCGTCTGCAGGATTGGTGGAAACCTTGTTTCCGTTCCGATCGACGGTGACATCGGCCGGGAGGTTGCTATTGATGAAGAAAGCGGTCTTGGGGTCGATGCCTGGGATCTCGGAGATTTTGCTTCCGGTGAGCGTCACTGGCACAGGCAGAAAGGTTGGGGTCTTGTCATCCAGGCTCTTGAGGTTCAGCCGGACATATCCGTCCTTGAACTCTTTGGTGATGCTCAGGCGAACCTGGCCACCGTTCTCGACATTCTGGTCGGTGTTTCGAGTGCTCTCACCCACTCGGTGGAAGCCCCCCACGTGGAAGTAAAGGCCCTTGCCGAGGTCTGCTCCGTAAGCGAAATCAATACGATTCTGGCGATGGTCGAGTCCAGCGGAATATCCGATGGCACCGCCGCCATCCTTTCCGGTCTTCGACATGAAATTGATGATCCCGCCTGGAGAGTTGGTGGCCAGCGTAGATGCCGATCCACCGCGAATCACATCCACTGAGTCCGTGGTGTAATCGGCGCGCAGGAACTGGTCCGCAGTCGCGAAGGAGACATCACCAATCAGCTGCACCGGCAGCCCATCCTCTTGCAGCTGAACGTAACGGGATCCGCCTGCGGAGATGGGGACGCCGCGCACGGTGATGTTGGCGTTCCCCTCACCGCCGCTCGATTCGGATCGAACACCGGGCACTGCACGAATCGCCTCAGCGGCGCTGGCCGCGCCCGAGGTCTGGAGTTCAGCCCCGTCAATCGAGCTCACCGAGACCGACTGCTTCATCTTGGGCTGGGCCGTGGCAGTGCCCGTGACCACGATCTGGTCGAATTTCAGGCCATCATTGGCATTGGCTGCTGCAGGGGCAGACTGCGCCCAGGCGCCTGCGCTGTAGCAGGCAGACAGGGCGATGGTGAGTGCGGTACGGCGGAATGTGGCTTGACCCATGGTCGTCTTCCTCTTTTGTCTCAATGTTGTGGTTGTTGATGACTGCTGTCGGCGAAATTCTGAACCTTTTGCAATCGATTGCATTCAGGGATTTCCCTGAAACAAAAATGTAGTGAGCAGCGCACCAAATGTAGCGTGCACTGCAGCATCTGATCGATCTGGATTCACTATCTCCCGCTCTCGATCTGCAACTGTGCAACAATTTTGCATGGTTGCAAAAAATCCAACGGTCAAAATGCGAGACGTGGCCCGCCTGGCTGGCGTCTCCACGGCCACCGTCAGTCGCGCGCTCGCTGGAAACACCCTGATTGCAGAAGAGACTCGGGCTCGTATCACCCGCATCGCCGAGTCACTGAACTATCGGGTCCACATCGGCGCGAAGAATCTCCGATTGCAACAAAGTCAGTCGATTGGCTTGGTGATTCCCATTGATCGCGAATCCAAGCAACAGGTGACGGACCCGTTTTTCTTGGAGTTGATGGGATCGCTCATTGACGCATTGACCGAGTCAGACTTCGACGTCCTCGTGACACGATTCGACGCCCAACGATTAGACGAGAGCCAAACCTTGATCCAGACCGGACGAGCCATTGGCCTCATCATCATCGGCCAGTGGCGCGCTCACGAGCAGCTCAATGCCATGGCGTCGTCTGGCGTCCCCTTGATGGTCTGGGGGGCAGCAGTGGAAGGTCAGAAGTACTCGACGGTCGGCAGCGACAATCGCCTCGGTGGAATCCTGGCTGCAAAACACCTGCTGGACTTGGGGTGCAGCCGCACACTTTTTCTGGGTGACGCCAGTCTGTACGAGGTCGCCCACAGACGGGAGGGATTCCTGCACCAGCTTCAGACGGCCGGGGTGTCAATCAGCGAAGCCCAGTACCTGCCTGTCCCCTTCGCGCCCGATCTTGCAAAGGTCGAGATGACGCGGTGGCTTGACCGTCTCCCCGGAAGGTTCACGGATCACTTTGATTCGGTCTTCGCTGCCTCCGACCTCCTCGCCATCACCCTGATCCAGCTCTTGGCATCCCGGGGCATCTCGGTTCCCAGAGACATTAAATGCATCGGTTTTGACGACATTCAGGTGGCCCGACACCTGAATCCCAGCCTTAGCACCATCCATCAATCCATCGACCTGGCGGGACAGCAGATCGCCCAGGGGTTAAGCCGTCTGATCTCCGGTGACCGAACCCCCACGGCCATTGCCCTTCCGACGCAGCTGAAGGTGCGCGCCTCCTCGGGTCTTGACGCGAGAATTCATGTCTGAGCTCTCTACGCTCGAACTCCTGGGCGTGGCCCTGATTTTCATCTGGAGCGGGTTTGTCCGCAGCGGACTTGGCTTCGGAGGAGCAGTGCTCGCCATTCCCTTCCTCCTGCTCATCCACGATGACGCCCTGCTTTTCCTTCCGCTCATCGCGGTGCACCTGATAGTTTTCTCGGTGTGGATCACCTGGCGCAGTCATCGCAAAGCCACCGCGCAATCAGTCGAGGACGCGGCGCCCAGTCAAACGCCTGACTGGCCCTATCTGAGAAAAGCCTTAAAGGTGATGATCCTGCCCAAGATGCTGGGCGTGATGGGGTTGCTCACCCTGCCACCCCAGATCACCAGCGTCATCATCCTGACGGTGGTCTCCTTCTATGCGCTCGGATATGTGATCAATCGGCCCATTCAGGTCAAGAACATCTGGACCGAGCGCGCCTTGCTGGCTGGCGGAGCGTACTTCAGTGGGACCTCTCTCACAGGCGCACCACTGCTCATTCCAGCCATTGCGTCACGCGTGAGCAAACACCAATTGCGCAACACGCTGTTTGTGCTCTGGCTCATTCTGACCACGATCAAGCTCGCCTCTTTCGTTGCTTTTGGGGTGGATCTCCAGCTCATTCACCACCTCTGGCTCTTCCCCTGCGCCTTTCTGGGGCACCTCATTGGCGAGCGCTTTCACCAGCGCATCTTGGCTGCGGAGACGCCCACTTTCTTTCGTGTCCTGGGCGTTACGCTTCTGGCCGTCAGTGCGGTGGGGCTACTTCGCGCTTTTGGGCTTCTCGGTCAGTAACCGAACCAGTCGGCCTGTCCCGTCATTTGGCGCGGGCTCCATGCCAATCAAATGGCAGAGCAGGCCATAGACCTCGAGGTTCGAGATTCGCGGAAGCGGCCTCACGGGAATACCAGGGCCCTGAACCAAGAGGATGCCGTGCATCTCAGGATCAGCGGGATCAAAGCCATGCTGGCCAGGAATGGGGAAGCTGACCGAGCGATCAGTGACCGTCCAGCCACGGGTCCCCATACAGACAATGTCCGGGATTCGCCGGTGCTGGCCACCACCCAAACGCTCTGGAATGCTGCGCTTGGGCCAGCAGGTGATTTCTTTTTGTGCGGACAGGGCTTTGAGTACAGCCTCCTCAGACTCCCCTCCCAGATTCAACCCAGAGGTCGCGCCCGTCCACTCCCAGCGCACCCCCGGAAACCCTTTGAGGAGACCGGGGCCATAGATCACCTTGTCAACGGGCGTATCGGCCATCCCATGGTCAGCCACCACCACAAACACCGTGTTCTCTAGCAATCCCATGGTCTGTAACCCCTCACGGAAGCGACCGATCGCCTGATCGACTTCCTGAATGGAGGCATTGACTCGCTCACTGCTCGGACCGCCTGCGTGCCCCGCAGAATCCACCTGAGAAAAGTAAAGGGTGACAAAGGCCGGAGGTTTGGCCTGGTCTTCTCGAAGCCAAGATAACAGCAGGTCCACCCGCTGCTGAGGATTGAGGTCGTGTTGGTAAGGCAGCCAGCGCGTGGGCTGAACGCCTTGAATGGGGGCTTCGCTTCCGGGCCAGAACAGCGTCGCAGTGTGCAGCCCCTGTCGCTCTGCGCTCACCCAGATGGGTAATGATTCCGACCACCAGAAGGGATTCATCACCGCCGCTCGATCAGAGAGCCGAAAGCGCTGCGTCGGGTTCTGTGGGTCGGACATGTTGTTGTTCACAATGCCGTGCTTCTGGGTGAGACGGCCCGTGACCAAGGTCACATGGTTGGGAAAAGTCAGCGATGGAAAGGATGGAATCAGGCCCTCGGAGACCGCCCCCGTCTGAGCCATCTCTGCCAGCACTGGGGCATGGCCTCTCGAGAGGTAATCCGCTCGAAAGCCATCCAGCCCGACCAGCACCACCATCGGAGCCGCGCAAGCCCATGTGGCCGCCAGGAGACTCACAGTCCCCACCAATCCGCGCAAAACCGAGATAATCGCCATCGAGCACCTTTCCGTTGAGGGTTGGCTCAGTCTAAATTCATTCAGGGAACCCTTCATGACACGTTTCATCGCCGCTGCTGCACTGACCCTTCTTGCTGCCCCAGCTTGGGCTGCTCACCCGCTCATCACGGACGACACCGGCACCCAAGGTGCAGGTGGGAATCAGGCTGAATTCACATTTGATCGTGCGGAGTCAGGAAAAGGATCGAGTAAGTCGCATGAGAATGCGTTCGCATTCACCTACACCCGCGGGCTCACAGACACCCTAGACTTTTTTGTGGGTGGGACTCGGTTGGACCTTCGCGACCCCTCTGCAAACGACGGTGCTCGAGTGAAGGGGGAAGGAGACAGTGCGCTCGGCCTCAAGTGGCGCTATGCCGAAAAGGATGGGCTCAGCCTCGGCCTCAAGCTCACAGCCAGCCTCGGAACTGGTGATGATGCCCGTGGGCTTGGTGCAGGCCGCTCCACTCAGAGCCTGCTGCATGTCACCCAATTGGAAACCAAGGCGGGAGATCTCTTGATCAATGTCGGCCTGACCAACAATGGCAAAACGGCCGATGAACGTCGCACGCTCTGGAATGCCTCTGCGGCATGGCTCGTACCCGTGCGTGAAGACCTCACCTTCGCACTCGACGTTGGCGTTGCGCAGCAGGCAAGCAAGGACAGCAGTAAGCACCCAGCGTATGCGCTGGTTGGCTTGATCTGGTCCCTCACTGAAAAAATGGACTTGGACGTCGGATATAAACACGGTCTCAATGACCAGGAGCCGGACAGCCAGCTTGGTGTGGGCCTGACCCTCCGCTGGTAAGCCCCCCTCCCCATCGTGCAGCCCTCACGCTCGTTTCGCCTGCTGCTGAATGCAGCGCACACCATGGACCATCTGGTCCTTTTGGTGTTCGCCTCGGCGGTCTCCAGCATTGCACTGGACTTCGGGCTCGCACGTTGGGAAGACCTCATGCCCTACACAGCCGGGGCGTTTTTTATGTTCGGGCTAGGATCTATCCCAGCTGGGCGACTTGGCGATCTCTGGAGTCGCCGCAAAGCCATGTTGACCTTCTTTTTCGGGACCGGAGCAAGCTGTCTACTGGTTGCACTGTGTCAGTCGCCTTGGCAGCTGGCCGTCGCGCTCACCCTTCTCGGAAGCTTTGCGTCCATCTATCACCCCGTGGGCATTCCCATGCTGCTTCGAGATGCCCCTCGGCCAGGACTGGCCATTGGCTGGAACAACCTCGCTGGCAATCTGGGCATCGCACTCGCAGCGCTCATCACAGGATTCATTGTTCAATGGGCCGGATGGCGAGCAGCCTTCATCGTGCCAGGCCTTCTCACCATCGCACTGGGTGTGGCCTTCTCTCGAGTCGCCCGAGAGGAGCCACATTCTGCGGCCAAGGCCGCTAGCAAGCGGTCAGAGGGAGCACCCACCATTTCACCCATGGTGAAGCGTGCGCTCATTGTGATGACGGTCGCGGCCTGCGTGGGCTCTGTGCTCTTTAACTTCACCACCAATGGCAACACCGAGCTCTTTCGAGAGCGCATGGCCATGAGCCTTCCCGACCCTGTCGCCATTGGAGCCGCCCTGGCTGCGCTCTATTCCGTTGCGGCTTTCAGCCAGGTCATCGTCGGTCGCCTCACCGAGCGTTTTGCCCTTCGGCCACTTTTCATGGGCATTGTGGCCTTTCAGTCGGTCTTTCTGTTCTTAGCTTCACAAGCGGAAGGCTGGTGGTTCTATGCCGCCGCCTTAGGCTTTATGGCGAGTATTTTTGGCGCCATTCCCTTCACCGACACCATCGTCGTGCGCTATGTGGACGACGCCCTTCGCTCACGCGTCACGGGCATGCGGATTGGCATTGCCTTCGTGGTGAGCAGCACAGCCGTGGGTCTTCTAGGCCCCCTCGTGAAATCTGCTGGATTCGCTCAGTCACTTGTGATGCTGGCTGCACTCTCCACGCTCACGCTGTTGGCAATCTGGGCGCTTCCCACCCGTCTCGAGAGCGCCAGAGTTGCACCCATCAAATCATGACTGCAATCCAAAGACCCCAACTCAAGCTGCCAAACGAGGCAGACAAACTCCTGCTCCACTCCTGCTGCGCCCCCTGTGCGGGTGAACTCATGGAGGCCTTTCTGGAGTCTGGCATCGATTACACCATTTTCTTCTACAACCCCAATATTCACCCTGAGAAGGAATATCTCATCCGAAAAGAGGAGAACATCCGATTTGCAGAGAAGCATGGCGTTCCCTTTGTCGATGCGGACTACGACACTGACAACTGGTTTGCGCGGGCCAAAGGCATGGAGAATGCGCCAGAGCGAGGTGAGCGCTGCACCATGTGTTTCGATATGCGTTTCGAGCGCACCGCGCTGTACGCGGTTGAGCATGGTTTTTCTGTGATCACGAGTTCTCTGGGCATCTCACGCTGGAAAGACATGAACCAGATCAATGGGTGCGGAGCCCGGGCAGCTGCTCCCTACGAAGGACTTGTGTATTGGGATTACAACTGGCGTAAGGGTGGTGGTAGCCAGCGCATGATTGAGATCAGTAAGCGGGAGCAGTTCTATCAGCAGGAATACTGCGGCTGCGTCTATTCCTTACGGGACACCAATCGACATCGGGTCGCTCAAGGAAGAGATCGGGTCCAGCTTGGGGTCAAGTTTTACGGCGTCGACACCGACTCCTAAACCGATCCGGTAGCGGTCATCTGCCTCGCGGCAATGGCCTGGGCGGCCGCCCATCCGCTTGACCAAGCCCATTGGAAGTTGTGTCCGCCCAAATGTCCGGTCACGTCCACGCACTCACCAATAAAGTACAGGCCTGGATGTTGAGACGACTCCATCGTCTTGCTGTTCAGGCTGCGGGTATCCACCCCACCCAACATCACCTCGGCCTTCTTCCAGCCCAGGGTGCCAGAGGGGCGAAGGACGTGCTCAAGTAGGAGTGACCGCAGACGAGCCTTGTCTGCCTTGTTGAGGTCCGCCCAGCGCCGATCCTCAACCCCTCCCAACCTCAGGAGGACATGGGCTAAGCGCTCTGGAAGAAACTCCGAGAGGCGTGAGGAGATCAGTCGACCTCCCTGACCTGGCGCCCCCTGATCGAGTTCATCCCATTGCTCAGAGGATAGCCACTGCAGCTGAACGGGCAGGCCCTCAGACCAGTAGCTGCTCGCCTGCAGCGTGGCCGGGCCAGAGAGGCCTTTATGAGTGAGCAGAAGGTCTTCATCGAAGGACTGCGCACCATAGCCAGACCCCATAATCCCCGATGAGATTCGAACCGGCTGGCTGAGCCCAGAGAGCTCCAACAGGGGCTGCCATTGCTCTGCAGTCAGCGCCAGAGGAACCAGCGCCGGCCTCACCGACGTGACCGGCAGTTCAAGGCTTCGCGCCAGATCCAGACCAAAGCTCGTGGCACCAATCGCTGGAACGGGTAGCCCGCCTGTCGCAATGACCAAGGCGCTTGCCATCAACACCCCAGCGGAAGTCTCCACCTCCCAGAGCGCCCCTGCGCGCCGAACATTGAGCACGCTGACGGGATGTCTCAGAGAAACGCCAGATGCCAGACACCCGTTGATCAGAAAGCGAATGATCTGCTGGGAGGAGTCGTTGCAAAACAACTGCCCCTTGTGTTTTTCGTGGAAACCAATGCCCGCGGCCTGAATCAGGCCAATAAAGTCTTGGGAGGAGAAGCGACTGAGGGCACTCCTGACGAAGTGCGGATTCAGCGAGAGGAAGTGCTTGGGCTGGGTGTATCGGTTGGTGAAATTACAGCGACCGCCCCCGCTGATGCGAATCTTCTCTCCAATCGTCTCTGCATGATCAAGCACAACCGTTTGCAGGCCGAGCCGACCCGCCACCGAGGCGCAAAAGAGCCCTGCGGCTCCCGCGCCAATCACCACCAGATCAATCGGCTTAGGCAGACTGATGGGTGCAGTTTTCGGACTGCGGAGTGACAAGCGCCTTGAGTGCGGATGGGTCTCTAATGACAATGTGGCGCTGGTTGACGTCCACGATGCCTTCGTCGGCAAACCTGGAGAACACGCGACTCACCGTCTCGAGCTTCATGCCCAGGTAGCTACCAATCTCCCGCCGGGTCATTCGCAACACCACTTCGCTCTGAGAAAAGCCTCGTGCGTGGAGTCGCTGCACCAGATTCAACAGGAAAGCAGCAACACGCTCCTCGGCGCGCATGATGCCCAACAAGAGCATGACACCTTGGTCGCGCACGATTTCACGGCTCATGACCTTGTGGAGATGGCGCCCAAGGGGCTCAAACCGCATCGACAAATCTTCAATGCGTGCATACGGCATGACGCAGACTTCGGAATCCTCTAGGGCCACGGCATCGCAGCTGTGCTGATCTTGCACAATGCCGTCAAGCCCCATGATCTCTCCCATCATCTGGAAGCCAGTGACCTGGCCCCGACCATCTTGGGTGTTCACCTCGGTCTTAAAGAAGCCTGTACGCACAGCATAGAGGGCGTGAAAGGGGTCTCCCGCTTTGTAGAGAGCGCCGCCTTTGGGGACCTTCTTGCGACCGGCAATGAGGGTGTCGAGTTGGGTGAGCTCATCAGCGGAAAGCCCAACGGGCATACAGAGTTCGCGAAGGTTACAGCTTGAGCAGGCAACCTTGATGGAGGCAGTTAAGGTATTCATTTCGGTGCATATTAGCCAGAAATAGGGCTGAACGCGAGACTCTTTGACCCCGATCAAGCCTTGTCTTGGTCAGACTGAGCATAGTGCAGCGCATGAGCCTGCCCATCTCCGAATCCCTTCTCGAGCGCTATGACATTCCTGGTCCGCGCTACACCTCCTACCCGACTGCGGACCGCTTCGTTGAGGCGTTCGGGCCAGAAGACCTGTGCAACGCACTCACCGATCGACGTGAGACCCGATCCGCCACAGCACTCTCGATTTATGTCCACATCCCCTTCTGTGAGTCGGTCTGCTACTACTGCGCCTGCAACAAGGTCATCACCAAACATCACAGCAAGGGCGCGGAATACCTTCACTATCTCTCTAGAGAAATCGACCTCATCACGCAGCACTTGGGCCTAGGCCAAAAGGTGAGCCAACTTCACTTGGGGGGAGGATCCCCTACGTTTTTAAGTGACGCTGAACTGGGTGATGTGATGTCCATGCTCCAGAGAAACTTTGAGCTGGTGCCTGGCGGGGAGTACTCGATTGAGATTGATCCCCGTACCGTCACGGACCTTCGCCTCGAGCACTTGCATCGCCTTGGCTTCAATCGACTGTCCTTTGGCGTGCAGGACTTCGACCCACAGGTACAGGTCGCCATTCATCGCGTACAGCCGAGGTTTCAGGTGGAGGCGCTCATGCACTCCGCGCGACGGATTGGATACGAGTCCATCAACCTGGATCTGATTTATGGCCTCCCCCTGCAAACGCCCGAGTCCTTCGAGAGGACCCTCGATGACGTGATCTTGCTGCGCCCCGACCGGGTTGCGATCTACGCATACGCGCATCTACCCACTCGCTTCAAGCCCCAGCGCCGCATCAATGCCCATGAACTGCCCAGTCCGCAGGGCAAGGTCCATATGCTGGCCCTGGCCATCGACCGGTTGACCCAGGCGGGCTATGTCTACATTGGCATGGACCACTTCGCACTGCCCAACGATCCACTCGCGGTGGCAAAGGCCCAAGGCCGTCTGCACCGCAACTTTCAGGGCTACAGCACCCAACCAGACTGCGACCTCGTCGCACTGGGTGTGTCCGCGATTGGACGCATTGGGCCCACTTACAGTCAAAACGCCAAGACGCTCGAGGAGTACTACGACTGCATTGATCAGGGCCGACTACCCGTCGTGCGAGGGTTGGCTCTGACCCCAGAGGACATCCTTCGTCGGGCCGTCATCATGGCCATCATGTGCCAGGGAAAGCTGGACTTCGAAGCGATTGAGCTGGCGTTCATGACGGATTTTCGGAGAACCTTTGCGCACGCCCTCGCCCGGCTTGAGCCCCTGATTCAAGAGGGTCTGGTTGAGTTGGATGAGCAGGGCCTGCAGGTCACCCAGTCGGGCTGGATGCTCGTTCGCGCGATTGCCATGGTCTTTGATCAGTACCTGCAGAGTGATCTCGATCGCGCTCGTTTCTCAAAGATTCTTTAGTAGGACAGGCTTTACCACTCTCAAACGGAAGGAACCTCAACGATGAAAAGCTCCAAAACTCTCCTCAGCCTCAGCGTCGCAGTTGCACTCACTGCTGCCGGCACAGCCGCAACGGCACAGAACACCGCAGGGGGCCTATTTGAAGTCATCAAGCCGGCCCCCAGTGTGAATCTGGGCATGGTTGAACTGGGAAAGAAGCTCTACTTTGACCCCCGCCTCTCTAAGTCAGGCTTCATCTCCTGTAACTCCTGCCACAACCTGCACATGGGCGGCACAGACAACCTGCGCACATCCATCGGAGACAAGTGGCAGCAAGGCCCAATCAACTCGCCCACCGTGCTCAACTCCAGCCTCAATGTGGCCCAGTTCTGGGACGGACGCGCCGCGGACTTGAAAGCACAGGCTGGGGGCCCCATTGCCAATCCGGGAGAAATGGCATTCACCCATACCCTAGCAGTGGGCATTCTCGAGTCCATTCCGGCCTACAAACGCGAATTCAAGACCGTGTTCGGAAAGGACAAGATCGACATTGATCAGGTCACTGCAGCCATCGCTGAGTTTGAGAAGACACTCGTCACGCCCAACTCACGATTTGATCAGTGGCTCCTGGGAAACAAAGAGGCCATGTCATCGAAGGAGCTCGCGGGCCTGAAGCTCTTTCAGGACAGCGGCTGTGTGGCCTGTCATAACGGCGCGGCACTGGGCGGCAACTCCTTCCAAAAGATGGGCATTGTTGAGCCTTACAAAGCCAAGAGTGGTGGTGAGGGCCGCTCTGCGGTAACAGGCAAAGATGCCGACCGCTTTAACTTCAAAGTGCCCACCCTTCGCAACGTAGAACTGACCTACCCCTACTTCCATGACGGTGCTGCAAGAACGCTCACCGAGGCCGTCGACATCATGGGGCGCTTGCAGCTCGGCCGAACCTTCAGCAAGCAGGAGAACGAACAGATCGTGGCATTCCTGAAGACGCTCACGGGCGATCAGCCCCTATTCCGTCTGCCCATTCTGCCGCCCTCAAGCGACACCACCCCATTGCCCAACCCGTTCGCAAAGAAATAAGTCGCCCTCTCTCCTTGGCGTACACCCCGGCTTGCCGGGGTTTTTTTTAAACTATGCGTATGAACACTGCAAACGCCCCCAGCTCAGACAGCCTCGTACTCCCCTGCTCGCATTGCCTCGCATTGAACCGAGTGCCAGCGCACCGCCTCACTGAAGCGCCTACGTGCGGAAAGTGCCATCAGCCTCTTTTCACTTCCGAGCCCATCGATGCTCGCGCAGACACCTTTAGCCGTCTGGTCAATCAGTCAGACGTGCCTGTGATCGTGGACTTCTGGGCCCCTTGGTGTGGTCCCTGCAGAATCATGGCGCCCGCGTTCGAACAGGCGGCGCGGGATTTGTCCACACTGCGATTCCTGAAGGTCAACACTCAGAATGAGCCCACGCTGGCGCAGCAATTCAATGTTCGCAGCATTCCGACGATGGCCGTTTTCCTGCGTGGGCAAGAGCTGGCCAGGCAGGCTGGCGCGATGGATGTCAACAGCCTGAAGCGGTGGGTGCTTCAGGCTATCCAAACGTAAGCTCAGGTTTAGGCCTCTAGGAGACTACGCAGCATCCAAGCAGTCTTTTCGTGCACATCCAGCCGCTGGGTGAGAAGGTCAGCCGTGGGCTGATCGTTTGCTTCATTCACCAAGTCAAAAAGACCTCGCGCTGTGCGCGCAGTCGTCTCATGTGCGTCCACCAAGATCTGAACCATCTCCATGGCCTTCGGAACGCCCGAGACTTCCTTCACCGAGGCCAGCTTGGCGTATTGGGCGTAGGTCCCAGGAGCCGGATAACCCAATGCTCGAATGCGCTCAGCAATGAGGTCGAGTGCAGCCCACTGCTCAGTGTACTGATCCATGAACATGGTGTGGAGCGAGTTAAACATTGGGCCTGTCACGTTCCAATGAAAGTTATGGGTCTGCAGGTACAGGGTGTAGCTGTCAGCGAGGAAGCGAGAGAGCCCATCGGCGATCTTGGCACGATGCGCCTCACTCATCCCAATATTGATTAGGCGAGAGGACTTGGCGGCTGACGACTTCTTATTGGCCATGGTGTGGCTCCTTTCAGAGTGCGTTATCAAGAATCATCATGAGGGCAAATCCTGCCATAAGACCACGGGTTGCGGCCGCTTGGTGGCCTCGTCGATGCGTCTCTGGAATGACCTCATGTGAGACGATGAACAGCATCGCGCCTGCTGCGAATCCCATGGCAACTGGCATGGCTGCACCAAGCGCAGAGGCGAACACAAAGCCCAGCGCTGCCCCGAGAGGCTCAAAGACTCCCGAGCCTGCGGCAATGAGCGCTGCCGTGGGAGAGGACACCCCAGCGGCCCTTAACGCCAGCGCCACAGCCAGCCCCTCTGGCACGTCCTGGATGGCGATAGCCAAAGCCAGCGACCATCCGCCCTCTAGCCCTTGGCCAGCGAAGCCAACCCCTACAGCCATGCCCTCGGGCAAGTTGTGAATCGCCATGGCCATCACAAACAGCCACACTCGATCCATTCGAGCGTCAGCGCCTCCCTGGCGGCCAAGTTGTGCATGCTCATGGGGAAGCATTCGATCCAGGGCGGTCATAGCGACCGCACCCAGCCCGAGGCCTATTGCGACCATAAGGGCCGCTGTGAGGCTCGATGACCAGGCTTGAGCGCCCAGTTCAATTCCTGGTAGGACCAGAGAGAATGCTGCTGCGGCGAGCATCATGCCAGCGGCGAAGCCCAGCATGCCATCCTCGACCTCAGGGCGAATACGCTGAACACTCAGAGAGAGTGCACCCCCGGCTGCAGTCCCCACCAAGCCCAGGGCACCGCCAATCGCTGCCCATTGCAAGGGCTGAGAGATGTCGAGGATTTGCCCCAACCCCAACAACAGAGCAAACAACCCCACCGTAGCGGTCACTCCGCGGCGGCTCCAACGTTCGGCGATCTGGGCCATCTGCCTCTCCTAGACAAGAAGTTGTATGTGAGTACCTATACCCTCACATCATCGGTCCCATCGCCCAATCAATCTAATACTTATTTTCGAAGCGCAGAATTGAAAAAATCAATGTCCAGTCAGTCCCGTATGTCTCGGGGCCGATCTGCGTCCTCTACCCAGTATGAATCTGTAGAGGTGTAGGCAGGGCCTTTCATGATGATGACCACCACACAACCGACCAGCACGGTCACCACCATGGTGAAGAAAAAGATCAAAGCACCAATGAGGGTGAACTCCGCCTGTGTGATGGCGGCCTCCACTTCATGTGGACCCCCTGTCCAAGGCCAATGCCCGACCAGCAGCCACAACACCGCGAACACGAGCACTCCAACCAGGGTGATCCAGGGCAGCCGCTTGAACAGAACCCACTCAAGGCCGGCTGGTGCTCTCACAGAATTTGGGTCTTTAATCATCTGTGCATTCTGCAGCAATAAAAACAAAGCCCGGCCCGCTGATGACGGACCGGGCTCTGCCCCCACTGCAACTATGCTTCAGCGGCAACTGACTCTGCCTCAGGCACTGAGCTTCGAATCAGATAGTCAAAGGCGCCCAGGGCGGCCTTTGCGCCATCACCCGCAGCAATCACGATCTGCTTGTAGGGGACTGTGGTTGCATCCCCTGCAGCAAACACGCCGTGGGCGTTGGTTGCGCCATGATGGTCCACCACAATCTCGCCGAATCGGCTGAGCTCGATGGTGCCCTTGAGCCACTCTGTGTTTGGCACCAGACCGATCTGCACAAACACACCCTCAAGCTCGATGGCCTGCTCCTGACCTGAGGTGCGGTCTTTGTAGCGCAGCCCATGGACGGTCTTGCCGTCACCGGTGATCTCGGTGGTCTGCGCGTTGAGCACAATGCTGGCGTTCTTCAGGCTCTTGAGCTTTGCCACCAGGACCGCATCCGCCTTGAGCTGATCCGCGAATTCCACCACCGTGACATGTCCCACCACTCCGGCGAGGTCGATGGCTGCCTCAACCCCAGAATTCCCACCGCCAATCACTGCGACGCGCTTGCCCTTGAACAGGGGACCATCGCAGTGTGGGCAGTAGGCCACGCCCCTGTTCTTGTATTCCTGCTCTCCGGGAACATTGACATTTCTCCAGCGCGCGCCGGTCGAGAGAATGACGGATCGAGAACGAAGCACTCCGCCGTTGGCCAGGTGCACCTCCACCAACCCACCAGGCTGCTCGGGTGGCACCAACTTCTCTGCACGCTGAAGATTCATGATGTCGACCTCGTAATGACGCACATGCGCCTCGAGATCGGCCGCAAACTTGGGACCGTTCGTTTCCAGAACGGAGATGTAATTCTCTATGCCCAGCGTGTCATTGGTCTGGCCACCAAATCGTTCAGCAGCCACCCCAGTGCGCAGACCCTTTCGGGCTGCATAGACGGCCGCGGCCGAGCCAGCAGGCCCACCCCCCACCACCAGTACATCAAACGGATCCTTGGCATCGATCTTAGCCCGCTCTTTATCGGCGCTGCCTGTGTCCAGTTTGGCGAGGATCTCCTCGAGCGTCATGCGTCCAGAGCCAAAGAGCTCGCCATTCAGAAAGACCATGGGCACGGCCATGATCTGACGCGCATTGACCTCATCCTGATAGAGCGCGCCATCAATGACCACGGTCTCGACGCCAGAGTTGAGCACGGCCATGAGGGAGAGCGCCTGAACCACATCTGGGCAGTTGTGGCAGGAGAGGGACATGAAGACCTCAAACCGGTATTCGCCTTTCAGCGCCCGAATGCTGTCTAGGCTCTCACTGTCCACTTTGGGGGGATGGCCACCGGACCAGAGCAAGGCCAGGACGAGAGAGGTGAACTCGTGCCCGAGAGGGACCGCTGCAAAGTGCAGTCCAGTCTGCGTGCCCTCGCGTCGAATCTGGAATGAAGGACGACGACTCTGGGTGCCGTCAAAACGCGCAGAGACCTTGTCGGACAGGCCGGCAATGGTCTGAAGCAGATCGCGGATCTCTTGAGCACCTTTGGATTCGTCGAGCGAGGCCACCAGCTCGACGGGGTGAGCGATCTTTTCGAGATAGGCCTTGAGCTGGGCCTGAAGGGTGTCATTGATCATGGTGTTTCCTCGACGAACGAAATCGATAAAGCCCCCGCCCGAGGACGGGGGATGCGAAGCTGGACTTAGATCTTGCCGACCAGGTCGAGCGAAGGAGCAAGCGTCTCGGCACCGGGGGTCCACTTTGCGGGGCAGACCTGACCGGGGTTCTTGGCGATGTACTGAGCAGCCTGAACCTTACGAAGCAGCTCAGTCGCGTCACGGCCAATGCCGTTGTCGTGAATTTCGCAGAGCTTGATCTGGCCCTCGGGGTTGATCACGAATGTTCCGCGCAGCGCCAGGCCCTCTTCCTCGATCATCACTTCGAAGTTGCGGGTGATGGTGCCGGTGGGGTCGCCGATGAGGGGGTAGTTCACCTTACCGATGGTCTCGGAGGTGTCATGCCAAGCCTTGTGGGTAAAGTGGGTATCCGTGGACACACCGTAGATTTCCACGCCAAGCGCTTTGAAGGTGTCGTAATGATCGGCGAGGTCACCCAGTTCAGTGGGGCAGACGAACGTGAAATCGGCGGGGTAGAAGAACACGACGGACCACTTGCCCAGAAAGGCTTGGTCAGTGACTTCGACAAACTTACCATTGTGGTACGCAGTGGCCTTGAAAGGCTTCACGGTGGTGTTGATGAGCGACATGATGATTCCTCTTTTTGTGTGTTGAGAAGTTGGGGGCGTGCTGTTTTGTTGCAGCACGAGAGGAATCATGAGCGCCCCATGAAAATTAATCTAATTGTTTGTTTTCATGTTTCAGATAGTTTTTTTGTATGAGGCTGAAGCCCTTCAATCAGGCGACGCGCCAGAATTTCATACAGGCTGGTTCGTGAAATGCTTTTGGCCACGAGAGTGGCGATCACTGCAGACAGCATGAGGCTCATGAACTGGTCTTGGCTAGAGGTCATCTCCATCACAATCACGGTCGCGGTCACAGGGGCCTGTACCACACCGGCGAGGAAGGCTGTCATCCCAATGAGCACCAGCATCTGACGCCCCTCTCGCAGGTCGAAGAGCAAAGCGAAGTCATAGCCCAGTCCCGCTCCAATCGAGAGCGACGGCGTAAAAATGCCGCCTGGAATCCCCGAGAGATAGCTCAAGACCGTACTGAGCATCTTGAGGAGACTAAAGCCTAGTTCGTGCGAGAGATCCAGGGGCGTATTGAGCAGGTCTGAGGCCGCGTGGTAACCCGTGCCAATCGTCTCCCCGTCTGTCAGCAACGCAATGCCTGCGACCAATATGCCCAGAAAGCCCGCAACCAGCGCTGCGTGCAATGCTGTCTTGGATTCTGGGACCAGTCGAGGGCCTACGTTCACCAGCAGCCAACACATCAAACCCGCCATCAGCCCACACACCACTGAAATGCTCATCCAGGCGAGGAACTCGGGGTGCGTTGGGTTCCGGACGTAAATGGGAAAAAAGTCGTAATTGCCCTGCAACGCCAGAGAGATGAAGCCTGCGCCCAGAATGGTCATCAGCACAAACCAGGTCTGGCGCATGCTCCTGCCCTTGGCGAGTTCCTCCATGGCAAACACAATTCCGGCCAGCGGCGTATTGAACGCAGCAGCCAGGCCGCCGGCGCCGCCCGCCACGATCAGCGCATCGGTTGGCACACGGAGCTTTCCTCCAAACCGGTGGGCCCAGGCCAACATGGCAGCCGCTCCGACCTGAATAGACGGCCCCTCGCGGCCAATGGATGCCCCGCAGGCGAGGCCCACGCAGACAAGAACCATCTTGAGTGCAACCTGAAGGGGAGAGAGAAATTGACCCAACTGAGTCTGCACGTCTCGGACCCGAATGGCCGCCATGGTCTGGGGAATGCCGCTGCCGGCCGCAAACGGGGCATAGGCAAACGTGACGTAACGAATGAGCGCAAAACCCAGCGGAGTCAGGATGAGGAAGGCCCAGGGATAGGCGTCAAAGAGGTCTTCGCCCCAGTACAAAGCTGCATCGGCCACCCGTGCCAGCGCGATCACACACAAAGCGACGATGGCTGCGCCACCAAAGAGCGAGAGATAATCTCGCGTGCGTTCCGTATTGCGCTGGAGTCGCCCTCGGTCTGCGGCCAGGGCTTTGCGGATGAGAGATCGCATTTGCCCGAATATTACCCCTATTTTTCTGATACTTACGAGAGGCTTTATGAACATTGCACGAACTTTGACCGCATTCGCGCTGACCCTGACTGGACTTTCGGCTGTGGCCGCCGACATCATGGTGGTCAAGCCCCAGGCCTTTGCAACCCGTGAGGGCCAGCCCAATGCAGCCGCGTTTGTTGAGATCCATAACCACGGCAAGTCGGCAGACCGCCTCAAGGCTGTGAAATTTCCCGCAAGCGTGGTGGGTCGCGGTGAACTTCACAGCATGAGCCACCAAGACGGAAAAATGGTGATGCGTGAAATGAAGGATGTGGAACTTCCCGCCGGGGGCACCATCAAGATGGCTCCCGGAGGGGATCACCTCATGCTCATCGGCCTTAAGCGCGCGCTCAAGGCGGGCGAGACCATTGATGCCACCCTGGTCTTCGAGAAGGCTGGAGAGGTCAAAGTCTCGATACCTGTCGTCGATCGGGCCGCTGCCATGAAGCAGGAGGGTCACCACGGCCACATGAAACATTAAGTCATCGGATTGTCATGATGTGGCGCCACACTCGGCGCCATGTCCGAGACTTCCGTTCCTCACCTTCAGATCACCGCGCTCAGCAAGAGCTTCGGGAAGGGTAACCGCGCCAAGAAGGCCCTCAACGGGGTCAGCCTCACAGTTCAGGCGGGTGAGATGGTCGCGCTTTTAGGCGCCTCGGGCTCAGGAAAGTCAACGCTCCTGCGCAGCATCAGTGGTCTACACATCGCAGACGCTGGCAGCGAGAGCCGAATCGCAGTCAAGGGAGAAGTGTTGCAACAGGGCGGCCGCCTCTCCCCCAACACCAGAACGATTCGCCGCGGCATCGCCACCATCTTTCAGCAGTTCAATCTGGTCAATCGCCTGTCCGTTCTCACGAATGTCTGCGTGGGCGCGCTCTCGAAGGTCCCCACCTGGCGAAGCCTGACGGGGTTGTTCCCCCGCGAAGTCAAACTCAAGGCGATTGATGCCCTCATCCAAGTGGGCATTGATGAGCAGGTCTTCAAAAGAGCGAGGCTGCTCTCCGGTGGCCAACAACAACGCGTAGCCATTGCGCGAGCCATCACACAAGAGGCCGATCTGGTCTTGGCGGACGAGCCCATTGCCAGCCTAGATCCAGAGTCCTCCCGCAAGGTGATGGAGCTGTTGGTCGCGCTCAATCAACGCGGCTGCACAGTACTTGTTTCGCTTCACCAAGTGGCCGTGGCGCTGAAATACTGCCAGCGCGTGGTGGCGCTTCGAGACGGTCAGATCGTTTATGACGGGCTGTCAGCCAGTCTCACGGAACAACAGATTCGAGAGCTTTACGGCTCCGACACCGACCTCATCTTCGATGAACTCGAGATGACCAACCCCAAGACCAGTCCCATCGATCGGTCTCACAATCAACCCGCCCTATCAAGGAGTGCTCATGAAGCTTTTGCGTCGTAGTTTGATGGCCGCAGCCGTGGCCCTGTCTGCTGTGGTCACCACCAATGCCTTTGCATCCACTCAGATGCCCAAAGAGATCGTCTTCGGCATCATCTCGACGGAATCCTCCAGCAAGCAGGCTGCTATGTTTGCACCCATGCTCGCCGACATGGAAAAGGCCATCGGCGCAAAGGTGAAGGCCTTCTACGCCTCTGACTATGCAGGCGTGATTGAGGGCATGCGCTTTAACAAAGTACATGTAGCCTGGTACGGCAACAAATCTGCGATGGAAGCAGTGGACCGGGCCAGCGGTGAGATCTTCACGCAGACCGTCGCACTCGATGGCAGCATGGGCTACTACTCGTTGCTCGTCACCCACAAAGACAGCCCCTACAAGAATCTTCAGGACGTGCTGAAGAACGCGAAAGACATTCGCTTCGGAATTGGTGACCCCAACTCCACCTCCGGATTCCTGGTGCCCTCTTACTACGTGTTCGCCCTGAACAACGTTGAGCCCAAGCAGATCTTCAAGAGCGTGACCGCATCCAACCACGAGGGCAACCTGCTCGCCGTGATCGCCAAGCAGGTCGATGTGGCCACCAACAACACCGAATCGCTCGAGCGCATGCAGAAGACCCAGCCCGAGAAGGCCGCAAACGTTCGCGAAATCTGGCGCTCACCCCTCATCCCTTCAGATCCCCTGGTCTGGCGCAAGGACCTGCACCCTGACATGAAGAAGAAGATCGCCGACTTTTTCCTGAACTACGGAAAGGCTGCAGGCGCAGAGGGACAGCGTCAGCTCAAAGTGATGGAGCCCCACCTCTGGAAGGGCTTCATCAAGTCTGATAACAACCAGCTTCTGCCCATCCGTCAGCTTGAGCTCTACAAATCGCGCAACAAGGTTGCCAACGACGCCAAGATGGCGGACGCAGACAAGAAGAAGCAGTTGGCTGACCTCGATGCAAAACTGGCTGACCTTGAGAAGCAGATGAAAGCGATCAAGAAGTAAGCATCCGTTGTAACTGAACCTGACGCCCGGCCTGTCCGGGCGTCCTTGTTTCCTGCTCGCCATCCTCCACACCAGATCGGAGCCTCGCTATGCAAGCAACCCCGCAGACCAGCAGTGCCGAACGTCTTGCACAAGCACCCAAGTCTTGGACCATGACCTTGGTTGCAGCGGTTCTGGTGGCCCTGCTCATCGGGTCGTGGGAGGGTGCAGACATGCGCCCCATGGCGCTGATCAACGACTCTCAAAACATGGCCATGTTTCTGGCCGACTTCTTCCCACCGAATTTTCGTGACTGGGAGGTCTACCTCAAAGAGATGGTCGTCACCATTCAGATCGCGGTGTGGGGAACCTTCCTAGCGATCGTGCTGGCCATTCCTTGTGCGTTGCTCGCCTCCGAGAACATCGCGCCCGTCTGGATTCACCAGCCCATGCGCCGGGTGATGGACGCGTTCCGAGCCGTCAATGAACTGGTCTTTGCCTTGCTCTTCATTGTGGCTGTCGGCCTTGGACCATTCGCGGGGGTACTTGCGCTCTTCATCTCTACCACGGGTACTCTGGCCAAGCTCTTTTCCGAGGCGGTTGAGGCCATCGACCCTCAGCCCGTTGAGGGCATTCGTGCCACCGGTGCGAGTCGGCTCGAGGAAATTGTTTACGGCGTCATTCCCCAGGTCCTCCCCCTGTGGATCAGCTACTCGCTCTACCGTTTTGAGGCCAATGTTCGGGGTGCCTCAGTACTGGGGATTGTGGGAGCCGGCGGCATTGGCCAGATTCTCTGGGAAGTGATGCGCGGATTTCAGTATGCTGAGACCTGTGCGCTGCTCATCATCCTCATTGTTTCTGTGTCCATCATCGACTTCATTTCCGCCCGACTGCGAGCCTTGCTCATCTAAGCTGTGATTCACCATCGTTCCCAATGGCTAGGCTTGTTTTCCAGGGCCAGCGATGCCGCGCTTGAAGATGCATTAAGGGCCTGTGGCGCCGGTCCTGAACAAGACTTGCTTCATGCAGTCTGGATTCGCCCGGTGGAAATCGGCCTGATTCAAGTCATGGCGCGGGCTGACGGCACGGGGTCGCCCTTCTGCTTTCAGGAGGCCACCTGCACTCGAGCCAGCATTCGATTGGCCAATGGCCAGACCGGACACGCACTCGTCTTGGGACATCGCACTGAGCATTGCAAACGGGTCGCCTGGCTCGACGCCAAAATGCAAGATGACGCCTTTCGGGAAGGCATGGGCGCAGCGCTCATGCACTCGCTGAAGCAGTCTGAGCTGGATCTTTTTGCGTCCCGCTCCGCGGCGGCTGAGGCCACCCGAGTGGAATTCTTCACCCTTGCAAGAGAGGCCGGCGCATGACCTCCCCCGCCCTTCTCGCTGGGTTCTCAAACCCCTCCGAAGCCGCTCAGAAATGCTTCAGAGCGGTTCTTGGCGCCCTGTCCGAGCCTGGAACAGCCCATGCCCTTGAGACGCCCCAGGAGACCCCTGAGGGCTGCGCAACGGGCACATCCAGTGTGGGGCTCGCCCTGCTCGACACCAGCACCCCCTTTCACGTGCATGGGCTCAATGGCCTTGGCGCTTATCTTCGGTTTCACACAGGCGCGCCGGAGGCCAGAGCCGAAGACGCGCAATGGGCGTTTACATCTGCGGGCAATGGGTCGCTATTCGACCTCGCAGCCTGTCTCTCAGCGGGCAGCCTGGAGTACCCGGAGCGCGCTGCAACGCTGGTGATTCAGCTTGAAGCGGATCCCACCCGAGATGATGCCGTCGTGCTGCAAGGACCTGGCATCAAGGGCAGGAGACGACTGGGAAAATTGGGTCTCAGCGACGCATTCTGGGCGTGGCGCCAGGCCGCGAGAGCCCACTATCCGCTGGGCATTGATCTTCTGTTTGTTCAGGGCCATCAGGTCTGGGCGCTTCCCCGTTCTACTTCTGTCCACCTGGAGGCTCCATGTACGTCGCGGTAAAAGGAGGCGAACGGGCGATTGACGCCTCTCTGGCCTTGCTAGAGGCCTGGCGCCGTGGCGACATCAGCCAGCCTGAACTGCAGCTTGAACAGGTCGAACAACAGCTTGGTCTCGCGATGGATCGGGTCATGGCCGAGGGCAGTGTGTTGGACCGAAGGCTGGCTGCGCTGGCCATCATCCAGGCGCAGGGCGACCTGGTCGAGGCCATCTTCCTGCTGAGAGCCTGCCGAGCCACCCTGTCTCGATTTGCTCAGACCTGCCCCCTCGAGACGGACCAGATGCTCGCCATGCGCCGTATCTCGGCTTGCTTCAAAGACATTCCTGGTGGGCAGAAACTCGGACCCACTGCGGATTACAGCCTGCGCATTCTCGGCCTTCAACAGGATGCAAGACCGGCTCAGAGCGAGCCAACAGCTGGCCCAGGGCACATCGGATCCGAGACCACGCTCCCCCGTATCTCCCGCCTGCTCGAGGCAGAGGGCCTACTGGCACAGCCCCGCGAGCCTGAGCCCCTGAAGGTGCCCGACATCACCCAGGATCCCGTGCAATTCCCAATGCCCCGCGCAGCTCGCCTGCAGATGCTGGCCCGGGCCGATGAAGGCTATCTGTTGGCCTTGGGTTATTCCACCCAGCGTGGTTACGGCAGCACCCACCCCTTTGTGGGTGAGATTCGGATGGGCTACACACCCGTGTCTGTGCGCCTCTGCGACATCGACCCCAGCGTTGAAGACGACACCCCCATCGAGATCGGTGAACTGCTGCTCACCGAGTGCGAGATGATCAATCAGTTCCAGGCGCAAGGCGACGAGACGCCCAAGTTCACGCGTGGCTACGGACTCACCCCAGGCCGTGCAGAGCGCAAAGCCATGGCCATGGCACTGGTCGATCGTGCACTCCAAGCGGAGTCACTCGGGGAGACACCCTCAGCACCCAGCCAGGACCAGGAGTTTGTTCTGGCACATGGCGACAACGTCGAGGCCAGCGGATTTGTTCAACACCTCAAACTCCCTCATTACGTCGACTTCCAGGCGGAATTGGCGCTGGTGCGAGGCATCCAAAAGCCATGAGCCCCAAACTGCCCTTCGCCTACTTAGACGACCAGACCAAGCGGATGATCCGGCGAGCGCTGCTCAAGGCCGTTGCCCTTCCTGGGCACCAGGTTCCCTTTGCGAGCCGGGAGATGCCCTTGCCATACGGCTGGGGCACAGGTGGCATTCAGGTGACCGCAGCGGTTCTAGGTCCTCAGGATGTGCTCAAGGTCATTGACCAGGGCGCAGACGACACCACCAACGCAGTCAACATTCGGCGGTTTTTTGCACTCACCACAGGCATTCAAACCACCACACACACCTCCGAAGCCTCGGTGATCCAAACGCGGCACCGCATTCCGGAGCACCCTCTGAAAGCGGGCCAGATTGTGGTCTTTCAGGTCCCCATCCCAGAGCCCCTGCGTTGGATTGAGCCGCGCTCGGAGGAGACCCGCCGCATGCATGCATTGAGGGACTATGGTCCGATGCAGGTCAAGCTCTACGAGGACATCACGCAGCACGGCACCATTGCCACGAGCTACGACTACCCTGTGATGGTGAATGAGCACACCCTCATGTCGCCCTCACCCATTCCCAAATTCGACAACCCCAAGCTGCATCAGAGCCCAGCACTCATGCTGTTCGGCGCAGGTCGAGAGAAGCGGGTCTACGCTGTGCCCCCCTATACAGACGTCCGCTCTCTGGACTTTGACGACTACCCGTTTGAGGTCCAACGTTGGCCGCAGGCCTGTGCCATCTGTGGCGCAGACAACCACTACCTCGACGAGATCATCGTAGACGACGCAGGCACGCGCGAGATGGTCTGTTCCGATACCGATGCCTGCCGTGCGCGTCAGGATCAGGCATGACCCAGCCCATTCTGCGCGCAGAGGCACTCGGGCTTCACTACGGCAGCTTGCGTGCGGTTCACAACGTCAGCCTCTCCCTGGACGAGGGCGAATGCCTGGCCATTGTGGGCGAATCGGGTTCCGGCAAGAGCACCTTGTTGAGCCTGCTGGCGGGTCAGCAATCCCCTCACGAGGGGCGAGTGGAATACTGCGATCGCAGTGGTGTTTGGCTCGATCTCCACGCCCTCGACGAGAGAGACCGTCGGCGTCTTGCACGCACGGAGTGGGGCTTTGTTCGCCAGCATGCACAAGCCACCCTTCACCCACATGTTTCTGCTGGGGGACACATCGGGGAGCGACTCATGGGCCTTGGTGCGAGGCACTATGGCGAGATTCGTAAGACCGCCCAGCAATGGATGGCGCGAGTGGAGATGGATCCCTCACGAGTGGATGAATCCCCAAGTCGATTCTCTGGCGGCATGCAGCAACGTCTCCAGCTGATTGCCAACCTGGTCACCTCCCCCCGTCTGGTGCTGATGGACGAACCCACCACTGGGCTTGACGTCTCTGTTCAAGCCAAGCTGTTGGACCTGCTCAAGCGACTGCAAGAGGAACTGGGCCTGGCCACCATCATCGTGACCCACGACCTCGGGGTGGCTCGCCTGCTTGCCGATCAGGTCTTGGTGATGGTCCGCGGAGAGGTGGTCGAGCGTGGCCTGGTGGACCAGGTCTTTGACGACCCACAGCACCCCTACACCCAACAACTGGTGACCTCTGTCCTATGACAGCCGTCCTTGAACTCTCTCCGCTCAACAAGCAGTTCACGCTGCACACGCAGGGTGGACGGACACTCGAGGTCCTCAAGGGCATTGAGCTGAAGGTGCACGCGGGTGAGTGCCTGAGTCTTCAGAGCCCATCTGGCTCAGGCAAGAGCACCATCCTTCGATGCATCACCGGCCACTACCTGCCTGGCCCAGGCAGCCGGGTGCTCCTGCGCCCCCGAGCACACCCAGCGGGGGGACTCGAGGGACCTGTTGTTGACTTGGCCCAGGCCAGCCTGCACACACTGCGCTTGGCTCGCCAGTTTCACATTGCTTATGTGAGCCAGTTTCTGCGCGTCATTCCTCGCGTGAGTACCCTCGCACTGGTGATGCAGCCCATGCTGCGTGAGGGCCTCGATCCCGAGCAGGCCGAGGCGCTCACCGGCGGACTCCTGGAGCGCCTGCACCTTCCCTCGGCGCTCTGGCCTCTCGCACCCAAAACATTCTCCGGCGGCGAGCAGCAGCGGGTGAATATTGCCATTGCGTTGGCTGCAAGCCTCGTGCGCCCACGCGAACTGATTCTCCTGGATGAGCCCACTGCCTCGCTCGATCAAGCGAACCGCGATGTGGTCACCGCCTTGCTTAAAGATCTTCGAGATGCTGGTGCCGCCATGATCGGAGCCTTCCACGATCACGACACGCACGAGCGCCTCGCCACTCGCACACAGGAAGTTCACGCATGATTCTGACCAACGCCAAGGTTGTGACACACGACGATGTCTTTCTCGGAACCGTTGAAATCAATGAGGCCGGTCTCATTCAATCCGTCTCCGAGGGCATCAGCACCCTGCCCCAGGCGATGAATCTGGAGGGGGACTGGCTCGTCCCAGGCCTGGTTGAGATACACACCGACAATCTCGAAAAGCACCTCATGCCACGTCCAGGAGTACTCTGGAATGGAGAGTCGGCCTTTCGCATCCATGATGCTCAGCTCGCCTGCTCGGGCATCACCACGGCCTTCGACGGAGTCGTGATTGGGGACATCGAGGCCAACACGCCTCGCGGTCGATTTCTAGAAATCAGCCTGGCCGCGATACGCGCGCTGGCCGACTCGCCCATGACACGCTGTGAGCATCTGCTGCATCTGCGCTGTGAACTCGCCAACCACGATGTCTGGGATCACTACACCTCTTTGGTTGATGACCCACGCGTACAGCTCATTTCGCTCATGGACCACACGCCGGGCCAGCGCCAGTGGAGAGATCTCGGAAAGTATCGGGAATACACCGAACGCCATGGCCGTCTCACCGACGAGGCCTTCGAAGCCTTGATGGCTGATCGCATCTCTGCCCAAGCCGAGCATGCGGAGCGGCAACGGCAGAGACTGGTCGCGGATGCCCGCGCAAGAGGCCTTCCCCTCGCCTCGCACGATGACACCAGCACAGAGCATGTCTGCCAGGCGCATGAGGAGGGCATCGCCATCTCCGAGTTTCCCACCACGGTGGAGGCCGCTCAGACCGCTCACAGACTTGGACTCAAGACGGTCATGGGAGCCCCAAATGTCGTCAAAGGGGGGTCGCACTCCGGCAATGTCGCAGCCATGACCCTTGCAGAGATGAAGCTTCTCGATGCGCTCTCGAGCGACTACGTACCGGCCAGCCTATTGGATGCAGCATTTTTGCTGCAGGACGATGCAGATCTCACCCTGCCAGAGGCCATCAGAACGGTGACCTCTGCGCCCGCCCAGATGGTGGGCCTGACCGACCGCGGACAAATCGCCCCCGGTCTTCGGGCGGACCTGGTGTGGGTGCATCGGCCAGGCCGCGCTCAGGGGGCATGCGTGCGAGCGGCATGGCGCGCCGGAGAGCGAGTCGCATAGGCGACAGCAAAAAAAAGCCCCGGCACAAGGCCGGGGCACTAAGCAGAATGTGATCTGCAAGGAGACAACAACACGGGCAGAACCCGTGGACATATTGCACCACAACACCCGAAATTTTGCAACGCAATATACGGGTCTAAACCAAGGCTTTACAGGGCAGAAAAAGCCACATACTGTCTGTCACATGAGAGACACGAAAGTTCCTCACACTGCTGATATGCGCCCCCTGGACTCCAACACCCTGTCCCATGCTCGGTTTGTGCTCTCGGTCACGGCCTATGAGTGGCTGCACCCTAAAGAGTCTCGTACGGCAGCAGCCTTCAAGAAGAAATTCCGTACGTTCCAGCTCGTGCTTCGAGCCATCCTTCGCCTCGGCACCCGAAGCCGGTTTGCCAGGCCCATGCGGGCTCGTCGCATGGCGAGAGTGTCCGCCGCTTCATGAGCGGACTTGATCTCGAGACCATCAAACGCTTCATTGCGGCCCAGTCGCCTTCCACACGCATCTACATCGGAGCAGATTCCAGCCGCGTGCTTCAAGGCAAGGTCTGGATGGCAGACTACACCCTCGTAGTGGTGGTGCATATAGACGGTAACCGTGGATGCAAGCTCTTTGGCGAGACCACGCGTGAGCGTGACTTTGATCAACGCGCCGATCGTCCCCAGATGCGTCTGATGAACGAAGTCTACAAAGTGGCAGAGCTCTACCTGAGGTTGGCTGAGGCCATTGACCACCGAGAGGTAGAGGTTCATCTCGACCTCAACCCCGACCCCACCTGTGGGTCCAGTTGTGTGGTGCAACAGGCAATCGGGTATATTCGCGGCGTGTGCAACATCTCGCCGCGGGTTAAACCTCACGCGTTTGCGGCCAGCTGTGCCGCCGATCGCTATAAGGAACTGGCGGCCTAACGTCAGTGACCGCCCTCCTCGACCCAGCCGTCCTCTTCTTCGTGTTTGGCCTGTTCGCAGGCTTGGTTCGATCGAACCTCGAAATTCCACCTGCCATCAGCCGATTCCTGGCCCTGTACCTCCTCATGGCCCTGGGTCTGAAGGGCGGCATTTCCCTGGCTGAAACGGGATTCACTCTGGAGGTGGGGGCCAGTCTCTTCCTCGCCGTTTTACTGGCCAGCCTGCTGCCCCTCATCAGCTACTGGGTGCTCAAGCCCGTCGCTGGACCATTCAACGCTCTGGCCATTGCCGCCACCTACGGCTCGGTGAGCGCGGTCACCTTCATTACGGCCAACCAGTTCCTGGACAACCAGGGCGTGGCTCACGGAGGCCACATGGCGGCGGCCATGGCCCTAATGGAATCGCCAGCCATTATTCTGGCGGTGGTCCTTGCGAACACTGCGCGTAAGGAGCAACAGACCCAACAGCATGAAGGCGGACTGCTGGGGGTTCTACACGAATCCTTCACCGACGGCGCGCAGCTCCTCTTGCTGGCCAGCATGGCCATCGGATACTTCATGGGTCCCGAGGGAGAGGCGGCGATGAAGCCTTTCTCGGCAGATTTATTCAAAGGCATGCTGGCCTTCTTCCTGCTGGACATGGGCCTCTTGGCTGCTCGTAGCCTGCCAGCACTGAGGGGACAATCACCCGCCTTGATGCTCTACGCCGTGGGGGCTCCCTTGCTGCATGCTGCCATCGCCCTGGGCCTCGCAAGCCTTGCGGGCCTCAACCTGGGCGACAGCACCTTGCTCGCTGTGTTGGCCGCCAGTGCCAGCTACATTGCTGTGCCAGCCGTCCTCAGGGAAGCGGTGCCTGAAGCCGAGCCCGCAGTGTATGTAGGCCTCTCGCTTGGGATCACCTTCCCGCTCAACATCTTGTTTGGTATTCCGCTCTATTACTCAGCGGCGCAGTGGCTCGCCTCATAGCCGGACGCCAAAAGAAAAGGGCCCCGTAAACGGGGCCCTTGGAACACAGCAGAGGCGTTCCGGTGAACGCCTTAAAACTTACTCAGCAGAAGCGCGACGGCGAGCAGGCGCCTTGGGGGTGGTGTTGGCAACAGCGGCCTCACCAGCCTTGGCAGCGGCTTCGACGTTGGCCTCAACCATCTCAACCACTTGCTTGGAAGCCTTGTTGATGGCGTCGAAAGCAGAGTTAGAGGCGGCGAAAGCAGACTTCATCATGGCAACCATGCCCTCGGTGCCAGCAGGCGCGTTCTTGGTCAGCTCGTTCATGGTGTTGGCCATGGTCTTGTTGGCTTCTTCGACGCGGCTCTCAACCAGCTTGGCGAACTCGCCAACGGTCTCAGCGTTGATGTTGTACGCGTTACGGCTGTAGCTGGCGGCTTTGCTCAGGCCAGGCTGGGCCATGGACTGGGACACCGTGACAAACTCCGTTGCGTCTTTCACGCCGAGGAGCTGGTTTGCTGCCTCAGTCGCGTCAGCCAGGTTGGCCTTGGCGGCTTTGAGGTTCAGGTCCATGTGCTTTTCCATGCACTCGAGGGTGCGGGCAGCCATCTCAACCATAGCGGCTTGGGAGTGCTTCACTGCGTTCATGAACTGCTCGGGGGTCATTGTGTTGGTCATTTCGTTTCCTTTCAGTGTGGGTGGGTGAACGGCACTACATGAAAGAAATCATATTGATGCGGTGCGTCATGCGCAAGCGCTGCGTTGCAACATTTACTTTTTTACCATTAAATCAATAAGATAAAATCCAACTCCCGCCGAAAGCAGGGCCAGAATGACATGCAGTGCAGCAAGAAGCATGGCCCAAACAACCCGGCCCGCGTGAACGAGAGGGAGCATCTCTGCAGTCAGCGCGGAAAAGGTGGTCAGACTGCCGAGAAAACCCGTCATGATCAGGAGCCGGGCCCAGTCTGGCAGGGCCTGAGCACTCATGCTCGCAGCCCAGGCCAACAGACCGCCGGCCATGAATCCACCAAGGACATTCACAGCCAAGGTTCCCAGCGCAAAGCCTGTCAAAAGCCCATTGAGCGCGAGGCCCAGGCCCCAGCGCAACCATGCTCCGAGAACAGCCCCACAGGCCACAAGGGCGGCCTGGATCCAGATTTTGTCCATGGCATACTCTAGCCCATGTCTCGCACCGTTCAATGCGTCAAACTCCAGCGAGAGGCCCCCGGCCTCGACTTCCCCCCTGCACCCGGTGATCTCGGCCGCCGCATCTACGAGTCGGTCTCCAAAGAGGCTTGGGCTGACTGGCTTAAGCAACAGACCATGCTCGTCAACGAGTATCGGCTGAATCTTTCAGATGCACGCGCCCGCAAGTACCTGATGCAACAAATGGAGGCGCATTTCTTTGGGGCCGGTGCCGATATGGCCTCTGGGTACGTTCCTCCAGCACCATAAACTGACTCACGCGTTCAATAGGCGTGTCATGTTCGATCTCTAAGCTCACTGGGTTCATCACTCGGGAGGCTTGGCGCCATGACGCCCTACAACATTCTTTTTCTCTGCACCGGCAACTCGGCCCGCTCCATCATGGCCGAAGTGCTCACCAACACGCTGTCTAGGGGCCGCTTCAAGGCATACAGCGCAGGCTCGTCACCGCTGGGGCAGATCAATCCGTTCGCCCTTGAGAAAATCAACGCATTGCCCATTCAACATCCCGACTTACGCTCCAAGAGCTGGGAGGAATTTGCGCAGCCGAATGCTCCCCAGATGGACTTCGTGATCACTGTCTGCGATTCCGCGCGTGGGGAAGTATGTCCAATCTGGCCAGGGCAGCCCATCTCCGCGCACTGGGGATTTGAGGACCCCGTGAAGGCAGAAGGCACAGATCAAGAAAAACGCAGAGTCTTCCACAACGTCTGGGTGGGCATGACCAAACGAATTGAACTGCTATTGAACTTGCCGGTCGAGAGCCTCGACCGAGACTCGCTCAGAAACCGCCTGCAAGACGTGCACCAGCAGGCGGTTTAAGGCAATTACTCTGCGCTGCCTCCGGAGGCGTGACGGACGTCGCGCCCCTTGACCATGTATACCACGTGCTCCGCCATGTTCTTGGAGTGGTCACCAATGCGTTCCATCGCCTTCGCATAAAAAAGCATGTCGATGGAGCGAGAGATGGTGCGGGAGTCTTCCAGCACGTAGCTGATCAGCAGGCGAATGGTATTGCGGAAGTGGTCGTCCACAATCTTGTCTTCGTGCAACACGCCCTGGAGCACAGACTCGTCTTCGCGGGCATAAGCATCCAAAGCACGATGCAGCATGCTGGTCACGTGCGTAGACATGGCGCTGAAGTCCATGCGGGGAGAGATGGCGGGGCCGCCCTCGTAGAATCGAATGGCCATTCTGGCCATCTTCTCAGCCTCGTCTCCTGCACGCTCGAGGTCGCGGATCATCTTGAGTGAAGCGACCAAGAAACGTAGGTCTGATGCAGCAGGCTGACGCTTGGCGATGATGTGGTTGCAGATGTCATCGATCTCGATTTCAGAGGCATTGACGCGCTTTTCCATCTCGAGGACATCTTTTAGCTCAGCCGTATTGCCCGTGGCAAACCCCACAATAGCGTGCTTGATCATTTCTTCAACGTAGCCGCCCATCTTCAGAATTTTGGTGCGGACTTCCTCGAGCTCGGCGTCGAACTGGGCCATGGTGTGGCTGGTGGTGTTCATGTGGCACTCCTTCAAGCAATAGAAAACGATTTAATAAAACCCTAACAGTGTTTTGATACGGGGTGATGACAACCCCGCACGCCAGCTGCTTTCTATTGCGGAGTCAGCCTCTGGACGCCGTCCGCACGGGCCACCAGAGCAAGAGAGGCGCGCTGCCTCGCAAAAATGCCGTTGGTGACCACACCCGGAATGGCGTTGAGGCGGTCCTCCCAGTCGAGAGGGTTCACAAGCTTGAGCCCATGCACATCCAGCACAGGATGGCCATTGTCGGTGAGCACGCCAGGCCGAAGGATTGGGCGGCCTCCCATGGCCTCTAGAGCCCAACACACCGGCTTGATGGCCATGGTGATGACCTCGATGGGCAGCGGAAACTGGCCCATGACCTCCACGCATTTCGATTGGTCTACGATGCAGATGAAGCGCTCCGAGGCACTTGCCACAATCTTCTCGCGGGTGAGTGCTGCTCCTCCGCCCTTGATCATGCAGAGGCTGGCGTCGATCTCGTCTGCGCCATCCACGTAAAGCGCCAATGGGCGATCGATGTCTGACAGCTCAACCACCTGGTAGCCGTGCCCCTCCAGACGCAATCGCGTACGCTCAGAACTGGCAACAGCCGCCTGCAAGGGCTTTCGGGCCGCGGCCAAGGCATCGATAAACAGGTCCACTGTAGAGCCGGTTCCCACGCCCAGCAGACAGCCATCGGGCACCTCGTGCACGGCTGCGGCAGCCACCTGGGCTTTGAGTGATTGGGGATCGACATTCATATTCATGATGGAGCGGGACTATACAATCAACTCGCCCCATGTGGGGAAATTTTTCTGGGACTCCAGTGAGCAAAAAAAACCAATACGACTGCAGCAAATGCCCCGGCTACTGCTGCTCCTACCCGCGCATTGTCACAAGCGAGACTGACATCGCCCGACTGGCGAAGCACTTTGCTGTCTCCGAGAAGGCGGCTGAAAAGAGATTTACCAGGCGATTCGTTTGGGAGGACCCTAAGGACCCCATTGATGAGCGCATCCTCAAGCATCAGCCAGACCCCATTTACGGAACGATCTGCCAGTTCTTCGATACCGAAGCGCGTCGCTGCACCATCTACGAGGCGAGGCCTTCGGTGTGCAGGGAGTACCCCAACGGAAGGCGCTGCGGTTACTTTGAGTTTATTGAGTTTGAGCGCGACCAACAGGACGACCGCGACTTCATTCCGTTAAGGAGAGATTTGGGGTGACCGATGGGATTCGAACCCACGACAACCAGAATCACAATCTGGGACTCTACCAACTGAGCTACGGCCACCACGGAACTGCACTCGTACGACTTTCTCCTCAGAGGCGGGCTTGCTGGCCTGCCGGGAGGGAATCGAACCCCCGACCCACAGCTTAGAAGGCTGTTGCTCTATCCGACTGAGCTACCGGCAGTCTCGATCCCACCTGAGTTGATGGTCGGGGTGGAGAGATTCGAACTCCCGACCCTCTGCTCCCAAAGCAGATGCGCTACCAGACTGCGCTACACCCCGAGAGCCACGCAGTATACCTTAGCCGAAGCGACCCGTGATGTAGTCTTCGGTCTCTTTCTTCTTGGGCTTGATGAAGATCTCGTCGGTCTTGCCGAACTCGACGAGCTCACCGATGTACATGTAGGCTGTGAAATCAGAGACTCGGGCAGCCTGCTGCATGTTGTGGGTCACAATGGCCACGGTGTAGTCGGCCTTGAGCTCATGCACCAGTTCCTCGACCTTGGCCGTTGAAATGGGGTCCAAGGCAGAGGTGGGCTCATCGAGCAGAATGACCTTGGGCTTGACGGCCACAGAGCGGGCAATACACAGACGCTGCTGCTGACCGCCGGAGAGCGAGAGGCCACTCTGGCCCAGCTTGTCTTTCACCTCATTCCAGATTGCCGCCTTGGAGAGCGCCCACTCTACTCGCTCGTCCATCTCTGCCTTGCTCAGGTTCTCATAGAGCTTCACACCGAATGCGATGTTGTCGTAGATGGACATGGGGAACGGGGTGGGCTTCTGGAACACCATGCCCACCTGGGCACGCAGGAGGTTCAGGTCCTGCTTGGAGCTCAGAATATTCTGACCATACAGGTTGATCTCACCCTCGGCGCGCTGACCGGGATAGAGGCTATACATGCGGTTCAAAGTACGCAGCAGCGTGGACTTGCCGCAGCCCGAAGGACCGATGAACGCTGTCACCTTGTTCTCAGCAATGTCGAGGCTGACCTTTTTGAGGCCCTGGAACTTGCCGTAGAAAAAGTCGAGATTCCGAACTTCGATGGCGTTTTTGAGCGGAGCGTTTGACGTCATTTGGAAGGGTCCTTGGAGTTAAGCCTGTACTTTTTCACGGAATACCACGCGGGCTACGATGTTCAACACCAACACAGTCAGCGTGATAAGCAACGCGCCGCCCCATGCGAGACGAATCCAGTTGTCATAGGGGGACATTGCGAACTGGAAGATCACCACAGGCAGGTTGGCCATGGGCTTGTTCATGTCCATCGAGAAGAACTGATTGTTCAGTGCAGTGAACAACAGGGGCGCGGTCTCACCACTGATTCGAGCCAGCGCGAGCAGCAATCCGGTCATGACACCCGCCTTGGCCGCGCGTAAGGTCACGAAGGTCGCCACTTTCCAGCGGGGAGCTCCCAAGGCAAATGCGGCCTCACGAAGGCTTCCAGGCACCAGACGCAGCATGTTCTCTGTGGTGCGCAACACCACCGGGATGGCAATCAGCGCGAGTGCCAAGCTGCCGGCCCAGCCCGAGAAGTGCTTCACCTGGGCCACCAGAATCGCGTAAACGAAGAGACCCAGCACGATCGAGGGAGCCGAGAGCATGATGTCGGTCACGAAGCGTGTGACCTCAGCCACCTTATTGTTATCGCCAAACTCGGCCAGGTAGACGCCAGCAAAGATCCCGATGGGCGTGCTGACCAGTGCAGTCACAAACACCATCATGAGGCTTCCGACAATCGCGTTCGCCAACCCTCCTCCCTCAGTACCAGGCGCCGGGGTTGACTGGGTAAACATGGCCCAGTCAAGGGCAGCAAAGCCATTCGAGAAAAGAATAAAGAGAATCCAGAGCAGCACGAACAGGCCAAGGGCCATTGCAGCCATCGAGAGCGTGAGCCCGACCTGATTGACCAGCTTGCGACGGCGATAAAGGTTCTGATCCATAACGAGTCCTCTGAATGCGATTAAGTCTTGCTGCCCTTGGACCGCTCGGTGCGCAGAATCAGGATCTTGGCGCCAGCGAGTACGAAGAACGTGATCACGAAGAGCAGGAAGCCCAGTGCGTAGAGGGTGGAGAGGTGGAAGTCTCCGGCCTCTGCAAACTCGTTGGCGAGGGTGGAGGCGATCGATGTGCCCGGTGCAAAAAGGGAGGTCAGTAGCCGCTGAGAGTTTCCGATCACAAAGGTGACCGCCATGGTCTCACCGAGTGCGCGACCCAATCCCAGCATGATGCCGCCAATCACACCTGTGGATGTGTAAGGCAGCACCACATGACGAACCACTTCCCAGGTCGTGCAGCCCACTCCGAACGCCGACTCACGAAGGATGGGGGGCACGATCTCAAACACGTCTCGCATCACTGCTGCGATAAAGGGCAAGATCATGAAGGCCAAGATGATGCCGGCAGCGAGAATACCGATCCCGTTCATCGC
>CAMAZF010000013.1 GCA_945862985.1 Bordetella parapertussis | reverse complement strand
GTACTCTGGGGATAACAGGCTGATACCGCCCAAGAGTTCATATCGACGGCGGTGTTTGGCACCTCGATGTCGGCTCATCTCATCCTGGGGCTGTAGCCGGTCCCAAGGGTATGGCTGTTCGCCATTTAAAGAGGTACGTGAGCTGGGTTCAAAACGTCGTGAGACAGTTTGGTCCCTATCTGCTGTGGGCGTTGGAAGTTTGAGGGAGCCTGCTCCTAGTACGAGAGGACCGGAGTGGACGTACCTCTGGTGTACCTGTTGTCACGCCAGTGGCATCGCAGGGTAGCTAAGTACGGAAGAGATAACCGCTGAAGGCATCTAAGCGGGAAACTCGTCCCAAGATAAGACTTCCCGGGGCCTCGAGCCCCCTAAAGGGTCGTTCAAGACCAGGACGTTGATAGGCTGGGTGTGGAAGCGCAGTAATGCGTGAAGCTAACCAGTACTAATTGCCCGTGAGGCTTGACTCTATAACTTTGTTGATGAGTCAACGCCATACTTGGTCGACTGACATAACAGTCAGTCTATAGATGTACGTGTTTCAAAGAATTCCTAACTGTGTTGCTGGATTCGTCTCCAGCAACAGCGAAGATCGATATTGTTTACAAGTTATGCCTGATGGCCATAGCGAGTTGGAACCACCCCTTCCCATCCCGAACAGGACCGTGAAACGACTTTGCGCCGATGATAGTGAGCTTTCGCTCGTGAAAGTAGGGCACCGTCAGGCACCCCCTAAGAACCCTCACCTGAATCTCAGGTGGGGGTTTTTGCTTTTCTAGGCCCAACCACTTGGAGTAAGACCTAATGGCACTCAACACCAAAGTTCAGGCAGACCACCACGCCCCCCCCATCACGCGCTTGCTGGCCGAGTTCGCCATTCAGCACCCCTCAAAGGGCTGGGATCAGGAGGTTGAGGATCAGGCGCACCGAACGCTCGCAAACTGGCTGGGCTGCGCCATTGGCGCCTCAAGCCATGACAGCGTCCAGGCTGCATTGTCTGCCGCCCAGGTGTTGGAGTCTCCCCCGCAGGCGGCCCTGATGGGTCGTGCCGAGCGTGTGGACATGGCCAACGCGGCCCTGATCAACGGCATCTCCTCGCATACATTCGACTTCGACGACACCCATCTCAAGACCATCATCCACCCTGCTGGACCCATTGCTTCCGCTCTGTTGCCGCTGGCAGAGAAGCTGGGCAGTACCGGCCGCCAAGTCCTCGACGCCTTGGTGATTGGGGTGGAAGTGAGCTGCCGTGTGGGCAACTGTATCTACCCTCACCATTACGATCGCGGCTGGCACATCACGGGCACCACAGGCATGGTGGGCTCCGCTGCCGCCTGCTCGCGGCTGCTCGGCCTCTCGGTTGATCAAGCCCAGATGGCACTGGGCATTGCAGCGTCTCAGCCGGTTGGTCTGCGGGAGCAGTTTGGGAGTATGACCAAACCCTTTCATCCGGGCGCAGCTGCCAAGAACGGGCTCATGTCCGCCCTTCTCGCGCAGAAGGGATTTACCGCCTCGAAGCGTGCGCTCGAGGCTCCGCGTGGGCTGGTTCAAGCCATCTCCGACAAACACGACTGGAGCGAGATCACCGAGGGGCTGGGCTCGCGCTGGGAAGCAGCACTCAATACCTACAAGCCGTTCGCCTGCGGCATCGTGATCCATCCCAGCATCGATGGCTGCGTGCAGCTTCGGAACGCACACCAGCTCCAGGCAGAGGACATCCGCGCGATCACGCTCAAGGTGCATTCCCTGGTGCTCGAACTCACCGGAAAGAAGACCCCCCAGCTGGGCCTGGAGGGCAAGTTCAGCGTCTACCACTCCTGCGCTGCCGGCATCATTCATGGCCGTGCGGGGGAGCATGAGTATTCAGACGCCTGTGTTCAGGATGCTCGTGTCGTCACCCTGCGCGACAAGATCACGGCCGTCGTGGATGACAGCATCAGCGAAGCCTCTGCAGATGTCACCATTCAGACCAACGATGGGCGCAGCTTCCACGTCTTTGTGGAACATGCCATTGGCAGCCTCGAGCGGCCCATGTCTGCAGAGCAGCTCAAGGCGAAGTTCATGGATCAGGCCGCGGCAGAAATCGGTCAACACAAGGCCGAAGCCGCGTGGAATGCGGCGCTTGGACTCGCTCAAGCACCCAACATCATGCCGCTCTTGAAGGCTGCCACCCGCTAGCTTCGCTACTCCGTCTTAAGGCTTGAGCCGCGGGCGCAGACCCGCGGCATGGATTCGATCGCGAAAGGCGATGGCTTCGCGCCGAATGTTCGCCCGGGCTTCGCCCAGCTCGCGAACGAATGAGGGATCTGTGACCAACTCCACATACCGCGCGACCACGTCCTCCGGACTGGCGTGACAGTCTGCGGCCCCTTGGTTGTAGACGGAAATGCCGGCGGCCGAGATCTGCTCAATATTGGGGGTTCGGTCGCAGAGGTCGAAGGAGAGGTGCAGGCTGTGGGAGCCGGGCGTGGTGCAACGATGCGGCACCCCAGCCCGAACATACAACGCGTCACCCGGGTTCATCACGAACTCCTTGAGTAGCGGGCCCATCTGCTGCTCTGTAAGCGGTGAATTACCCTGATACCGCCTGCGCTGGGGCTGATGCACTCGCCAGCGCTTCTGGCCAGAGACCTGAATCACCAACACATCGTCGCTGTCGCGATGTCCCCCGTAGGCTTCATTGCTCTGGCGTGAGAAAAAAGCCTCGCAGTTGCTCAGCACGCAGGGCATGAGCTGATCGATCTCCCGCACCAAGGCGTTGATCATCTGGTCTTGGAGGTCCAGCCCCTCCAACACCACCGAGGCACCCTGCTCCAGGGCCTGAACCAGACGCCGCTTGTCAATGAACTGCAGCCGCTTCTTCTGGACGGTCTTCCACATCTGATCATCTGCAATGGGCACAACCTGGCCCCGAAGGCTCACTTGAAGCCACTCAGGGCTCAAGAGGGGATTGGCCAGCAGCGCCTCCAGTCGATCCAGCGAAAAGAGGGCATTCTCAGGCAGCAGTCCGGGCGCGAACCGGAAGACCTGATCCTGATCAGCAAGGCCTGCTCTCAGAAAGTCGAGGATGGCGGGAAAGTGAGCGCGCAGAACTTCTGCAGAGACTTGAGCGTGAGGTGACGTCATGAGGGCATTCTAAAAAGAAAAACCCCCGCACGGGGCGGGGGTCTTCTGTGCCGAATCAAACAACAGCCTCTCGGCTGCCGATGATTAGAACTTGTGGTTAACGGCCAGGTACAGCTGGTTGGTCTCGGTGCCGTCTTTGTCGATCGAGACGTAGCCGAGGTAGCCGGTGGTGCGCTTCGAGAAAGCCTTGGAGAGCGCAACGGCCATCTTGTCGGTCTCGGAAGCCTTGGCGGAACCATAAGCATCGGTCTCAAAGTTGCCGTACATGCCATGAACCTTCAGGCCAGCACCGATGGGAGCCGACACGGACACGATCGTGTTGGTCAGGTCGCCCTTACCGTCGGTCTCGTTGGTGCCGTAGACAATGGTGGCAGCCATGGGGCCGAAGTTGTAGCGTGCGCCCATGGTGGTGGCGGTGCGCTCAACGCCTGCAGCGGACTTGTCCGTGGTGGTGCCGAACTGGACATCAACCTTGGCAACCTGGCCGCCAACGTAGAAGGAGGTGGTCTCGTTCACGCCGCCGTCTTTCAGAGCAGTACCGATCTGGACTTCAAAGCCGCCGATCTTGGGGGACTTGTACTGGATGGCGTGGTTGATGTCGGAACCGATGTCGATGCCGGAGAACAGACCGATGTTGCCGATCTGGCTCATGTTGTCGACGCCTTCAGCGTTGGTGATGTCGAACTTACCAACTTTAACGGAACCGAAGGAGCCGGAGAGGCCCACTTCCGAACCACGGCCGAAAGAGGAGATGCCTGCGCCGGTGGAAGCGTCCATGGAAGCCTCGAGGCGGAAGAAGGCCTTCAGGCCACCGCCGAGGTCCTCAGAGCCCTGGAAGCCCAGGCGGGAGGAGTTCACAACGGAAGAGGCCAGTTTCGTTACGGAAGCTTTGCCATCGGTGTCTTCGTTCAGGATGCCGGTCTCGAGGTTACCGTAGACGGTGACTTGAGCCATGGCAGGAGCGGCGATCAGGCCAGCAACAGCGGCAGCGATCAGATGCTTTTTCATTCAATATTCTCCTAAGAGGTTGAATGAAATCCGACGAGCCATTCGGCCGTGCAAAAAAAGCCCGGCGAGTCGCTCGCCGGGCAGTTCAATCAGATCGGCTTAAAACTTGTGGTTCACAGCCAGATAAAGCTGGTTCGTCTCCGTGCCGTCTTTATCGGAAGAGACGTAGCCCAGGTATCCCGTGGTTCGCTTAGAGAACGCCTTTGAGAGCGCCAGAGCCATTTTGTCCGTCTCTGAAGCGGCCTTCGTTCCAAAAGCCTCGGTTTCAAAGTTTCCAAACATGCCGTGGACTGTCAGCCCACCACCAAGTGGTGCTCTTGCGGTGAAGATCGTGTTGGTCACATCACCGGCACCATCCGTCTCACGCATGCCGTAATAGACCGAAGCAGCCAAGGGACCGAAGTCATACTGCGCGCCCATGGTGGTGGCCGTTCGCTCCACACCGTTGCTGTCCTTGTCTGTCGTGCTGCCAAAGCCAACTTTGACCTTCGCGATGTTTCCGCCCACAAAGACGGATGTAGTCTCGTTCACGCCGCCATCTTTCAGCGCAGTACCAAGGTGCACTTCAAATCCACCGATCTTCGGGGACTTGTACTGAACCGCATGGTTGATGTCCGAGCCAATATCAATCCCCGATGCATTACCAATGTTTCCAATCAGACTGACTGCAGAGTCAATGCCTTCTGCGCCAGTGATGTCGAACTTGCCGACCTTCACGGCACCAAACGAACCCGAAAGGCCCACCTCAGAACCGCGGTTGAAAGAATCGATTCCCTTGCCTGCCTCAGCATCCATCGAGGTCTCCAGACGGAAGAAGGCCTTTAAGCCGCCGCCCATGTCTTCAGTACCCCGGAAACCCAGCCGCGACGAGTTCACGATGTTGGAATCAAGCTTCGTCGTCGATGCCTTGCCATCCGTGTCGGTGTTTAAAATGCCAGTCTCCAGGTTTCCGTACATCGTGACCTGGGCCATGGCCGGGGCGGCTGTGAATCCAGCCACCGCCAGTGCAATGAGGGTTTTTTTCATGCGTGTTCTCTCCTAAGTGGTTGTGTCATATTCGTTACATGTAGCCAAATGAGTCTAAGCGCACTGAGCGCGACGTAGGCGAAGTAACGTCCAAATCCATTTCTCTACAGGGGTTACTGCCCCCGGGTTTACCCGCTGGCCCGACGCCCCCTACTCCCCCAGAAACGCAAACAGCCGCACCTGCGAGTCCTCGCGAGCGCCTGGGTGTGCGCCCACAGTCACCCCCTGACCCGGGTTCACTCCGCCAGGAACGTCCCTGCGCACGCGCACGGGGGAGACGCTGTCAAAGCCGTGATACGCACCTTCGTATTCCACATAGGTCACTCGGTCGGCATGAAGAGCAGACCAATCACGACAGGGCGCCGCGGGCGTCCAATCGTCCTCACGACCAGTCATGAGCAGCAGAGGGACAGGCGCGACATACTGGTTGCGCATGGCCTGCTCGCAGCCCGGATAAAAAGCGACCGCCCGCGTCAGATTCTTTCGAGGACCCAAGACCTGCAGCGCCTCGAGCAGGGTACTGCCGCCATTACTCCAGCCCAACAAGGTCACGCCGAGACCCTTTGTCTCTGAGGCATCAGCGAGCCAATCGAGGGCCTTTTGCACATCCTCTGCTCGGTGCCTCACCTTGATCCAACGGTCTCGAATGGCCTGCGTGCAGATCTCGCGCCGCCCTCGGAGCGTGAATGAATCGACCAGCATCACGGCATACCCTCGGGCCAAGACGCGGGGCACATAATCTCGAAAACGGGCAATGGGACGGCCAGCGCTCGTGAGCATCCCGCCGCAGCCGTGCAGCATCAGCACCACGCCTTTGGGTGTGGGAGGTGAGAGCAGCCAGGCCTGAGCCTCGGCGCTCAGAATGATGGGCTGGGGGAGGACGAGCTCGTCTGCCCGAACAGGGGCCTGCGCCCCCAGCAGGCAGAGGGTTAGAAAAAACCTAAGCCTGAGCCAGCTCTTCACGGGCCAGCTTCGCTGCATGGCCCACATAACTCTGGGGCGTCATGGTCATCAGCCTCGCCTTCTCCTCGGGCTCCAGGGCCAAGCCGTCAATAAAGCCTCTCATGCTGGCCTCGGTCATGCCTTGGCCTCGGGTCAGTGCCTTGAGCTGCTCGTAGGGCTGAGGAAGCCCACGCAGACGCATGACCGTCTGAATGGGCTCTGCCAACACCTCCCAGGCATGGTCGAGATCTTCATGGAGACGCGCTGGATTGACCTCCAGCTTGCCCATGCCCTTGAGACAGGAATCAAAGGCCAGCAGGCTGTGCCCCAAGGCAACGCCCAGGGTGCGCAACACCGTGCTGTCGGTGAGGTCCCGCTGCCACCGGCTCACCGGAAGTTTATCGGCCAGGTGTCGCAAGAGCGCATTGGCCACGCCGAGGTTGCCCTCAGCATTTTCAAAGTCGATGGGGTTGACCTTGTGCGGCATGGTCGAGGACCCGACCTCCCCTTCCTTGAGTTTCTGCTTGAAGTAGCCCTGCGACACATAACCCCAGACATCTCGACAGAAGTCGAGCAGGATGGTGTTGAAGCGCGCCAATGCATCGAAGTAAGCAGCCATCCAGTCGTGGGGCTCAATCTGGATGGTCATTGGGTTGAACTGCAGGCCCAGGCCCTCGACCACCGACCTGGAAAAGGCCGGCCAGTCCACCTGAGGGGCTGCGGACAGGTGGGCGTTGTAATTGCCGACCGCACCATTCATCTTGGCCAGCGGCTGAACCTGAGCCAGTGCATCGCGGGCAGCTCGAAGCCGTGCCCTCACATTGGCCACTTCTTTGCCCAGGGTGGTGGGCGAGGCGGTCTGGCCATGGGTGCGCGAGAGCATGGGCTGATCTGCGGTGCGTTCGATGAGCAAGGCCATTGCATCCACCAGGGCCTGCATGGCCGGCAACATCACCTGACTGCGGGCACGGCTCAGCATGAGCCCGTGCGAGGTGTTGTTGATGTCTTCCGAGGTACAGGCAAAGTGAATGAATTCTGCGGCGGCGATCAGCGCCTGATCACCACTGGCCTGCGCCTTCTCCTTCAGGAAATACTCCACAGCCTTCACATCGTGATTGGTCACCGCCTCGATGGCCTTGATGCGCTCTGCATCCGACTCGCCAAAGGCGTCCACCCACCCTCTGGCCGTGGCTCTGGACTCCGTTGAAAAGGCGGGCAATTCCTTGAGGCCGAGGTCCGAGAGCGCCAACAGCCAAGCCACCTCTACCTCGACTCGATGCTTCATAAAGCCAGCCTCGGAGAGGAAAGGTCGGAGGGGATCCAGCCGCTTGGCGTAGCGGCCATCTAAAGGAGAGAGTGCGTGCAGACTGATCATGTCCAAATGTTACACGCGCGGTGTTCGAGCATGCGAGTGAGTCTGTATACTCCGTGAACCCAAAATTGATGAGTGCATGCCCATGAAACTGCTTGGATCTGCGACCAGTCCCTACGCCCGCAAGGTGCGCATTGTGGCCATCGAGAAGAAGCTCGACTTTGAATGGGTGCCTCAAGATGTCTGGTCTGCCGACACCACCATTGGTCAGCTCAACCCTCTAGGCAAGATTCCCGTGCTGCTCATGGACGACGAGGTCATTTATGACTCCCGCGTCATTGTGGAATATCTCGATGCACGCGCTCCCACACAGCGACTGATCCCCGACGGCAACAAAGACCGCGCCCATGTGCGCACGCTTGAGGCGCTGGCCGATGGCCTCTGCGACGCCGCTGTGGGCATGCTGCTCGAGCCACGGTTTCACCCGGGCGAGGCCACCAGTCAGGTCTGGATACAGCGCCAGGCTCAGAAAGTGGACCGCGCCTTGGCAGCCATGAATGAAACCCTGGGTACCCACCACTGGATGAACCACAAAGGCTTCACTGTGGCAGATGTGGCCTGTGGCGTAGCCCTGGGCTACCTGGAGCTGCGTTTTCCTGAGAACACGTGGAAGCAGACCTACCCCGCGTTGCTGAGCTACTACAACACGCTCATGGAGCGTCCTTCGTTCTCGTCGACCAAGCCTGCTTAATGATGCCGCCGCCGAGGCAGACCTCGGCGTCGTAGACCACCACACTCTGCCCTGGGGTGACCGCCCATTGGGGCGCTGAGAAGTCCAGCCTAAATCCCCCTTCCGGAGTGATGTCTGTGAAGACGCCTGGGCCATCGGGCTGCCGGTAGCGCGTCTTGATTCCAAGTGGGCGCTCGCTCACTGGGGGGGCCCCGGACACCCAACAACTGTCTGTGGTCTCTACCCCATCTGAGAGCAGCCAAGGGTGGTCATGGTCTTGGGCGACCACCAGCACGTTCCTGGCGAGATCCTTGCGAATCACAAACCAGCCGGCGCCCTCCTGGCTCTGAAAGCCTTTCTTGCGGACCCCCCCAATGCCCAGTCCCTTGCGCTGACCGAGGGTGTAGAAGGACAAGCCTTGATGGGTGCCGATTGTCCATCCGTCCTCTGTCTGAATAGCCCCAGGCTTAGACGCCAGGTAGCGATTGAGGAACTCCCGAAACGGCCGCTCCCCAATGAAGCAAATGCCCGTACTGTCTTTCTTCTTCGCGTTGGGCAGAGCCAAACGATCCGCAATCTCACGCACCTGCGTCTTGCGCAGCTCACCCACTGGAAAGAGCACTCGATCGATCTGAGACTGGCTCAGGCGGTGCAGAAAGTAGCTCTGGTCCTTGGTCTCATCCAGACCCCGCAGCAGCTGCACCCGGCCATCGGCTGCTCTCCGCACCCGGGCGTAATGCCCAGTGGCAATCAGATCGGCGCCTTGTGCCACCGCATGATCCAGAAAGGCTTTGAATTTAATCTCGGCATTGCACAGCACATCCGGGTTGGGCGTGCGGCCCGCCTCATACTCTCGCAGGAACTCGGCAAAGACACGGTCTTTGTACTCGGCTGCGAAGTTCACGGCCTGCAGCTCAATGCCAATGACATCTGCCACCGCCGCCGCATCGAGGAAGTCCTGACGGCTTGAGCAGTACTCGCTGTCATCGTCGTCTTCCCAGTTCTTCATGAAGATGCCAATGACCTCATAGCCCTGCTCTTTTAAAAGCCAGGCGCTGACCGCGGAGTCCACCCCCCCGGACAGCCCAACCACCACTGTTTTACGCGCGCTCATATACCATTGAGTCTATCCAACATAGCCGATGAAAATCGGCGCATAACCGGGGAGACACGAATGCGCATTGGCATTCCCAAAGAAACCCTGCCCGGCGAGACTCGAGTTGCGGCCACACCAGAGACCGTCAAGAAGCTCGTCAGCCAGGGGCACACCATGGTGGTGGCCGATCACGCAGGCCATGCCGCGAATTTCCACAACGCAGTCTATGAGGCTGCGGGTGCCCAGATCGGCAGTCAAGACCAGGCGTTGGGCTGCGAATTGGTGCTCAAGGTTCGGTTCCCCTCTGACACCGAGCTGAGCCAGATGTCCAAGGGTGCAGCACTGGTCGGCATGCTCAGCCCCTTCGACCGCGCTGGGCTCGAGAAGCTGGCCCAGGCAGGCCTCACAGCCTTTGCCATGGAAGCGGCGCCACGCACCACCCGTGCGCAGTCGCTCGATGTGCTCTCCAGCCAAGCCAACCTGGCAGGCTACAAGGCCGTCATGCTGGCGGCGAATGCCTACCCGCGCATCTTCCCCATGCTCATGACGGCAGCGGGCACCATCAAGGCTGCGCGCTGCGTGATTCTCGGCGCAGGTGTGGCAGGACTTCAGGCCATTGCCACGGCCAAGCGCCTGGGCGCCGTGGTCGAGGCCAGCGACGTTCGCCCTGCAGTCAAAGAGCAGATCGAGTCCCTTGGCGCCAAGTTCATTGACGTGCCGTTTGAGACAGACGAAGAGCGTGAGATTGCTCAGGGCGTGGGTGGCTACGCGCGCCCCATGCCCGAGGCCTGGATGAAACGGCAGGCTGCAGAAGTGGCCAAGCGCATTGCCCAGGCCGACATCGTCATCTCCACCGCGTTAATCCCCGGCCGCAAGGCGCCCACCCTCATCACCGAAGAGATGGTGGCCAGCATGAAGCCGGGTGCCGTGATTGTGGACATGGCCGTGGAGCAAGGCGGCAACTGCCCGCTGTCTCGTGTGAACGAGACGGTCACCACACCAAACGGCGTCATCATTGTGGGGCAGCCCAACCTGGCTGCGCTGGTGCCCACCGATGCCTCGGCGCTCTACGCGCGCAACCTTCTGGACTTTCTGAAGCTCATCCTCACCAAAGAGGGCGCACTTCAGGTTCCCATGGATGACGACATTGTGGCGGCCACACTGGTGGCCCGCGATGGTCAGGTCACCCGACCCGCATAAGGATCGAAAATGGACGTGATCAACCCCACCCTCACCAACCTCATTATTTTTGTGCTGGCCATCTATGTGGGCTACCACGTGGTCTGGAATGTAACCCCTGCACTGCACACCCCGCTCATGGCCGTCACCAATGCCATCTCGGCCATCGTGATTGTGGGCGCCATGCTAGCCGCTGCACTCACCGAGACCCCTCTGGGGCAGACCATGGGCGTGCTGGCAGTTGCACTGGCCGCAGTGAATGTCTTCGGCGGCTTCTTGGTCACCAAGCGCATGCTGGAGATGTTCAAGAAGAAAGAGAAGAAGACCAGTGCGAAGGAGGGTGCATAAATGTTGAGCCTCTCTCTCAATACCGTCACCCTGCTCTACCTGGTTGCGTCGGTCTGTTTCATTCAGGCCCTCAAGGGGCTCTCGCATCCCACCACCTCGATCAAGGGCAATGTCTTTGGCATGACCGGAATGGCCATTGCCGTGTTCACCACGGTCGGCCTGATTGGCACCATGGCGCAGAGCCTTGAGGGGGCCAATCTGGGGCAAGGCCTGGTGCTGGTGGCTGTGGGACTCGCGGTGGGCGGTGTGATTGGCGCCACCATGGCCAAGCGCGTCGAGATGACCAAGATGCCCGAGCTGGTCGCCTTTATGCACAGCATGATTGGCCTGGCCGCCGTGTTCATTGCCGTAGCCGCCGTGGCAGAGCCCTACGCTCTGAACATCACTCAGAAGGGTGAGCCCATTCCCGTGGGCAATCGGCTGGAGCTCTTCCTGGGGGCAGCCATCGGTGCCATCACCTTCAGCGGCTCGGTTATCGCCTTCGGAAAGCTCTCGGGCAAGTACAAGTTCCGGCTCTTTCAGGGCGCGCCCGTGGTGTTCTCGGGGCAGCACATGCTCAACCTGGTGCTCGGTCTCGCGACCGTTGGCCTGGGTCTGGTCTTTATGTTCACCGAGAGCTGGGAAGCCTTCTTCCTCATGCTGGCACTCTCTTTTGTGCTGGGTGTGCTCATCATCATTCCCATTGGCGGTGCAGACATGCCCGTGGTGGTGAGCATGCTCAATAGCTATTCGGGCTGGGCGGCGGCTGGCATTGGGTTCTCGCTGGGCAACAGCATGCTGATCATTGCGGGATCACTCGTGGGTTCTTCGGGCGCCATCCTGAGCTACATCATGTGTAAGGCCATGAACCGCAGCTTCTTCAATGTCATTCTGGGTGGCTTTGGCGGAGAAGCCGGTGGAGCGGCCGCTGCGGCAGGGGGAGCACAGCGCCCCGTGAAGAGCGGTTCTCCCGACGATGCCGCATTCCTCATGAGCAATGCAGACTCGGTCATCATCGTGCCGGGCTATGGCCTCGCCGTCGCACGCGCGCAGCACGCGCTTAAGGAGCTCACCGAGAAACTCCACGCCAAGGGCATCTCTGTGAAGTACGCCATTCACCCCGTGGCTGGTCGCATGCCGGGCCACATGAACGTCTTGTTGGCTGAAGCAGAGGTTCCTTACGACCAGGTCTTCGAGATGGAAGACATCAATGCTGAGTTTGGGCAGACCGATGTGGTGTTGGTGCTGGGCGCCAACGACGTGGTGAACCCCGCGGCTCGCACCCCTGGCAGCCCCATCTTTGGCATGCCCATCCTCGAGGCCTACAAGGCCGCCACCGTGATCGTAAACAAACGCTCGATGGCCTCAGGCTATGCGGGCCTCGACAACGATCTCTTTTACATGGACAAGACCATGATGGTCTTTGGCGATGCGAAGAAGGTGGTCGAGGACATGCTCAAAGCGGTGGAATAAACCTAGACGGAGAAGCTCGAGCCGCAGCCGCAGGTGGTGGTAGCGTTGGGGTTCTTGATCACAAACTGGGCGCCCTCGAGGTCGTCTTTGTAGTCGATCTCGGCACCCATGAGGTACTGAAGGCTCATGCTGTCGATCAGCAGCTTCACGCCGGCCTTGTCGAGCGTGGTGTCATCCTCGTTGACGTCTTCGTCGAAGGTGAAGCCATACTGAAAGCCAGAGCAGCCCCCTCCCTGCACAAACACGCGCAGCTTGAGATCGGGATTGCCTTCTTCATCGATCAGGGTCTTTACTTTGCTGGCAGCAGCATCTGTAAAAACAAGCGGGTCTGGCATGCCCACAGGAGGGGCCTGGAGGTTCTCGGTGTGTACGGTTGCGGTCATGGTCATTCCTGACTGAATTACTGAGGATTGGCTTATTCTACGCTCGGGTATGCTCCACGGCGTCAATAAGTCTATGGAAAGGCGGGACATGAGTCGGAAACACCTGGTGTATGTGGACGGTCAAGAAGGCACCACCGGTCTGCGGATCCATGAAGTCTTGTCGGAGCGTCAAGACATTGAGGTGCTGAAGATCGATCCCGACAAGCGAAAGGACCCCGCTGAGCGCGCTCGCCTCCTGAACGCCTCGGACCTGGCGTTTCTGTGTCTGCCCGATGCCGCCTCAAAAGAGGCGGCCGAGATGGTGACCAACCCCAACACCTGCCTGATTGATGCCAGCACCGCCTTTCGCACCGATCCCAGCTGGGCCTTTGGGCTTCCTGAACTGGCGCCCAACCAGCGTGAGTCCATCCGGAGGAACAAGCGAATTGCGAACCCTGGCTGCCATGCCACCGCCTTCATTCTGCTCATGCGTCCACTGGTGGATGCGGGCCTGATCTCTCCAGCCCAGGCGCTCAGCGCCACCTCCATCACCGGCTACTCTGGCGGGGGCAAGAAGATGATTGAGCAATACGAGGCAGGCGGTGATGCAGAGCTGCTGGCGCCAAGGCCCTATGCCTTGGGCCTCTCGCACAAACACCTGCCTGAAATGACCATGCACAGCCGGCTTCAGGCCACTCCCATCTTCATGCCCATCGTGGGTCCTTTTTACAAGGGGCTGACTGTGAGTATTCCCTTGCCCATGACCGCACTCAAATCCGGGAGCTCCGGCGAAGCACTTCACGCCTGCCTGAGTGAGCGCTATTCGGGCGAGGCCTTTATCCGTGTCATGCCCCAGAGTGATCCGGAGGTGCTCGCGCATGGGTTCTTTGACAGTCAGCGCTGCAATGACACCAATCGGGTCGAGCTCTTTGTCTTTGCCAGCCCCACCCAGGCCATTCTGATGGCCTGCCTGGACAATCTGGGCAAGGGCGCCAGCGGCGCGGCGGTTCAAAACATGAACCTGCACCTGGGCTGCGACGAGGGCGCGGGCCTCACGGTCTAGGCAGCAGCTCGCCAGAAACAAAAAACCCCAGGCCGAGGCACTGGGGTTTTTGTTGCGCAGCGTTGAATTAACGCTTGGAGAACTGCTTGCGCTTACGGGCTTTGTGCAGACCGACCTTCTTACGCTCGACCTCACGGGCATCACGCGTGACCAGACCCGCTTTGGAGAGCATGGGCTTAAGGGTTTCGTCATAGTCGATGAGGGCGCGGGTGAGGCCATGGCGCACGGCGCCGGCCTGTCCGGTCTCACCGCCACCGTGCACGTTGACCATGATGTCGAAGGTGCCAAGGTGGTTGGTCAGGTTGAGCGGCTGGCGGACCATCATGCGGCCCGTTTCGCGTGCAAAGTATTCGTCGAGGGGCTTGCCGTTCACCACAAAATTGCCTGAACCCGACTTGATGAAGACACGGGCCACAGAGCTCTTGCGCCGTCCCGTTCCGTAGTTGTATTCGCCGACCATGTGATTGTCCTTTGCTGTCGGTTATTTGATGGTGATCTGGGTGGGCTGCTGGGCCGAGTGCGGATGGCTGTCACCCGCGTAGACCTTGAGCTTCTTGATCATGGCGTAGCCCAGAGGGCCCTTGGGCAGCATGCCCTTGACCGCGATCTCGAGTGCACGGCCGGGAAACTTGGCCTGCATCTTTCCGAAGGTGGTCTCGTAGATTCCGCCGGGGTAGCCAGAGTGACGGAAATACTTCTTGTCCGTTTCTTTGCTGCCGGTCACGCGGATCTTGTCGGCGTTGACGACCACGACGTAGTCGCCCGTGTCGACGTGGGGGGTAAACTCAGGCTTGTGCTTACCGCGCAGGCGGTGTGCAATTTCAGAGGCCAGACGGCCGAGCACGAGATCGGTGGCATCAACGACCACCCAGTCGTGCACCACTTCGAGTGGCTTTGCGACGAAGGTTTTCACAGTAGTTCCTTTTCCTGGGTTTTTGGCCCAGCCCTTGTGGTTGTCTTTCCTCCAACCTTTGGAGGAAAGCTTGCGATTATGCGCCATCCAGCCGAAACTGCGCAAGCCCTGTGGGCTGTTGCGTGAACACAACAAACCGCCCTTTACATGTCATCGAAACTGATTCGGCTCAAACAATCTTCTCTGAAGGCATGCATACTCACCTTCACCACGTCGTAAGTGACGCCCCCGGCGTTGCCGTGTGGTGCGTGAATCACTAATAAACCTCTTAGGAGAATATTGAATGAAAAAGCATCTGATCGCTGCCGCAGTTGCTGGCCTGATCGCCGCTCCCGCCATGGCTCAAGTCACCGTCTACGGTAACCTCGAGACTGGCATCCTGAACACCGACGGTAAAGCATCCACCACCAAGCTGCAGTCCAGCGTGGTCAACTCCTCCCGCCTGGGTTTCAAGGGCTCTGAGGACCTCGGCGGTGGCCTGAAGGCTTTCTTCCGCCTCGAGGCTTCCATGGACGCAGCGTCTGGTGCTGGCATCTCCTCTTTCGGCCGTGGTTCGGAAGTGGGCCTCTCCGGCTCCTTCGGTTCGGTCAAAGTGGGTAAGTTCGACATCACGGGCGCTGAAGGCGTCGACAACATGAGCCAGATCGGCAACATCGGTCTGTTCTCCGGCATCGACATCGGTTCCGACATCAACCACGCCATCCAGTACAGCTCACCCAAGATTGGCGGCTTTACGGTTCAGGTTGGTACTGCTCTGAAAGACGGCGGCGTGAACGAGACCACCTCCTTCCACGTTGGCGGTCAGGTTGCCAAGGTCGATGTCCAGTTCGGCACCACCACGGACAAGTCCGCTGCTGGCGTTGAGCGTACCGCCACCACCATGGGCGCACGCTACAACTTCGGCCCCATGGCTGCCACCATTGTCTACGGTACCAACGAGACCGACGGTAAGGGCGACGTGACCAACACGATCGTGTCCGTGTCGGCTCCCATCGGCGCTGGCCTGAAGGTTCATGGCATGTACGGCAACTTCGAGACCGATGCTTACGGTTCTACCGCTGCGAAAGAGACCGACAAGATGGCCGTTGCGCTCTCCAAGGCTTTCTCGAAGCGCACCACCGGCTACCTCGGCTACATCAGCACCGATGCTGACGGCACCGAGACCAACCAGCTGTACCTGGCCGTTAACCACAAGTTCTAAGCCAGAACGGTCTCAGACCGTAAATGCCTGAAATAGCCCTGCTCACTCCTCTTCATCAAGAGGAGGTGCAGGGTTTTTTATTTATGTCAATACAACTTCTGGCCGATACTGGTCAGATGGATGGCTGAGAGACAGTTCTCTCCCATCAATGCCTCTAGCCCCTTCCTCGTCCCAATACATTTGTCTGAATCAAGGATGCTCCTTGGTTCAGAGGCTGCTTGGTCAGAGCTGCTTTGCGGGGCGGCTGCACTGGAACAGCTTCGGGCCGATCGCGGTGAGATTTCGCAACAGACTGCGAACATTTTTAAGTCTCGTGGTGCAAGGTATTTGCTCAAGGCCTTCCCGGGCCTAACTGCACAGCAGATTCAATCCCCCCAGATTCAGGCACTGGCGCACGGCCTCGCCATGAGGGGCTTAGGCGCGGCATCGATCAAGCAGATTCTTCAGGTGTTGAAGAAGGTTCTCCAATACGGCCTTCACGCGGGTGTGCTCGATCGATTGCCGGTATTTCCATCCATTCGAACTCAATCCATCCCCCGAGGCGGGTTTACCCCTCAAGAGCTGCTCAGGCTCTGGAGAACGGCACGTCGCCTTTCCAACTCAGGGGCTAACCCACCTAAGCCTGCAACTCACCGCGAGACCCAGGGAGGTCTCTTCACAAAGGACATGCCCATCCCTGTTGAGATGCGTTGGCTGATTGCGTTCATGGTGAACAGCTTCATGCGCCCCTCGGACTTGAAGAATCTACAGCACCAGCATGTGGAGGTGGTTCGTGGGCGACACACCTATCTGCGCTTGAGACTCCCGGAAAGCAAACGCCATACAGAGACCATCATCACGCTGCGCCCTGCAGTGCGCATCTATGAACAGCTCCTCGCTTTATCCGAGCGAAGGGGACGGTCAAGCCCCATGGACTATGTGTTCTACCCTGAGGTCCGGAACCGCAAGACCGCGATGATGGCCATGGACCATCACTTCCGTCGGGTACTGGAGGCCTCAGGGCTGCGCCAGGGCCAGCGGGGGCAGACCCGCAGCCTCTACAGCCTGCGCCACACGGCGATTACCTTTCGGCTGCTGTATGGGCAGGGCATTGACCTTCTGACTCTGGCTAAAAATGCCCGCACATCGGTGGCCATGATTGAAAAGTTCTACGCCTCTGAACTCAACCCGGAGATGAACGTTGCCATGCTGCAGAGTCGGCGAGGGGTGGGGTAGAGGTCCTCTCTACCCTACGGAACGATCACCTCATCCTGCTGCTTGGGTGGGGGCTTGACCAGATCCTCACGCTTAATCCCCAGCCACATGGTGATGGGGGCCATCACGAAGATCGACGAGTAGATGCCGAAGACGATGCCGATGGTGAGTGCGAGAGCAAAGTAGTGCAGCACCGGGCCGCCGAAGATGAGCATGGTGAGCACCATGGTCTCGGTGGTGCCATGGGTGATGATGGTGCGGCTCATGGTACGGGTGATGGCATTGTCGATGACCTCGGTCACCGTGGCCTTGCGCATGCGTCGGAAATTCTCGCGAATGCGGTCGGCCACCACCACCGACTCGTTCACCGAATAGCCCAGAACGGCCAGGATGGCCGCGAGCACCGAGAGCGAGAACTCCCACTGGAAGGCGGCAAAGAATCCAAGAATGATCACCACGTCATGGAGGTTGGCCACGATGGCGGCGACGGCGAACTTCCACTCAAACCGCACCGCCAGGTAGATCATGATGCCCAGGATGACAAACACCAGCGCGGTCAGGCCATCGACGGCCAGTTCGCTGCCCACCTGGGGCCCCACAAACTCCACCCGGCGTAGCTCCGCGGCACCTGGCCCCAAGGACTGTATGGCCTTGAAGACCTCTTCGGCCTGCGCCTTGCTGCGCTCGGCATCCAGCGGAAGACGGATGAGCAGCTCACGGGAACTCCCGAAGTTCTGAACCTGGGCATCGGCATAGCCCAGGCCCTGAACCGCGCTTCGCACCTCATTGATGGGTGCAGCCTGGGGGTAGGCCACCTCAATCACCGTCCCGCCGGTGAACTCGATGGAGAAGGCCAGGCCACGCATGGCGATGAAGACCACCGCCGCAATGAAGGTGGCAAAGGAGATGGCATTCAGCAGCATGGCGTGCCGCATGAACGGGATATCACGGCTGATCTTGAAGAAGTTCATGGCGTGCGCTCCCTTTATCCCACGGCCAAGGTTTTCACCTTGCGCCCGCCGTACCAGAGGTTCACCAGCCCTCGGCTAAAGAACACCGCCGAGAACATGGAGGTGAGAATGCCCAGCACATGCACCACCGCAAAGCCGCGCACGGGACCCGAGCCAAACGCCAGCAGGGCAATGCCCGCAATGAGCGTGGTGATGTTCGAGTCGAGGATGGTGGCCCAGGCTTTGTCGTAGCCCGTTGCAATGGCGGTCTGGGGGGACGCCCCGGCAGCGATCTCCTCTCGTACGCGCTCATTGATGAGCACATTGGCGTCGATGGCCATGCCGAGCGTGAGCGCAATGGCCGCAATGCCTGGAAGCGTGAGTGTGGCCTGCAGCACGGAGAGCAGCGCAAACAGCAGCAGCAGGTTGAGGCTCAGGGCCAACACCGAGAACACGCCAAAAAGCGTGTAGTACGCCACCATGAAGAGGGCAATGATCACGAAGCCCCAGAGCGTGGAGTTAAAGCCTTTGGCAATGTTGTCTGCACCCAGGCTGGGGCCAATGGTGCGCTCTTCAATGATCTCCATGGGGGCGGCGAGGGAGCCCGCGCGCAGGAGCAGCGCCGTGTCGGCTGCCTCGATGGTGGTCATCTGGCCAGAGATCTGAACACGCCCGCCGGGAATTTCAGAGCGAATGACCGGAGCGGTGATCACCTCACCGCGTCCCTTTTCGATCAGCACAATGGCCATGCGCTTGCCAATGTTCTCTCGGGTGACATCGCGGAAGATGCGGGCGCCTTTGCTGTCCAGGTTCAGGTGCACGGCGGGCTCGTTGGGGTTCTGAGAATCGAAGCCGGCCTGAGCGTCGGTGAGGTTGTCTCCCGTCAACACCACTTCCTTCTTCAGCAGAAGCGCAAGCCCGCCTCGCTCTTCAAAGCGCTCGAGCCCCAGGGGAACACGTCCTTCGGCCAATGCGATCTGGGCTTCAGAGGAATCGTCCACCATGCGCACTTCGAGGGTGGCTGTTCGCCCCAGAATGTCTTTGGCCTTGGCCGTGTCTTGAACACCCGGCAGCTGGACCACGATGCGGTCTGCACCCTGCTGCTGAACGATGGGTTCCGCGACGCCAAGCTCATTGATTCGATTACCCAGCGTGACGATGTTCTGCTTGAGCGCCACCTCTTGAATGCGAGTCTGCGCCTCGGGCTTGAGGCTTCCACGCAAGGCGAGGGGCGTATCGGCGTTGCCGGTTGCAGCGGGCTGCCAGTCCACTTCAGGGAACTGCTCGGTGACGGCCTTGAGCCCCTCCTGGCGAACAGCCTCGTCCTTGAAGCGAACCTCGAGAAGATCAGCACCGCGAGAGATCCCGGCATGGCGAATGCGTTTGTCTCGCAGCAGGGTGCGGGCCTCCGAGAGGAGCGAATCGTAGCGCTTGGAGAGCGCAGCCTTCATGTCCACCTGGAGCAGAAAGTGCACGCCGCCTCTCAGGTCGAGGCCGAGGTACATGGGCAGCGCTGCAAGGCTGCTGAGCCACTGGGGAGAGGCCGAGATGAGGTTGAGCGCCACGACATAACGAGCATCCTCGGGAGCGGCCCCGGCATTGAGCGCCTTTTCAATGGCATCTTTGGCGAGCAGCTGGGTATCGGTGTTGGCAAATCGAGCGCGCACCGTGTTGCCTGAGTTGTTCGCCTCAAAGGCAATGGCCGTGGAGGAAATGTTGGCCGCTTGGAGTGCCCCCTCCACCGTCTCTACGAGGCCGGGCTGAATTTTGACCGTGGCCTTGGCCGAAGACACCTGCACCGCAGGCGCCTCTCCAAACAAATTGGGAATGCTATAGAGCAGGCCAAAGGCCAGGGCCAGCGCCATGATCGCCAGCCGCCACCATGCGACTCGATTCAAAGCAGGTCTTTCATCGTGCCCTTGGGCAACAGGGTTTGAACGGCGGAGCGCTGCATGACCATTTCGGTGGGCTTGTCGCCGCCCGAGACCTCAAGCGTGACGTAGCTGGTGTCGACCTTGGTGATTCGACCCACCAGGCCAGCAGCCGTGATCACCTCATCGCCCTTTTGCAGGCCCTCCACGAGCTGACGATGCTCCTTGGCCTTTTTCATTTGGGGGCGAATCATGAGGAAGTAGAGCACCACGAACATCAGGATGAGCGGCAGAAAGCTCATCAGGGGATCGGGAGCGGCACCAGCGGCCTGCGCATAAGCGGGGGAAATCAGCACAATCGAACTCCTTCGAGAGGGGGATTGACAAGAGCCCCACAGTATAAAGTAGCGCCCCATGGCTCACTATGAACTCCTGGCCCAAGACGGCCGCGCTCGGATCGGGCGACTCCACCTCAACCATGGTGTGGTGGAGACCCCCATCTTTATGCCCGTGGGCACCTACGGAGCGGTCAAGGGCGTGCCGCCCGCCATGCTGCAGGCCATCTCTGCACGGATTGTGCTGGGAAACACCTTCCACCTCTGGCTGCGGCCAGGGCTCGAAGTGATTGGAGCGCATGGGGGCCTGCATCGGTTCATGAACTGGCAGGGCCCCATCCTCACCGACTCTGGAGGCTTTCAGGTCTGGTCGCTGGGGGACTTGAGAAAGATCTCCGAGGAGGGCGTGGCCTTTCAGTCCCCGGTGAACGGCGACAAGCTTTTTCTCTCGCCCGAAGAGAGCATGCGCATCCAGCGTGTGCTCAACAGCGACATTGCGATGGTCTTTGATGAGTGCACGCCCTATCCCAGCACCCGAGAGGCGACCGCTGAGAGCATGCGGCTCTCTCTGCGCTGGGCCGCCCGAAGCCGCAAGGCCTTCGACCAAGACCCCCCCGCACAGCCCAATGCCCTCTTTGGCATTGTTCAGGGCGGCATGATGGAGGACTTGCGAGACGAGTCACTCGCCGGCCTCTTGGAGATCGGTTTTGAGGGTTATGCGATTGGAGGCCTGAGCGTGGGTGAACCCAAAGAGGACATGCTGCGCATCCTGGCTCACACCGCTCCGCAGCTCCCGCAAGACAAGCCCCGGTATGTGATGGGCGTGGGCACCCCTGAAGACCTGGTCGATGGCGTGGCCCATGGCATAGACCTCTTTGATTGCGTGATGCCGAGTCGAAACGGCCGAAACGGCTGGCTCTTTACGCGCCATGGCGACCTGAAGATTCGCAACGCCCGCTACAAGGACGATCTCTTGCCTGTAGACCCCACCTGCGGCTGCCCCGTCTGCCGGCCCGAGGCCCATGGCGATTCACGTCCACCCTTTACCCGCAGCTACCTGCACCATCTGCAGCGCATCGATGAGATGCTGGGTGCTGCGCTCTCGAGCCTTCACAACCTCGCTTTTTATCTGCAGATCATGAAGGAGATGCGTGAGGCCATTGGCGCAGGCCGCTTTGAGGCTTGGCGCACCCAGTTCAGAGCGGATAGAGCGCGAGGGATTTAACCCGTTTGAACTCGGCTTTATTGAGCGTTGCTAGGGCAGCACCGAGGTCTAGACAATGTGCGGCAATGAGAAGATCGTTGCTGCCGATGAGTCGACCCCTCTTCTCAAGGTCGGCCCGAAGAACGGCATAGTGCTGGCTTGCTGAGGCGGCAAGTGGGTGTATCTCCACGGAGGCGAGCAAGGCCTCCATGGCGCGAGTGATACGAGGTGAGGGATTCTTGGCCAGCCCGTATCGAATTTCTGAGGCCACGAGCACGCTGGTGCAGAGCTGGCTTTGATTCAGCTTCGAGAGTGCTTGAGCAACTGGGCCGCGGGGGTCCCGCTGGAGCGAAGCGAAGATATTGGTGTCGAGCATCACCTGGCTCACAGCGAGACTTCCTCAGGGGGAGGGTCCTCGGGAATGATGAAGCCCGGCTCGTTGAGCTCCTCAGAGACGATCCAGTCCAGCACCTGAATCAATGCTGGAGTCGAGATGGGTTCAAGAACCAGTCGGTGACCTTCCTTTCTAAGAACCACCTCAGATCCAGAGAACTCGAACTCCCTCGGGATTCGAACCGCCTGATTGCTGCCGTTTCGAAAAAGACTCACGACACGCTCGTGAGGCTGATCTTGCACCATGAGGGCTGTGGTTGAGGGTCTTCCCATGGGGGACGCTCCTAAGCATAGGTTTAAACATATGCTATTTTACAGTCAGAATCATGGCGTCGCCATAGCTGAAAAACCGATACCGATGCTCAATGGCATGGCTGTAGGCCTTTCGAATCAGGTCATAGCCGGCAAAGGCGCTCACCAGCATCATGAGGGTGGACTTGGGCAGGTGAAAATTCGTGACCAGGCGATCGACCGTGTTGAAGCTGTAACCCGGTGTAATGAAGAGGTTGGTGTCGCGCGCGCCAGCCTGGCCATGAAGGCTCTCGAGGGTGCGTAGGCTCGTGGTGCCCACGGCCACCACCTTCCCTCCGCGGGCTTTGGCTGCAACGATTTTTTCAGCCGTCTCTTCGGGCAGAACACACCACTCTGAGTGCATCACATGCTGACTCAAGTCTTCGTGCTTGACGGGGGCAAAGGTGCCGCTTCCCACATGCAGCGTGACAGAGGCCAGCTCAACGCCCCGAGCTTCCAGGGCTGCAAGCAGGGGCTCATCGAAGTGCAGCCCCGCAGTGGGTGCGGCCACGCTACCGGGTGTCTTGGCATAGACCGTCTGGTAACGCTGGTCGTCCTCGGAGGTCGGTGCATGCTCGATGTAGGGGGGTAGAGGCAGCTCGCCTAGGCGCTCGAGCACCTCGAGCACGGGCGATTCAAACCTCAGCAGAAAGCGGTCCTCGTGGATCGGGTCGCGACCCTCCACCCAGAGGGTGCTGCCATCGGAGAGCCGAAGCCCACTGCCGGCTGCAGGCTTGCGGCTCACACGCATCAGCGCGGTCGCTGTGGTGGACGAGGTGATCCGCTCGACCAGCAGCTCCACCTGGCCCCCAGTGGGCTTGAGTGCAGCCAGGCGGGCACGGATGACCTTTGAGTTGTTGAACACCAGGAGGTCTCCTGGGCTCAGCAGATGAAGGAGGTCCGAAAACCGATGGTTCGTGAGGGCCCCATTTGGACTGACCTCGAGCAGCCGACTCCCCGCGCGCTCTGTGGCGGGAGTCTGCGCAATGAGCTCAGGGGGGAGTTGAAAGTCGAAATCGGAGAGGGTGAAGGCGGTCATGAGGTGAGCACTCGGATGAACGCCTCACGCCCTTTGTGGACGTTCTCGGCCCAGTCGTTGTGAGAGGCCTCGTTGGCGTTGTCGCTCACATACTTCCAGGCACGCCAGGGCACACCCGCCTGACGACAGGCCATGGCAATGCCCCAGAGCTCCATCTCAACCAGGTCCACTCCTTGCTGCAAGAGCCAGGGGTCAGAGGTCGACACAAAGCTGTCACCGGTTGCACAGAGCAGAGCCTGAGAATCGCTGCAGGCAGACGCCAAGCGCACCGGCGCCTCATCGAATGGGGTCTGTCCCCGCGGGGCGAGAGGCTCAGCCATCATGTCGCGTTGAAGGACAGCACCCACCTCGTGCAGCCCCACGGCGCGGGCCGAGACGCCGCCTGCGGTTCCGTAGTTGAAGATGCAGTCGGGCCGATGGGTGCGAATGGCCTCTGCGGTGGTCAGGGCCGCGTTCACCTTGCCCACTCCGGTGAAGATCACTGGAGCATCCACGGGCAGAGGCTTGTTCTCGAGTTCAGCGGCTAAGGCCGTCAGGATTAAGATCTTGGTCATGAACCTATTGAACTACATTCCAGTGGTCTCCGATTTTCCCAAGCCCGGTGTGGGATTCCGGGATGTCTCCCCACTCCTGGCGAATCCAGAGGCCTTCCAAGAGGCCATGACCCAGATGGCTGCGCTGGTCGCGCCAGAGGACTACACCGCCATTGCGGGCGTGGAGTCTCGCGGGTTCATCTTTGGAGTGGCCTTGGCCACCCTCCTGCGCAAGCCCTTTGTGATGATTCGCAAGGCCAATAAGCTTCCCCCCGAGACCCACCGGGTGAGCTATGAGCTGGAATACGGCTCAGACCACTTGGAAATTCGCAAGGACGTGTTGAACGACCGAGACCGAGTGTTGATCGTGGACGATGTACTGGCCACGGGCGGAACGCTGCTGGCCACGCGTGAGTTGATTCGTATGACGGGAGCCACGGCCGTGGGGGCAGTGGCCCTTCTTGAGATTGGCTTTCTGCAAGGCGCTCAGCGCCTGGCTGCCCAGGGCTTGACCTGTCGATCGGTGTTGGTGGTCTAGCCGCCCGGTCGCAGAGCCGCTCGCGGTATACTTCCACCCCTGCACCAGCCCACGCCAGAGTGGTGGAATTGGTAGACGCACCGGACTCAAAATCCGGCGCCCGAGAGGGTGTGCGGGTTCGAGTCCCGCCTCTGGCACCAAATCAAGTCCTTATATTCCGAAATAGACGGACTTAGACTCCAAATTACACGATAAAATTTTATCGTGCTTTCGCATTCATTCTTCCCTCGTTTGCTCTTGCCCAGAGTCGTTGAGGCCATGGCCGATACGCCCGCTGTGCTCTTGTTAGGCCCGCGTCAGGCAGGAAAGACCACGCTCGTTCGGCAGCTTGCGGGCGAGAATATGAAGTACCTCACGCTTGACGATGATGCAACTCGGTTCGCTGCGCAGCAAGATCCTATCGGCCTGATTCGAAGCCTGGATCGTGCGGCTATTGACGAGATTCAGAGGGCCCCCGCGCTCCTTTTGGCCATCAAAAAAAGCATCGACGACGATCGCAGACCTGGCCGGTTTCTGCTGACCGGATCCGCCAACCTGATGTCCGCTCCCATGGTCGCAGACTCACTCGCGGGTCGGATGGAGACGTTGACCTTGCTCCCTCTGAGTCAGTCAGAAATTCAGGGAGGTACCAGTAATTGGATAGATCGCTTGCACCAAGGCCGCCCCCTGTTGGCAGCGACGGGCGACGCTAAGCTCGTGGATCGCGTGCTCAAGGGCGGCTACCCCGAGGTTCTCACGAGAATCACAGAGCGGCGCAGACAGGCCTGGGCGCAACAGTACCTGGGCGCCCTCATCCAGCGAGATGTCCGAGACCTTGCAAGCGTCGACAAAATCGACGCCTTGTCCCGCTTAATAAGAGCCTTGGCGCTGACTTCCGGGCAGATCGCCAACTTCAGCCAGCTTGCCGCTCAGGTCGGATTGGATTCGAAAACGGCCGCCAGGTTTACGGGGCTCTTTGAACAAATGTTTCTCTTGAAACGAGTCGAGGCCTGGTCTAGCAATCGGCTGAATCGATTGGTCAAAACGCCCAAGATTCATTTTCTTGACTCTGGACTCATGGCAGTCCTGTGTGGGGTCACCGCTTCAGAACTCGAGCGCAACCGACTGCGTTTTGGCCCGCTATTGGAGGCGTTCGTGTTCTCAGAGTTACTCAAACACCTTCATGCCTCTCAGGAGTCTTATCGGCTTTATCACTACCGGGATGCCGACCAGTACGAGGTGGACCTCGTGCTGGAGGACGCTCGAGGTGGTCTGATCGGCCTGGAGGTGAAGGCCACCATGAGTCTTGGTCAGAGCGATCTTCGAGGGCTTCGACGATTTGCCCAACAGGTTGGGGCAGCATTTGTCGGTGGCATGGTGCTGTATGCCGGTGAGGAGACGCTCCCTTTGGGGCATCAGATCTGGGCAGTACCCATCAGCAGTCTTTGGGCCCAAGCCTAGCGGCAGGCCACCACCGCAATCCCGGTTTTCTCCCACACCAAGTGCGCCTCTCGACAGGCCGTCTCCTGCGTGAGTCTGCCCAAGTCTTTGGCATGCATCACCACCCAGGCACCGGGCTTGGGGTCTCCTTTCGGAATGACCTGCCCCGCGGCAAACGAAAGGCTGGGTGCTGCAAGCCGCCAGGTCATGGAACGCGCCAGTGCCTCTTCGGAGCCACTGGGCTGACTGTGGTTTTGCAACACCTGGGCGGCATCTAGAATCGGCCCGCGCAAGGCTTGCATCACTGTGGGCACCATCAGGCCATAGAGCGCCACGCCACAGAGTGCGGCACCCCACGCAGCTCCCCAGGCCTCCCGAATGGGGACCTGTTTGGGACGCCAGAGCGCGAGCACGATGGGATCAATGGCCAACAGCGCAATGAGCAGCAGGGGCCAGGACGATTCATCGAGCAGGCGTGCAGCCTCCGTGAGCACGACACGGTAGTACGGGTCGTCTACGCGCATCGCCACATCGCCCAGCCAGAGGGGCGAGAGTCCCAGACCCAGCGCGCACAGGCCAGAGAACCCCGATGCCCAGCGCATGAGCCCTTCGGGCCTGCCTGCTGCGCCACCCAGCACCAGCGCCATGAGCACCAGCAGACCCGAGAGGCCATAGAAGCCGTAGTGCGGAAGCTTGGTGGCAGAGAAGCTAAAGAACACCACGACAAAGGCCAACACCCACCACGCCATGTGCACCTCTTGTGCACGCAGAGGGCCGCTGCGGCGCAGCTGCTGTGCGCCTGCCCAGAGGGTCTTGAGCACCACCGGCAGCCAGGGCAGTGAGGCAATGACCATCCAGGCCGGGTAGTAGAGCGGACCCGCAGAGAACCCATGCATGGTCTCGGTGAAGCGGCTCAGGTTGTGTTGGCCAAAGAAGCCCTCGATGAAGGCGCTGCCCTGCGCCTCGTACTGAAGCCAGTACCAAGGCAGGCAGACGGCTGCCGCGATGAACCATGCAAAGGGGTCAAAGGAGAGCCTGAGCCAGAGGCCCAAGCGGCCCATGGTCAGCGCTGCCAGGAAGCTCGCCGCAGCCGGCACCAGAATGGCGACGGGCCCCTTGGTGAGCACGCCCAACCCAATCAAGAGGGCTGCCCAGCGAAAGCTTGCACGGGCCTCTCTCACAGCCAGGTGGCCGGCCAGTCCACCGGCCTGCAGGTTCATCACACTCAAGCCCTTCCAGAGAAAGAGCAGCGACGCGGCCATGAGTGCATTGAGCAGTGCGTCGGCGGTGGCGGCCCTCGACATGGCAGGAATGCCCAGACAGGTGGCAGCCACCAGCACACCCCAGGCGTAGACACTCAGTGCCGCCTCTGGGGCCAGCCGACGGGCTATGAGGTAAGCCCACCCCCCAATACAGCCGATCCAGGCCAAACCCGCCAGCGCACTGGGCAGGCGAGCACCCCAGGCGTTCTCACCAAAGACCGCAAAGCCCAGCATCTGCAGCCAGTGAATGAGCACGGGCTTGTCGAAGCGAGGCGCATCGAGTAGCCAGGGCGAGATGAAGTCCCCCCGCGCAAGCATCTCTCGGGTGGCCTCGGAGAAGGCGCCTTCATCCACGTCAGTGAGGGGAGCGCTGCCCAGCTGGAAAAAGAGAATGATGAGTGCAGCAAACCAGGCAAAGGCCAGCAGTCTGCGATCGTGCTGCATCAGGACTTTCGGCTCTGAAGCCAGGCGAGCAGTCCGCCTAGGCCCTGGATGGTGGCGGTCAGGCCAAAGAGGATGGAGCCTGCCATTACACCCCCGGCCTCGTACCCCAGTGGAGTTAAAAAAGCGATCGCTCCGAGTTCTCTTGCCCCGAATCCCCCGACTGCAGCAGGAAGGGCCCCTGCCAAGAAAATGCCTGCAGCGACTGCAATCAGGGTGACTGGTTCAATGGAAATGCCAGCGGCTTGAAGCCCGCACCCAAAGGCCGCGATGGTAAGCAACTGGCTCACCATTGAGTGAGGCAGCGTACGAACCAGCAATGGCGTGGCGCGAGCCAGCTGCAGCATCACCTCCACCTTGCCCTGCCAGCGTCCGGTCTGCGCTGCGAACTTACTGATGAGCGGGGCGCAGACGCCTGCCGCCAGCCAGGGCATCACCAACAGGGCCGCCAGGGTTTGGGCGTAGCCCATGGCGCCAAAAAGCGTCGCATTCGAGAGCATGTTGGTGTCGGCCGAGGCTCGGCCTGCCTGCCACTGCGCGGCCAATGCACCCAATGCCAGCAGGCTGATGAGCGCAAGCCCCCAGAACCCCGCAGCACGGTCGAGAAAGACGGTCCCTGCCGCAAGCGATTGACGCTCGGGTGTGGCCTCTTTGCAGGCAGTCTGAGCCAGACCCATGCTGCGCCAGACATCGCCGCCCACAATACCGCCCGGCAGGATGCTGTTGGCGAAGATGCCTTGAAAGTAGAGAGAGCCGAGCCGGGTGAAGGGCGCCGCGAGCCCGAGACGATCTGCGATGGCCTTCCATCGAAGCACGCAGACCAGGTTGGCCAGAAGGGCAAAAAACAGCGCGGCGCCCAGCCACCCGAGCTGAGTCTTCAGAAGGCTCTGTCCTACCTTCGCCCAGCCAATCGAATGAAAGAGCGCAACCAGCAGCAGCACGCCCAGCGTGGGCTTAAAGAGGCGCTTCAAGATCTTTGACTTGACAGCAGAGTTTCAAGTTGTCGCCTGAGTATCGGCAATTCCTCGAGCACGACTCGCTGAATGATCTGATCATCAAGAGAAAGGTAATTGTGAACGACAACATTTCTAAAGCCAGCGAGCGCGTTCCATGGGATCTCAGGAGCCTCACTCTTGATGTGGGCCGATAGCCGTTGGCTGCACTCGGTGAGCACGTGCAGGTTTCGCAAGACTGCGTCTTGCCTCATGAGTGTGATGTCTGATGTGGAAATTGAGATCTTTGAGAAGGACTCGATTCGTTCAATACAGTCGATCATCTGCTGCAGATAGACGGCGTCGCCCGCTTGAGAGGGTCTCAACTCAGCTCCACCATTTCCGAAAGTATCCGGGCGCGAATACTTGGATGGAGCCCTGCTCGTGTCACAACGTCTACTTTGCGGTTGAGGGCTTGTTGAGCATCCATTTGAAATGCCCCAATAGACAGGCCACGATGACCAACTCCACTCACAATGAGGTCGATATCGCTGCTCTCGTCGTCATCGCCTCGGGCGAATGAACCGAAAACACCCAAGTGGGTGAACCCATGGCGGATCGCCAACTCTTTAAGAAGAACAATCTGTTCAGGTCGGAGGCTTCTCATCGCCCCTCCATCTTAAATCTCGCGCTCATTCCTCAACAAGTACTGCCGCCGCCCAGAAGGTTCGTGATAGATGCGAATGAGCAGCTCGCCCAGCAGGCCAACGGCCAAGAGCTGGGTGCCCACGAGTGTGAGCAGCACGCCCAGAAACAGCAACGGTCGACCGCCAATGTCTTCGCCGAGAATGATCTTCTCGAACCCCAGCCAGCCCAGAATGCTCAGGCCAAAGAAGAGCATGAAGAGCGCCACGCCACCAAAGGCATGGATGGGTCGGTGCAGAAACCGCATGGTGAATCGAATCCAGAGCAGATCCAGAATGACGCGAATGGTCCGGTCGATGCCGTACTTGGAGACGCCCGCGCTGCGGGCATGATGGCGCACCGGAACCTCCACAATACGTGCACCCACCTCGGCCGCCAGGGCCGGAATGAATCGATGCAGCTCCCCGTAGAGCCGCAGGTCGTGAATGATCTGTGCCCGATAGGCTTTGAGCGCACAGCCGTAGTCATGGAGCTGCACCTTGGTGACTTTGCTGATGAGCGCATTGGCCATCTTGCTGGGCAGCTTGCGCGAGAGCTCGGCATCTTGGCGCTCTTTGCGCCAGCCCGAGACCATGTCGATCTCATCGTTCTCCCGCAACATCTGAATCATCATGGGGATGTCGAGCGGGTCGTTCTGCAAGTCGCCATCGAGGGTCACAATGAACCGACCGCGGGCCGCATCGAAGCCCGCCTGGAGGGCCGTGCTCTGCCCGTAGTTGCGAATGAGGTAGCGCACCTGCAGCCAAGGTGTCTGAGCGGCCAGTGACTTCAGCAGCTTTCGAGAGCCATCTCGCGAGCCATCGTCGACAAGCACCAGCTCGAACTGGGCCTCGTCACCGTCGCCCCAGCCAGGGGTCATGGCCTCGCGCACCCGCTCCACGAGCCTGGGGAGCGTTTCTACCTCGTTGTAGATGGGAATGACAATGGAGACGTCGAGGCTGTGCATCGCCGGATTCTACTGGGACATGGGCCGCGACACCCAGGTCGCGCTTACGCCGGCGTTCGCGAGCCCCTTGAGACGCACGACCTCCAGCTCGCGGGCAGCGCTTGGGTGGGTCTGGGCCAATGGGGTCTGGGTCTCAAACTGAAGCGCCAGGTCGTCCGTCAGGCTCTGCTCGGCACGGGCCTTGCCCTGGCATACATTCACCCGCTGAACCAACAGCCAAGCCTCACCTGGGCGAACGGGCTGCTGGGCCAAAGGCTTTTGCAGGGCCCAGTGGTTTTCTGCCTTGGGTGGGCGCAGCGGGTCTCGAGGGTCGCGGTCCCAGAAGTAGACCTCGGCATCGGACAGGTGCGCGGCAAGGCCCGCCAGCAGGTCTCGATCGCGCGCGATGATGCGCAGCGGCTCGCCTGCCTGGGCCTGGGCCATCGCCAGCGGTCGCAGGGCCTGGGCGGCCTCAGAGAAGCCGGTGAGCCGCACGAAGGGATCGCGCGCTCGGTCGCCTGACCAACCAGCCCCCTGTACCAGCCAGGGCAGCACCAGCAGCAGCGCGGCCACGAGGCCTTGACCCACGAGGCTCGCCCAGAGTGCGGTCTGCGTGCCCAGCGAGAGTCGAGCGCCGCGCCCGGCGCTCTCGGCCATCCACCAGGCTGCAGCGGCTAGGGCCATGCCAACGGCAGCGGGTGCTGCCCAGTTCGCATGCGACCGTGAGAGCGCGCTCTGCACGAGCGCAATCAGCAGGATAGGCCAGGCAAAGCAGAGCGCCATGCGAATCCCTCGGCTCACGTCTTCCGAGAAAGGCGGGCGCACACCGGCTGCATCCCGCATGAGCTTGCGCGCGGTGCCGAACCAGAGCATGCCAAACAGCACAGGACCAAAGAGCAGCCACTGCGCGCCGAAGAACTCCAGCAGGCCCGCGATGCCTTGTCCCGAGGGCGCATCGTGCACCAGGATGTCGGCGTGATGACCAAAGGTTGGGAAGCCCCAATGTGCGTTCCAGGCGAGGTTGGGTGCGAACACAATGAAGGCCACCCCCGCCGCGATCCAGGGGCCGGGCCGCATGAGCTGTCGCTCCAAGAACAAAAACACAAAGGCCGAGATCACAAATGCGCCCATGCTGTACTTGGTCAAGAGGCCCAGACCTGCGCAGACCCCCACCAAGACCCACCACTCCAGCACCCGACCCTCCACAGGCGCAGGCACGCCCCGGATCTGCACCATGGGGCGCTCGTTCGCCCGAATGAAGGCATACAGACCCATGGACCAGAAAAAGAGCAGCCAGGCATCGGTGCTCGCCACCTGAGCATAGAAGCCCACCACTGGCATGGTGAAGAACAGCACCAAGGACCAGGCCGTGATGCGCAAACGTCCAAAGAGGGCATGGGCGCACAGCGCCACGCCCAGGCCTGCACCCGCCATGGCCAGAGGCTGAAGCCATCGCGTGCAGCCCTCGATGCCCACCAGGCTGGTGGGGCAGACCGCGTCGCCCACGCCCAGCATCCAGGCAATGATGGGGGGCTTGGAGTAATAGCCCCATTGAAACTCGCGCGACCAGACCAGGTATTGGGCCTCGTCCACCGAGAGGGGCACGGGCCAGGCTAAGGCCATGATGAGACGGGCCACCGCCAGCAGCCCAACAAAGGCCAAGAGCCCCATCAGAAAGGCGTGCTGGCTGGCCAGGGGCGTGGTCAGAAGAGGGCGAACTGCAGGCATGCCGCGATCATACGCAGGGAAGGTGCGAAAATCTCTGTCATGACTGCCATCGACCCCTCGTCGGCCCCCCGTTTTGTGCATCTTCGGATGCACTCCGAGTACTCGATGGTCGATGGCATCACGCGCATTGATGAGGCCGTGAAAAAAGCTGCAGACGATGGCCAGCCGGCCCTTGCGCTCACCGACCTGGCCAACACCTTTGGCTTCATTAAGTTCTACAAGGCAGCTCGCAGCAAGGGCGTCAAGCCTCTGATGGGTGCCGATGTCTGGATCACCAACGAGGCCCATCCCGACCAGCCGTTTCGAGCCCTGCTCCTGATTCAGAACAGCCTGGGCTATACCCATCTCTGTGAGCTCATCAGCCGGGCCTGGCTCACCAACGCCAATCGCGATCGCGGCGAGCTTCGCTGGCACTGGTTCCAAGAACGCAACGCACGAAGCGAGGCTGCGCTTCATGAAGGCCTGATCATGCTCTCCGGTGGGCATCTCGGCGAGGTGGGTCAGCATCTCTCCAAGGGCACGCCGGCCTCTTATGGCCAGGCGCAGGAGGCCGCGCGTCGGGCGCTGGAGATCTTCTCAGACCGCTTTTACCTCGAGGTTCAGCGCTGTGGACGGGAGGGCGAGGAGCCCTTCAACCAACAGACCGTGCTGCTCGCGCAAACGCTGGGCATCCCCGTGGTGGCCACCCACCCCGTTCAGTACCTGGATCCTGAGGACTTTCGCAGTCATGAGGCGCGCGTCTGTATTGCCAACGGCGAGACCCTGGCGAACCCCCGTCGCGTCAAGCGGTTCACGAATCAGCAGCACCTCACCACCCAGGCCGAGATGGTGGAGAGGTTTGCGGACTGGCCGCAGGCCCTGGCCAACACCCTGGTGGTTGCGCAGCGCTGCAGCCTCACCCTGCAGCTGGGCAAGCCCCAGCTGCCCAACTTCCCCACGCCTCATGGCGAGAGCTTGGAGGACTACCTGCGAAGCCTCTCCGCAGAGGGCTTGGAGCAGCGCCTCATTCAACGCTTTCCAGACCCCGCCCAGCGCGAGGCCGCCCGTCCCACTTACACCGCAAGGCTCGAGCTCGAGTGCAACACCATCATTCAGATGGGCTTTCCCGGCTATTTCCTGATCGTGGCGGACTTTATTAACTGGGCCAAGAACCATGGCGTGCCTGTGGGCCCCGGCCGGGGCTCCGGCGCGGGCTCGCTGGTGGCCTACAGCCTGGGCATCACCGATCTCGATCCGTTGCCGTACTCCCTGCTCTTTGAGCGCTTTCTGAACCCCGAGCGGGTGAGCATGCCCGACTTCGACATCGACTTCTGCCAAGACAAGCGACAGCGCGTGATTGAGTACGTGCGCGAGCGGTATGGCCGAGAGGCCGTGAGCCAGATCGTGACCTTCGGCACGATGGCCTCTCGGGCCGTGATCCGAGATGCGGGCCGTGTGCTTGAGCTGCCTTACAACTTCTGTGACCAGCTCTCTAAGCTCATCCCTGTGCTGCAGAACAAGCCGCTCTCACTGAAGGAGGCTCGCGAGAAGGAGCCCATCCTGGCCGAGCGTGAGCAGAAGGAAGATGAGGTGCGAGAGCTGCTCATGCTGGCCGAACCTCTGGAAGACCTCAGTCGAAATGTGGGCATGCACGCAGGTGGCGTGCTCATTGCCCCTGGACGACTCACCGATTTCTGCCCGCTCTATCAGGCGCCAGGGGCTGAGGGCGCAGATGGTGTGGTGAGCATGTACGACAAAGACGACGTGGAGGCGGCGGGCCTGGTGAAGTTCGACTTCCTGGGCCTACGCAACCTCACCATCATTCAGCTCGCGGTGGAGACCATCAATCGGCTTTATCCCGATCGACCCCAAGGCGTGCTGAAGCTCGAAGACCTCTATGGCTTTGATGACCCCGCGGCCTACACCGTGCTCAAGGAGGCCAACACCACGGCCATCTTCCAGGTGGAGAGCCAGGGCATGAAGCGTTACCTGGTGAAGCTTCAGCCCGATCGGTTTGAGGACATCATCGCCATGCTGGCGCTCTACCGACCGGGTCCTCTGAACTCGGGCATGGTGGACGACTTCATCCTGCGTAAGCGCGGCCAGCAGAAGGTGGACTACTTTCACGAGGACCTCAAGGAGTGCCTCTCGCCCACCTACGGGGTGATTGTTTACCAAGAGCAGGTCATGCAGATCGCCCAGATCATGGCGGGCTATACCCTCGGGGGTGCGGACCTGCTGCGTCGGGCCATGGGCAAGAAGAAGCCTGAGGAAATGGCCCAGCAGCGCAGCATCTTTCTGGAGGGGGCACAGAAGAAGGGCCACAGCGAGGCACTGGCCACCCAGCTCTTTGACCTCATGGAGAAGTTTGCGGAGTACGGCTTTAACAAGAGCCACACCGCGGCCTATGCCGTGATCACTTATCAGACTGCCTGGCTCAAGGCCCACTACCCAGCAGAGTTTCTCGCGGCCACGCTCTCATCGGACATGGACGACACCGACAAGGTGGCCTTCCTGGTGCAGGACGCGAAGGCCAACGGACTCGGCGTACTGCCGCCGCACATCAATCTGAGCCAGTATCGGTTCGAGCCGGTCTTGGGTGTGGACGAGCTGGGCCTGCCGCAGAAGGAGCCCTCCGAGCGGTCTCGTGCCATTCGCTACGGCCTGGGTGCCATTCGTGGGGTGGGTGAGTCGGCCGTGCAGAACATCGTGGCGGCAAGAGACTCCGGCCCCCAGGCTGGGCCCTTCAAGGACCTCTTTGACTTCTGCGCACGAGTGGACCGTCGCGTGGTGAACAAGCGGGCCATCGAGGCCCTGGTGAAGGCAGGTGCCTTTGATGGCCTGCATCCTCAGGGGGCGAAGGCCGGGCGTGCCGAGCGTGCGCTGCTGGTCTCACAGATTGCGCTGGCCTGTCAGGCCGCAGACGATGCCGAGGCCAACGCCCAGCAGGGAGGACTCTTTGGGGATGCAGACCCCGCGGCGCTGTCGCTGGATCAGGCAGGCGCAGCGGCGCGAACGGGCAGCGCCCAGGGTGGGGCCTCTTTCGCCGGTGGTCCGCGCTACACCCCTCGCGAGACGCTGCTCGAGGAGAAGGTGGCCTTGGGCTATTGCTTCTCGGGCAGCCTGTTTGATTCCGCAGCCAAGGAGCTGCGCCGCTATGCAGGAACCCCTCTGGCGCGCGTGGTGCCTAGCCGCGAGCCCCTCTGGATTGCAGGGGTGGTGGTGGACAGCCGTGCGCAGATGACCAAGCGCGGCATGATGCGGGTGATCGTGCTGGACGATGGCTCGGCCCGAATGGAGGTCACGGTCTTTAGCGAACTCTTCGAGTCGCGCAAGTCGGTTCTGAAAGTGGATGAGCCGCTGCTGGTGAGTGCCCGCATTGACCACGATGAGTATTCCGGTGGCCTGCGCGGCAGCGCAAATGAGATCCTCACCCTGGTGGAGGTGCGCCTGCGCCATGCCAAGGCCCTGGCCATTCGGCTGCAGGCCAATGCCTCCGACCGCATGGCCAGAGACCTCATCGACCGTGTGCGTTCAGCGGTCACCGCAGCGCGTTCGCCCCTGCCTGGGCAGGCCTGCCCGGTGGTGGTGGAGCTGCACACCGGCGAGGAAGTCTGCTCTCTGAGGCTGGGGCCAGGCTTTGCCATTGCTCCTTCAGATGAAAACCTCTCTGCGCTGGCCCAGGCCTTCGGGCCGGATGATGTGCAGCTCGTCTATGTCTAGCTTGAGCGACGCCGAACGCGCCCGCCATGCGCGAAATGCTCGCCGGGCTGCGTTACCGGTGGGCCACTGGCTCGACTGGGCGAACCTCATGCTCATCGACCACGGCTTTCTGCGGGCCCTCTACAGGAACCGGTTTCGGCTGGCGGGCGGGCTGCACCGAGCCAACCAGCCCAGCCCGGCGATCCTGCGTCGCTACCAGGCCGAGTTCCAGATCAAGAGTGTGGTGAACCTGCGGGGTGCGCATGACCACCTGGGCTGGTATCGGCTGGAGCGTCGCACCTGCGAGGAGCTGGGCATCGAGCTGCTCACCACCACCGTGAACTCACGCGAGCTGCTTGAGCCCCAACAGATTCTTTCTTTGGCGCAGTTCATTCGAGGCATCCCCCTGCCGGCTGTGGTGCACTGTAAGTCGGGTGCCGACCGGGCGGGGTTTTTCAGTGTGCTCTACCGGCATGTGCGCCTGGGTGAGCCCATTGAGGCGGCCGCACAAGAACTGCACTGGTTCTATGGCCATTTCAAGTCGGCCAAGACGGGCGTGCTGGATCACTTCTTTAGAACCTATCTGGCCGAGCGCAAGCCCCATCAGTCTTTTCTGAACTGGGTGGAACACGATTACAACAAGGCACGCGTGCAGTCGAGCTTTAAGCCCGTGGGCTCCATGGCCTGGCTGGTCGACAAGGTGCTGCGGCGTGAGTAGACCGAGCGCCGCGGCGTCTGACGCGCAGCTCTATCGGCGTCTGCTGGGCTATGCCAAGCCCTATTGGCGCATTGCCTTGGTCTCGGTGCTGGCCATGCTGGTCTCAGCGGCGCTCGAGCCCGCGCTGCCTGCGCTCATGCAGCCGCTCATTGATGAGAGCCTCATTGCCAAAGACCCCGCCAGCCTCTGGCAGGTGCCTCTGTTGATTGCGCTCGTGTTTGTGGTGAAGGGGCTCGCAGATTATCTGGCGAATGTGGCGGCACAGACGGTGGCCCACAAGACCATGGCCGACCTGCGCCAGCGCATCTTCGAGCATGAGCTGGCCTTGCCACTGCCCAGGCACCAGCAAGAAGAGGGCGGCCGCATGCTCTCGCGCATCACCTATGACGTGACCATGGTGAGCGAGGCGGTGAGCACGGCCTGGATCATTCTGATTCGTGACAGCCTGGTCCTCGTGGGCCTCTTGGCGTTTCTCTTTTATACCGCCTGGCCGCTCACGCTCTTGGTGCTGGGGCTTGCACCGGTGCTGGCGTTTGCCATTCGAAAGATCAATCAGCGCCTGCGTAAATCCAGTGAGCGGGTGCAGACCTTCATGGGCCGGCTCACGGGTCGAGTGGAGGGCGCGTTGCAAGGCCTGCAAGAGATCAAGCTCTTTGGTGCGCATCGCGCACAGGCCCAGGGCTTTGCAGACGTGAACGCAGACCTGCGCCGTGAGCAGATTCGGGTGTCGCGGGTGCAGTCGCTGAATGTGCCGCTGGTGCAGGTGCTGGCGGCTCTCTCAGTGGCCTTGGTCATCTGGGTCGCGAGTTCGCTGAGCCAGCAGAACCTGCTCTCGCCTGGCGAGTTTGTGGCCTTTATCACGGCCATGAGCATGGTGTTTGAACCCGTGCGCAGGCTCACCAATGTGAACGCCACCTTGCAGAAGGGGCTGGCCGCGGCTGAGGGGTTGTTTGGGTTGTTGGATGAGCGGGCCGAGGGGCTGCGCGATGGGCGAGAACCTCATCGTGCCGAGGGCCTATCAGAGGGCCCCTCGTCTCCGTACCCCAGTTCGACTGTGGGGCTGCGCGCTATGCCCGGCCTCGCTTCACCTGGGGTGGAAGACCCCTCGTCTCCGTACCCCGGTTCGACTGTGGGGTCTTCCACCCTAGGTGAGGCAAGAACAACCTTGGAGCGCACCCCTGCCATCTCGTTTGATTCCGTGTCATACACATACCCACTGGCCAACGCCCCTGCGCTCTCTGAGTTTTCTCTGCAAGTCGACTCCGGCGAGACCGTGGCCCTGATTGGCCCCTCGGGCAGTGGCAAGAGCACGCTGCTTTACCTGCTCGCTGGCTTCGATACCCCCGCCTCAGGCGAAATCCACATGCAGGGCACGCCCATTCAAAGCCTCTCGCTGAATGCGCTGCGCGCCAGGCTCGCGGTGGTGGGTCAACGCGTGGTGCTCTTCGACCAAACCGTGCGACAGAACATTGCGCTGGGCCTGCCGCATGCCATGCAGCCCGCGCACGAGTGGACCGCTGAGCAGCGAGACGCACTTGACGCAGCAGTCCAGGCCGCCCACGCGCAAGACTTCATTCGCCAACTGCCGCAGGGGCTAGAGACCCCGCTGGGGGCGATGGGCGGCCGCCTCTCGGGCGGGCAGCGTCAGCGCATCGCGATTGCCCGCGCCTTTCTGAAGAACGCCCCCATTCTGCTGCTCGATGAGGCCACCAGCGCACTGGATCAGGAGAGCGAACAGGCGGTGCTCAAGGGTCTTGAGACCCTCATGCAAGGCCGCACCGTGTTACTGATCAGCCACGCGCCCGAGCGACTCTTGAGGGTGGACCGGACGGTGGTGATGGGCTCGACGGCCTAGCTTTTTAAGAAAAACGCCCGACGGAGGTTGCTTCGCATCAGGGAGATTTTTCCCGCAGACTCTGGATCGGTAGCGGCATTGCTGAGGGCCTTTCGCACAAAGACGAGCAGCAGAAGCGCAAAACCAGCGGCCAAGGTGGTGATCACTGCGATCAATGCCCTCTTTGGCCCGCTCTTTCGCTCTGGGGCCTGCGCCACATCAACCTGCTGGATTCTCGCTGAAGTGTCGGCTCCTGCCTCTTCAATTCGGGTGGTCTCAAATTGGCGGATCAGACCCTGGAGTACAGTGTCGCGCACCAGCGGACTTTGATAGGGCTTTTTGCTGGCTTCCTCAATCTGTTGCTCCAGAAACTTTCGACGAATTCTGGCGTCCTCTAGAGCCTTTTGGTTCAGAATCTTCTGAAGCTCCTCCACATGGGCATTCGCAAGCTGGGCTGCAAATGCAGGGTCCTTGTCTGTAACCTTGATGCTGATGAGGCCAGTCTTCTTGTCTTCACTGATCTTGACCAGACCCTCGAGCGACTTTCTCGCGTCTGCTTTGAGTTCCGACTTGTATCGCTTGACCAGGTCGAATCGATCGATCAGCGTGTTCTGAAGGGTCTCACTCTGGAGGTAGGCCATCGGTTTCGCACCCGCCCCTCCGGGAAGAGAGACCCCTGCCAGGCCGGCCAAGCCACCAAACTGCCCTGCAAGTGCCGCGGCAGCCCCGCCGGAACTGGATTCTGGAGGCATGACAGTGGCTTTAGAGGTAAAGGTGCGCTCCATCCCATATGTGGTGACCAGGAGAGACAGCGATCCTGCGACTAATGGCGCCAGAACGAGTAGCCGCAGGTTCTCGGCTACGGTCAGGCCAAGATCGAGCAGGCTGATCTCGTCCTCATCGACCTGCTGAAGCTGGGGTTCGTTGTTCATGCCGCCCCCCTCACTGACGCAAGGTCTGAATGGCCACTGCGCCCAGGCCCAACTGCGAGACGACCTGTGTCCAGTCCTTTAACCCGCGCATGAATAGAGAGTAGCCAGTTTCAGCTGAGAGCTTCTCAGGAACGATCACCGTATCCCCTGGCATGAGGGCAATGCGTTGAACCTTCTTCCCTCCGAACCAGTCTCCCAACGTTTCAGTTGCCCAGAATCCGCTCGTCTGCTTCATGTCGGGGAGCAGGGCGCTGCCGTCGGCTCGCAGGACAAATGCATTCTCCACATCTGCCGTCGGCAGAAGGCCCGCCTGGCGGATAACGTCTTCAACGGTTCGGTCGTCTGTGTGCAGCAAGGCATTCTCGTTAATGACGGCACCCGCCACTTGCACACTCGATGGCCGCGAGGGGATCGTGATTTCATCATTGGCTTCGAGTGCAATATTGGGCACTTTGTTCGCTCGAGGATCGAGCTCCAACGCCAAACGGCCGCTGGGCTCAAGAGTCTTGAGGCGGTCGATCTGGGCTCGACCGCGGGCCAGATTCTGCTGGTTGATCAGTTGCAACGCACCTGTGTCGGTGCCGCCCAGGCTGTTTTTTACGGCCTCTTGGGAGGCCGAGTTGAGTTGAGCTTCTAATTGGCGTACCACCTGCTTCAGGTTCTGGGTTTGCATCCGGCGAATGGAATCACGGGTGAGTATGGTTCCGAATACATAGGCTTCGGGCGTAAACCCTCCAGCTCGCTCTATGAGTTGGTTCAAGCTCTCTCCCGGCGAGAGCTGGTAGACACCAGGCCGATTCACCTCTCCCTTGAGGCGAACGAGACGGGTAGAGGCAGACTGGGGCCCAGGCAGGTCCTTCCGTTGGAGAATCGTAATGACATCACCAGGCTGAAGTTTTCGGTTTTCAAGAGGGTTTTTTTCGATCAATGCAGCGCGCAAGTTAAAACCAATAATTTCAGGCTGTAGGGTCTCGCGGTTGACTCTTTCGATGAGGGCTCGTTCCCAGTTGACCTCGTCTTCTCTCACGGAACTGATGATCCGGTCGAACCCTGGCCCGCCCGGGTTGATCCGTCGCTGATAGAAGCTACCCGTAAGCAGAAAGTCGATCGAAGGAATCACATCCGAGACGCGGCCGTTCGGGAGCAGGGGGATTCGAATGGGCGCCTCCCCCAACAGACGAATGCTGATCGCGTTCTGACTGGCGAGCTTGATGGGTAGAAGGGTCACCATGTCTCCGTCACGAAGTGGCGTTTTGAGACTGGCTGAGTCGAGCCCAATGGATTCCATCGACAAGGGCTGGGCCTTCTCTGGGCTGGTGCGCTCGAGCAACAACTGACTGAGTGCGGCATTCGGGGGAAGGCCGCCGGAGAGGTCGATGATGTCCTGTAAGTTGGTGACGTTGGGGGCTGCGCGCAGCTCATAGATTGCGGCTTGGTCAGTGGCTCCTAATAGGGCCACCTGAGCGCCGACCGATTTGATGTGAATAACATCGCCTTGCTGCAAGACGAGGTCGGAACGTGCATTGCCACTCTGAAGGAAGTCATATAAGTCCAAGGTGCCAACCCGCCTTCCGTTTCGGATCAGCTCAATGGAACGGTAGCTCCCCCTGTCTGAAGGCCCGCCGGTCTCGAACAATGCGTTGAGCAGGCTGCTGGTGCCAGACACTGTGTGTTTTCCGGGGCGGGCTGCATGACCCACCAAATAGACGTCAATGCCTCTCAAGCGCCCCACACTCACGAAGAGGTTGAAGTCGGCGAGCACGGCAGAGAACGCCTTTTTTAAGTGGCCTTCCACTTGCGAGGCCTGAAGGCCGGCGAGGCGAATGGGGCCAAGCTTGGGGAGCACCACCAGGCCGTCTCGGTTGATGACGAAACGGTCGTCGAAGTCAGCTGCAGCGGAATAGACCCTCACCAGAACTTCGTCGCCTGGATTGAGGAGGTAGGCATCGTTGATGGGGCGGGACTCCACAGCCCCGAACCGACCCCCGCCTTCAAAAAGGTTGGCACCAAAGACCGGAAGCTGCTGGCCAGTCAGGCTACGCACGAAGAGTTGGAACTGATTTGGAGTCCGGGAGACCCTCTTTGCACCGTCGGCCTGGGCGTTGGCAGTTTCACTTGTTCCGTCCGTCTGAGCACCCTCGGGAGAGGGGGACGCCTTGCCTTGGGCCTGGGCTTGACGAGCTGCATTGATGAGTTCGGCTGGAACTGCGCCAGATTGGAGTGCTGCATCAACGGCACTTGCGCCCCCGCCTCCTCCCGAGAGGGCAGAGAGGCTGCCGGTGGCCTGGGCCAGCGCAACCGAGGGCGCGGCAGACAGTGAAATCAGGAGGACAAGCCGTTGTAAAGTGCGCACAGCATTCATCACAAAAAGCATGAGGACATCTCTTCTTCATAGACAGATGGGAGGTTTTGAGTATAGTTGTACTTGTATTGTTATTTCTGTATCACCTCCACTATTTGAGGACTTAAACATGAATCGTCGTCAGTTTACATCTATTGCAGCCGCTGCGGCCCTCACCTTTGGCTTGTCAGCCTGCGGTGGTGGCGGAGACAGTGGCCCCGTCGTGACTCCCCCTACCCCGCCCGCAACCAAAAACGTGAGCGTCACGCCCGGCCTGGGCGCATTTGGCGCTGGTGCACGTGTCACCGCCTACAAAATGGACGGCGTGATCATTGACACCAAGGTCACCGATGCCGCCGGCAAGGCCGAGATCAATTTCGGCGACTACAACGGTCCGTTTGTGCTTCGGGTGAATGGCGGACCCACAGTCACTTACTACGACGAAAAGCTCGGCACAGATGTCAACTTCCCCACCACCGCAAGTCTGTTGGCCATCGTGCCCAAGGCCAGCGTAGCAGCGGGAGAGCAGTTCGGCGTCACGCCTCTGACACACCTGGTGGCCGCTGCCCTCGGCGTGGACCCCAGCAAGCCCATCAGCGCCAGCAACACGGTCTCGGGCGCCACATCTGCGGACATCGTGGCAAAGATTGAGGGTGGCGCAGACGTGGTGTACGCGCTCCTTGGGCTCTCCCGCACAGATCTCGATATTTTCGCAGCGCCGACTTTGGTTTCCAGCACCAGCACTTCGGTTTCAGCGTCGACGCAGGCAGGTCTCTATGGTTTACTGCTTGCAGAACTTGCTGCCAAGTCGGGGACCAACGCGCTGGACCAATTGGGTTCGCTCTTCACCCGGGTGGCTTCAATTTCGGCAGAAATCGCAAAAGGCGAATCCGCTGATCTCACCAAGCTCACGGAAGGTTTGTCCTCGGTGTTGGCCACGTTCTCCTCTGTAACCAACGCCATTGCAACGGGAACCTCCAGCTTTGCAGTGGCCGGCTCTGTTCCAGATGCCGTGAAGGTCACCTTCACAGCCGCAGCCACCACGGCTGCTGAGGTGGTGGCCGAGCAGGTATCTGAGTCCACCGGCACGGTCATCGTTATCGCCCCGGGTGGTGAGGTGACGATTCCTTCTGAGCAAGGCTCTGGCTCTGGTTCTGGCTCTGGATCGGGTACCGGTTCGGGTGACGGCGGTGGTTAATCCGGCATAATGAGTTCTGTTTGGGGGGGCAGCCTGCCCCCCTTTTTTTTGAGGTCTGCCTGTTGAGTACTCGCGTGAGTTCGTTCTGCCGTGGTCTGCCGGGGGGGGTTCTCCTCTTGGTTCTTCTCGCAGCGGCTCCAGTCCGAGCGGCTTGGCAGCAGATTTCCCCAACAGGCTATACCGGGGCCATCAACACCCCCACCGCGGATGTGCTTCCCGCGGGCACCTTGGCCGCGAGCTATAGCAACACCATTCCGGAGTGGTCCAACCGATGGCCAGGCGTGGGCGCTTTTGGGGGTCTCAATTTCGGTTTTGGTCTGCTACCTGGGGTGGAGGCCATTGGACGATTGACATTTAACGGCGATATTCATTGCGACTCGTATCGCCCTGGATGCCGCTCGACCACTCGCGATCTGAGTGTGGGCTTTAAGGCTCAGTTACCGATTCATTGGCTTTTGCCAGAGGAGTCCTTGCTCAAACCGCGTTTTGCGGTGGGCCTGAGCGACTATGGTGGCGCTGCGACCAATTTCCGACAGGTCTTTGGAGTGGCCAGCCTGGCTGGCGGGCCGGTGGATCTCTCTCTCGGTTATGCGCGCAAGACCGGTGGGTTTGAGGGCGGGCTCATGGACGGTTTTTTTGGAAGTGCGAACCTTCAGCTCACCCGCGAACTGGCTGCGGTGTTAGAGCACGATACGCGTGAGACTCGGCTGGGTCTGGCCTATAGATATGCGATCAGTCCTCAGTGGGAGGTGCTTCTGGCTGCCAGCCAAAAGCTCACAGATGAAACCGGGCAGCGGCGCATTCAAACCTCGGTGGGGCTGGTCTATTCAATCGATCGCCATCGTCAGATTCGTGGCCTTGCGCCAGCTGAGCTCACTGAGCTGCTGTCTCGGGCAGAAATTGGGCAGGTGCGGCTCAATGCGTCTACTGTGGCGGCACGCCCCTCAGACTTGGCCATTAGGCTGGTGAGAAGCCTTAAGGCCTACGGATTTACAGACATCTCCCTCACAAAGACCAGTCGAGGCTGGGCCATTCAGGCTGAGCCCACGAGCTGGCGTCAAAACCGGATGGACGCTGCTGGGGCCTTACTGGCGGCCACTTACCTGACCGGATTTCCGATGGACGACGAGCTCGTGATGCGACTGAGCTTCCGAGAGAACGTGGTGTTTGGGCTTCGTACCTCGGCGCGGTGCATGGAAGCGTTTGCCGAGGGACGTGACCGATGCGGGTCTAGGCCGAGCCTTGAGTTGAATGGTCACGCGGGGCGTTTTGAACAAGAGGGTGAGCCCGAGCAGTCACTGGTTCAGCGTTCTGAGTCGAGCCGCTACTGGCCGCAATTTGAGATCAGTCCGGCCATGTCATACACGGCCGGAACGGAGTTTGGCCTGTTTGACTATTCTCTGGGGGTGACACTTGGCTGGGAGGTTCCTTTGTATAGAGGGCTCTCTTGGCAAGGCTATCGTAACTGGCTGCTGAGTGAGTCCGAGGACTTCACCAACCCGCGCAGTTACTTTCGGCGGGTGGGTCTCGGCGAAGACACCCGCTGGGGTGCCAATCTGCTCACCTACCAGCATCGGTTTTGGTCGTCGACCTGGCTGCAGGGGAGTGTAGGTTATTTGGGGCCTCGAACGCGTGGCCAGCAGATTGACGCGGCCTGGCTGAGTCCCTCAGGACGTTTTCGGTTGAGCCTCACCAAGGGGGCTTGGGAGCGGCGAGGGGCAGCGCTCGACCCACAGATTGCTGCCTTTCGTGTGGCCATGATTCCTGGGCGTTGGAATCTGGAGGTCGCTGGAGGAGAGTTTCTGAACAACGATCCCGGCTGGCGGGTGGAGTCCATGCACCAGTTCGGCAGTAACCGGATTCGTTTCTACTATCGCGAAACTGGGCCTGGAAACAACGCAACGCCATACAAGCGCAAGTTTGCAGGGTTCTCGATTAATGTCCCGATTGGACCCGCTGAGGCGACCCGAGTGGGCAATGCGACCGTTCGGGGTAGAGATCAATGGCCTGTGGGCCTTGAAACCAAGGTGGGTGAGGCAGACAATTACATTGAACTAGGTTACGGACTTTTTCCGGTGGTTCGACACGCTCTGATTAGCGACGTTCTCGATTACGATCGGGGCGGCGAGATTGCCTTAGAGGCGAATCGGTACCGCATTCGAGCGATGTTTTTGGAACGTTTGCAGGAAAAGCGCAACCTGCCTTGAGATTTAAGTCAGTTCATTGACATGAAATCTATTATGAGTATAGTGAAAATCCCTCCAACCGTTGCCGAGCACTCTTTTGATCTCCTCAAGCCTAACAACCGCTTTCGTGGCCAGTTTAGTAGCCTCGCTCCTGCTGGTGCTCACCAAGGGATATCACGGTAAATTCAGCCTGGATAGCGCACCTGGCGTCCAGCGCGCGCACAGCGCGCCCACCCCTCGAATTGGCGGCGTGGCCATTTTCCTGGCTCTGGTTTTCGCAGACCTTATCGTGGCCGACCGACCCGTGGGTGAAGTCCTCACGCCCATGTTGCTGGCGGGTATTCCCGCGTTCGCATTGGGCCTGCTCGAAGATCTATTCAAGAGAGACAGTGTCAAGGAGCGTCTGTTTGGCACCTTCTTGAGTGCGGTCCTTGCATGGTGGCTCATGGATGTGAGCTTGCGGTCGGTGGGTGTCCCGGGCTTTGATGCTTTGCTGCAGGTCACACTCATTTCTGTTGCTTTCACGGCTTTGGGCGTGGCGGGAGTAGCCAACGCCGTGAACATCATCGATGGTTTTAATGGTTTGGCCAGTGGCGTCATGGCCATCTCCATGCTGGGGCTAGGCCTGATCGCCTACCAAGCAGGTGACATTGCGCTCTTCCAGGCAGCAGTCATCATCGCTCTCGCAGTCGTTGGCTTCATGGTCATGAACTTTCCCTTTGGCAAAATCTTCCTCGGTGATGGTGGAGCCTATTTTTTGGGGTTCACACTGGCTTGGATGGCGGTGCTGTTGGTGGAGCGCAATGCGTCTGTCTCTCCATGGGCCGCGTTGCTTGTCTGCGGCTATCCAGTCATTGAGACGATCTTCAGCATCATTCGCCGCGTCAAGCGGCAGGTTCATTTTGGCACCCCAGACCGCCTTCACCTCCATAGCCTTGTGCGTGCGCGTTGGGTACAGCGGCATTGGGCGCACTGGCCCAAGGTTCTGCGTAACTCGATGACCAGTTTGCCCATGTGGGCTTACTCCGCGGGGTTGATGTTGGCAGGCGTGGCATGGTACGAAGACGGTCGACTCATGATCGTTTGTGTGTTTGCCGCTTGCGCGTTCTATTGGGTTTGGTACCTCCGCCTGGTTCGGTTCGGCCGGGAGTATCGCACTCGCGCCTAACGATTGGACTGGTTTCTTGTCCAAACCAAGCCTAGGCAAGAGGACCTAGCGCTTGAGAACCTTCAAAGGCAGGGATATGCCTGCTTTCTGCCGAAGCTCTCAGTTCAAAAGATCCGTCGGGGACGTATCCATAGCATGCTGGAGCCGCTATTCCCCCGTTACCTCTTTATCGAACTTGGCCGCTCGCTGGAGTCCATGAGTTGGTCTCCCATTCGCTCCACCACAGGCGTGAGCCGTCTCGTGACCTTTGGCCAGTCGCCTGCGCGAGTCTCTGAAGCCATTGTCGATGAACTCCGGGCTCACGAACAGTTCGCTCAAACTCGCCAGGCTTTTACCCCGGGCGATACCCTTCTTATTGAGCGAGGCCCATTCAAAGGACTTGAGGCCGTTTTCCAGATGCTCGATGGAGAGCAGCGCGTCATGGTGCTTCTTGACCTCATGGGCAAGCCCGTGCGTGTAAAACTAGGTGTGAATGAGGTGTCACTGGGGTCATAATCCGCGCATGAACTGCGCAGTCCGATTCCTCCCCCTCTTTTTCCTCCCACTCCTCCTCTCGGCCTGCGGGGGAGAAGAGAGCACCTCAGCAGGCTCCATTTACACGCCCTCACCGCCCACCAACCCACCGACAGTCGCCTGCTCGCTCTCTACACAGAAGGACTGGGTTCGGGCACATATCCGAGACAAATACTTATGGGCATCGATGACGCCCGACGTGGCACCCGGCGGGGACGATCAGACGCTTGAAGACTACTTCAAGGGGCTCTTGTTCAAGGGAAGCGACGCCATCCCACAAGACCGCTTCAGTGGATACTCCAGCCTCTCAAGCTTTTCCCAGTATTACGATGAGGGAACTGAACTGGGCTATGGCCTGGCCGTTCGAGGTCTTGAGATTATGGGGCAGCCCAACGAGCCCCTGCGAATTCGATACATCGAGCCCAACTCGCCTGCCGCCGAGGCGGGCCTGCTCCGTGGAGACGAGGTGCTGTGGATGAACGACAAGTCCGCTGCCGAGCGGCTGCTCGACGAGGACTTCGATGATCTAGTCCCCAAGCGAACGGGGGACATATTACGCTTGCGCCTGCTTCGCGATGGTCTGCCTATCACGGTCGAACTCAGTGCCCGAGTCTATGTGCTTGCTCAGGTACAGCATGTCTCGGTCCTGACTACCAGCGTAGGCCGGCGGCTGGGCTATCTGTATTTGCACAGCTTTACCAACCAAGCGATAGAGCCCCTCTCGAATGCCTTTTCGAACTTTGCACAGCAGGGGCTTACGGAGGCTGTCCTCGATCTGCGCTACAACCCCGGCGGACTTGTGTCTGTGTCTCGGCATCTGGCTTCGCTCGTTGCGGGCCAAGGCTACGACAACCAGACCTATGTTCGGTTGGCCCACAATGCCAACAACACGGGCTTAGATCAGACATATCGTTTTAGCGACCCGATCGGATGGACAGGCCTACATCGCGTGTATGTGCTCACCGGACGGCGAAGCTGTTCAGCGAGTGAGCAGCTCATCTCTGGACTCAGGGGCGCAGGCGTGGACGTGGTCACGGTGGGAGGTTCCACCTGTGGAAAGCCAGTCGGCTCCTCGCCCACCACCTACTGTGACACCGTGTTCAGTGTGATTTCGTTTCAGTCGCTCAACGCACGTGGCGAGGGTGGCTACTTCGATGGTATCGCGCCGAACTGCCCCGCAGTGGACGATGCCTCCAGGCCCTTGCTCGACCCGCGTGACCCTCTGATTCAGACGGCATTGTCCTATTCCGACACAGGGGTCTGTCCGACCGGCTTTTAAAAGGCTAGGGGTTCAAACCCCTTCACCAGCGCATCAATCGCCTTCATCTGCTGTAAGAAAGGCCTGAGCTGCTCAAGGGGCAGCGCGCTGGGGCCATCGCACAGCGCCTCGTCTGGGTTGGGATGGGCCTCCACAAACAGACCAGCAATTCCGACGGCCATGCCCGCTCGTGCGAGGTCGCCTAACTGGTCCCTGCGCCCCCCAGAGGCCTCGGCCATGGGGTCGCGCTGCTGAAGCGCATGGGTGGTGTCGAAGATCACCGGCTTGTTGCCAGTAATCTTGCGCATCACCCCAAAGCCCAGCATGTCCACAATGAGGTTGTCATAGCCGAAGTTGGTGCCACGGTCGCAGAGCCAGAGCGTGCTGTTTCCGCTGGCCTCGAATTTCTTGACGATGTTTCCCATTTGGTGGGGGCTGAGGAACTGGGGCTTCTTGATGTTGATGGTTTTGCCGGTCTTGGCGAGCGCCACCACCAAGTCTGTCTGGCGCGCGAGGAAGGCCGGAAGCTGGAGCACATCGCACACCTCGGCCACGGGCTGTGCCTGCCAGGGCTCATGCACGTCAGTCAGAACGGGCACGTTAAATTGTTCTCTAACCGCCTGGAGGATCTTGAGGCCGTCATCTAGTCCAGGCCCTCGATAAGAGTTCAATGACGAGCGGTTGGCCTTGTCGAATGAGGCTTTGAACACATACGGAATGTTCAGCGCCTGTGTGACTTCCACAAAGTGCGCTGCGGTGCGCAGCGCGAGGTCTTGGCTCTCGAGCACATTGAGGCCGCCGATGAGGGTGAAGGGTGCAGTGTTGGAGACAGAGGCGAGACTGAGCATGCGTCAATTGTCGCAGGATCCGTCAACCCGGTGGGGCGAGCGGTGCTCTCCCCACCGTTGTCGTTTCGCCAGGCCTGCGCGATTTAAGCCGTCATCACGGCCGTGTGGCCCACGGCTGCGGTGTAGCTCCGGTTGTCAATCGTGTTCACGAAGATCCACTCGCCCTTGGCCTCTGACGCCGTGAAGCTCATTTTCAGGTAGCCCCTGCGGGATGCGTCCATCCAGTTGAGGTCATCCACCACCCCTTCAAAGATGGCCTGGATCTGAGCCGGGGGCAGGGTGGCCAGGTAGGCCTCCAGGCCCGGTGAGCTCACCGAGCTGGTGGCGAATTCCTCGCCCACCTTCATGCCCGCCATGGCGGGGTTGGCCAGGCCCATGAGCGTCAGGTCACTGTGCCAGGCGTTGTGCGTGTCACCAGCCAGGGAGATCAGCTTTTTGCCCAGCTGTGCTGCGGTGGCGAGCAGGGTTTCGCGAGCGGCCACGTAGCCGTCCCAGGCGTCGAGGTTATACCCGAGCTTGGGGTTGAGGGTGGTGTTGAGCAGCGCCATTTGGGCGTCTGTGAGCAGCTGGGGTGCCTGTGCGGCGGTGGCTTTGGCGGTGAGGTAGTCAGTGATGGTCTGAAGGCCAGCGGATTGAGCGGCAGGCGAGGTGTCTGAAGTGTTGAGCGCCGCCAGCACCGATGCGGGGAACTCCATGCGTGCCATGAGCACCTGCTGGCCTAGGACGGTCCAGGTGGCATTGCTCGTGGCCATCTGTCCCTGCAGCCAGCTGAGCTGCTCAGCGCCCAGCATCTGGCGGGTGGGCTGGCTGAAGGTGGCAAGCGCTGCGCCTTGCTTCTCGGGACCCGCAAGGCCCGCGAGCTCCACAATGTCGATCTGCTTATCGCGGCCGATGAGGCGCGTATCCAGCATGTGCAGGTTCACGAGGTTACCCCAGTTGAAGGTGCGGTAGATCTTCGCGCGGTCGCTGCCGGTGCGAATGGGCATCCACTCGTGATAGGCCTGCAGGCCAGCTGCACGACGGTCGGCCCAGCTGCCCTCTTTGGTGGCGTCATGGTTCTCTGCACCATCCTTGTAGGCGTCGTTGGCCGTCTCGTGGTCGTCCCACACCGCAATCATGGGCATGCGTGCATGCAAGGCCTTGGAGTCCACATCACTCTTGTACTGGGCGTGGCGCTTGCGATAGTCGGCCAGCGTGAGAATCTCGTTGGCAGGGCTCGACTGACGGTTGAGTGCAATCGCGCGCTCAGAGGCGTAGCCCGTGGCGGCGTATTCGTAGATGTAGTCACCCAGGTGCACGGCAATCTCGCAGTCGCTCTTGGCCACTTCGGCGTACACATTGAAGAAGCCTGCGGGGTAGTTCGAGCAGCTCAGCACGGCCATCTTCAGGCTGCTGGCATTGGCGGGGAGGGTTCGCGTCTGGCCCACAGGAGAGATGGTCTTGCCGTGGGTGAAACGATAGTAGTACTGCTTGCCTGCGGAGAGGCCGGTGGCGTCAACCTTGGCGGTGTAGCCGGTGGCTGCACTGGCGGTCACCAGGCCGCTGGAGACCACGGTGTTAAAGCTGTTGTCTTCTGCCACTTCATAGCGCAGGTCTACCGAGTTTGCGCTGGTGGGGAACTGGGCGTGGGTCCAGAGGATGACACGGTCGGTCAGTGGGTCGCCACTGGCCACACCGTAGAGGAATGCGGGCTCTTCACTGTTGTCTCCACCACAGCCCGACAGGACAGAGCCTGCTGCGAGCACGGTCGAGACACTGGCAATCTTGATAACAAAGTCACGGCGGGAGGCTTGGTGCGACATGTGGTTGTCCTTGGGGTTTGGTTGTGTGGAGGAACCCCCAAGTGTCGCGAGTGAAGATGACAGGCCGTTTACTGGTGCCCTCTCACCACCATCCTCCACCAGAGCAGCGCCCCCGTCTGACCAGCGCGTTCGTCAGAGAGCTTGAGCGTCCAGTCGCCTTGTGGCGCCTCGCCCATGAAGCGCACGGACCCGAAACTGAAACCGTCTGCCAGGCTGGCGCAGCCTGTGGCGGAGCAGGCATGGGGGGCCGTGAACTGAATCCCACTTCCTGTGGGGGCGACCAGGCTCGTGCGCAGATCGCCACTTCGGCTGTGGGTCACCGCGACCTCCAGCTGAACAGACTCGATGCGTCGAATGGCGCAAGCCGGCGCAGCCAAGCGGATGCTTTGACTGATTCCACCTGGGTCGTTGTCGCCCAGTGCCAGGCCAGAACCACCCGCGGGCGTTTGCCTGCCAGAGTCACAGATCGCCTCAGTCCCCAGGCTGGAAAAGCCCTTGGCGCGTGTGACCGCAGCCGTTGCGTCCACAATGCCGAAGCCGACCTTCTGGGTATAGCCGTGGCTGTTCATGGGGGTGGATGCGGTCGTGCTGCCGGGCGCATCCAGCCCGGTTGCGGCGCGGGCCGTACTCGCCAGAATCCAGCGCACATCCCGCCAGTTGAGGGCTGGATTGGCCTGCAGCATGAGGGCCACCACGCCACTCACCATGGGGGCCGCCGCCGAGGTTCCGTCAAAGAAGCGGGTGTAGTCCTGATTCAGGTCGCTGTTTACGTCATACCCGCGTGAGCCTGAAAGGTCGGTGGTGAAAATGCCCGCACTCGAGAGCCGCACGCCCAAGTCCACACCAGAGAAGCCGGACACCAGCACGTTCGCTCCGGGTTCTGAGAACCCGATTTCGCGGCCAAAGGCATCGACAGCGCCCACTGCGATGACACGGGGATCGTTGGCATAGCTGTTGTAGTTGGCCTGATCCGCGTTCTCTCCATTGAAGACCTCTGTGCCGCTATCTAGCCCGCCATTGCCCGCGGCCACCACCACCACGCTGCCTTTGCCCTGGCGCCCTTCACGAATGGCTCGATCGATGGCGTTGGCCCAGTCGCTTGAGGTCCTGTAGAAGCTTCGAGTCCCGCCTTCGGAAGGCGCGAGTGTGGACCAACTGCTGTTGACCACATCCGCTCCCTGATCCAAAGCGCGCGAGAGGGCATTGCCGACTTGCCGGTCGTCTCTCGAGACCAGTGCATCAAACCCCATGAGGCTCACGCCAGGAGCCACACCGCGACCACCCTTGAGGTTGTTGGCTGTGGCACCGATGATGCCGGCCACGGCGGTGCCATGGGCGTCGTCGGTCTGGCCAGGCTCAAAGTTATCGGGCGCAGAGGCTGAGGCCATGGGAGGAGAGGGGTCGGTGGAGTTGGTGCGGTAGCTGTAACTGGCACCGGCTAGAAATCGATCGACCAGGTCGGGGTGTGCAATCTCAATTGAGCCGTCGATGATGGCCACTTTCACGCCTTGGCCCGTCTCCGCCAGGCCCTTCACGCGCAGGTCTTGGCCCGCGTTCCCAGTGAGCTGTCCCGTGTTCTCCAAATGCCATTGCTGGTTCAGGTAGGGGTCTGGACCGGTGGTGGTGGAGGTGGGTGGAGTGGGATTGGTGGGCGTGGTCGGTGGGGTGGCCGTGGGGGAGTCGGATCCGCTTCCACCTCCGCAGGCCGAGAGCAGCCCCGTGAGCACGAATGCAGAGAGGGCCTGTGTGATGAGGCTCGCGAGTGAGTGTCGCTTGAGATGTTTGGGTGTCATGAGGGGATTAAATCACCTTGGAGGCATCTGAATCGATAAATCTTTGATCGACACGAACCACCCCGAGTTTGAGCCCTAAGAGTCTGAGAATTCGGTTGTAGGTCTGAACACTGCCTTCACTTCTGCCTTGTTCAAGGTCCTGCAGGGTTCGGTGGCCGACGCCGGCCAGCTTTGCAAGCTCGGCACTGGTCATACGCAGCCCGCTCCGAAGGTGCCGTAGGCATTCTGCGAGCGACCATTCTGGATGGGCCAGCACCTCTGCGATGGCCCGCTCTCGGAGCAGAATTTCGTCATGCAAAGACAGGGGTTTGTATCGCTTGTCCATGGCGTGCCTAGAGCGCCTCAAGGGCGGTGAGTTGTGTTTTGAGGCTTGGTGTGAGCAGTGGCATGAGGTCCGGTGAGAGGCCCATTTCGAGTCCGTGGCGCATCACCTCCTCCAGTCTGGGCGCCATGAGCTGCAGGGCATTGTTGAGTCCCCTGGGGTCGACCAGGGGGGAGAGCTGTTCCACCACTAAGCGCCAGTCGGGCTTCCCCTGTTTCTCATCATTCCATCGCATGCGTCGCGCCAGGCCATCTGGGTGAATGAGCATGGGCGCGAAGTCAAAGAGGGGTGTGAGCCGCACGCCACCGAGCGCATCGCGCTGAATGGCCGTGTTTCTCGCGTGATTGTCTTTGTTGCCGAGCGCCACATTCGCCACATCGCGCAGCAGATACTCGGTCACCTCGTTGGCCGGGTTCGAGGCGTACTTCACCAACGCTGCGCAGACCTCGTTGTGACTGGGCAGCTGCTCGAATCCAGTGCGTTGTGTGAGGCTGGCCACACTCTCTTGTGCAAGCCGATGCACCAGACTTCCTTGGACCTGTCGATCGAATCGTGCAATGAAGAGCGCGCGGCCACGGTGCACGGCAGGCTTATGGACTCTCAGCCCGAGGTGTTGCGCGATGTTCGAATACACAGCCTCCTGCTGGAGGATGGTGCTTCGAGCTGCATTCGAGCTCAGCTGGAGTTTGACGATGAAGTGCTCGGCTGCGGAGAGGTCGGGCAGTTCATGGTCAAGGTACAACAGGCCATCGTGTGCGCGCGTGAGCAGCAGCTTGGGCCATTCACCCTGAACACCCGAAGAACCTGCTGCCAAAAAGGCGGTGGACGCGGCCGCCTCCAGAAATTCCTCCGAGAGGCTCGACAGGTCCTCGTCGGTGAAGCCGCGCTCGAGCCTGGGCTGGGATGAAAGCCAGTCCGCTGCCTCTCGAACCCTGAGGTTGCCTATGGGGTTTCCCGCCCCGGAGCAGAGCAGCTGCCAATCCACTCGACCCTCCGGGTCCGATGGGTAGCCTAGTCTCTGAATGAGGTGCTGACGCCCAAAACCCTGGGGCAGTAAATCCACCAGAAAGCCCGGCCAGTGTGAGGAGGCGAATCCATCCAGCCCGACAGGCCAGGAGGTGCTGACACTGTATGCGTCGCGCCGACCAAAGTGCGCGAGGGTCCAGGCGGCGGAGTAATCACAGCGGACCGCTGCCCGCCACCCCAAGCGAGTCTCACCGAGCAGGCGCGCAGTTGCGACGGACTGCCAGCGCTGGTCAATAAAGAGCTCAAGGGTGCAGGAGGTTTGCATAAGCCTGAAAAAATAGTGAATTTATAGCGAATTCTGAGCTCATTCTCACTAAATTTCCAGCATAAAAAACGGGCTGTGAGGTCATCACAGCCCGTGGGCAAGACGCCTTGTGGGCGTCAGAGACACGAAGAAAACTTACAGGCCGATCTTGCCGCCGTCGGTGCGGGTGATCATCAGCGTGGCCGAACGGGGACGTGAGCCAGGGCCGTAATTGCCGCTGGTCAGACCGCCACCGTTTGAGGGCCAGGTGCTCTCGAGCGTGAATGCGGTTGCCGTGCCGAGCGCTTTGGTGTTCTCACCCGGGTGCTGGATGTTCACGAACATCGTCTTGCCATCGGCCGTCTCGGTGATGCCGGTGACCTCAGCGCCCTTGGGCGCGGTGAGGAAGCGACGCAGGCGGGCCTCGCCTAGCGCAGCGCCCATGAACGTAAGCTGCTGGCCAGTAGCGCCAGACAGGCTGTTGTCGATGAGCACTTTACCGCCGTCACCCACGGAACCGGGAATGGCTGCCAGGAGTTGGTTGTTGACTTCGTCGGTATAGGCACCGTCGTCCGTCTGAATCCAGCAAATGCCCGTGTAAGGTGAGAACCAGAGGCCATCGGGCGAGGAGAAGCTATTGGCTGCGGTGAGGCCAGAGAGGTTCACCGAAGAGGGAGCATCCTCTTCCGCGCCAAACAGGAAGATATCCCACTTGAAGGTGGTCGCGGTGGGCTCATCGTTCGTCTCCGCGAAACGAATGATGTGGCCATTGGGGTTGCCGGAGCCGCCCTTTCCGTCTGCGTCCTTGTATGAGCGGGGGTTGGCCGCGTCCACTTTTGCAGGTGTGCGGTTCGACGAGCTGTTGTTGGTCAGGGTGAAATAGATGTCGCCGTTGGCAGGGTTGACTGCACCCCACTCAGGACGGTCCATCTTGGTCGCACCCGCTGCGTCGGCCGCGTGGCGGGCGTTCACGAAAACGTCGGCTTGGTTGTCGAACTTATAGACCGAGTAGTTGGCCACAGCAGGATTGCTCATGCTCAACTCAACCCACTGGCCGGTTCCGTCGCTGTTGAACTTCGCAGCGTAGAGCTTGCCCTCGTCGAGGTACTTGTTGCCAGCAGCCATGCCACCGCCAACGTCGGCGGGGTTCCAGGCTTCAGCGGAGACGAACTTGTAGATGTACTCGTTGCGGCTGTCGCAGCCCTGGTAGCAGGCAATCGGCTTGCCGGCTTTGGGGCGGCCAAACACGGCACCCTCGTGGGCGAATCGGCCCATGGCGATGCGCTT
>CAMAZF010000012.1 GCA_945862985.1 Bordetella parapertussis | reverse complement strand
TGACCTCGATGCCGTCACCCTCGAGATCAAGCTCACGCCCAATCGCGCCGACTGTCTCTCGGTGCTGGGTGTCGCCAGAGAACTCTCTGCGCTCACCCAATCCCCCATCACACCAGCTGTGAGGCCTACCGTCCCCGTGGAGGCCAGTGTTCCAGCGCCAATCGTGCACCTACCCAGCACCACTGGCGGCCAGAAGCTCTGTGGTCGTTTCGCATCAAGAATCATTCAAGGGGTCCATGCGGGTGTGCCAACCCCCGATTGGATGCGTGCTCGTTTAGAGGCAGCGGGGCAGCGGTCCATTTCTCTGCTGGTCGACCTCTCCAACTACATCATGCTGGAGCTCGGTCAGCCCACCCATATCTTCGATCTCGATCAGCTCGTTCCGCTTCGTGGTGACGTCGAGGGACACCTTCAGGTTCGTTGGGCTCGGGCGGGCGAGCGCATCACGCTTCTCAATGACCAGGTTGTTGACCTGAATGAGAGTCATGGAATCATCGTCGACGGAGAGGGCCCGGTTGCCATCGCGGGCATCATGGGCGGCTCCCGCACGGCCGTCTCAGACGAGACCCAAAACATTCTGATTGAGTCGGCCTTCTGGTGGCCAGACGCCATTCGTGGGCGGGCCCAAAAGCTCAAGTTTTCTACCGAAGCAGGCCATCGTTTCGAACGAGGCGTGGACGCAAGTCAGGTCGTGGCCAACCTAGAGGCGCTTTCCTCATGGATCCTCTCGCTCTGTGGAGGCCAAGCAGGCCCCATCTCAGACCAGGTGGTTGAACTCCCGAGCCGACCTGCTGTGCGAATTCGGTCCGCTCGCTGCTCTCGGATCATCGGGCGCCCCATCTCTGTGCAAGAGATTGACTCTGTGCTGACATCTCTCGGATTCGAGCTCACACCCGTCACGGATGAGCAGGGTTTGGAGGCTTTCATGGCCGTCCCACCCGCACATCGCTTTGACATCGAGATTGAAGAGGATTTGGTGGAGGAGGTTGCCCGCGTGCTGGGTTTCGATCTGATCGAGGCCCGTCCTCCGGTCGCGTCTCTCAGTATGCGTGTCCTTCCAGAGGCACAACGCTCCACATTTCACCTTCGTCAGAACCTTGTCCATGCCGGCTATCACGAGGCGATCACCTACAGCTTCATATCGGAGGAGCAGGCCAGCCGTTTTGCCCCTGATTCTGAGCTGATTCGCCTCTTGAATCCGATCGCGGCCCAGCTCTCGACCATGCGACCGAGCCTAGCGCCTGGCCTGGTGAGTGTGCTGCAGTCCAACCTCGCGCGTCAGGAATCGCGCGTTCGCCTCTTTGAAATGGGTCGTACCTTCCGAAGAGATCGGCAGGTGCAGGCAGGGCCTTGGACTGTCTCAGGACTCTCCCAGCCCCAGAGGCTCGGACTCCTTGCCTATGGGTCTGATCACCCAGAGCAGTGGGGGCAGGCGGTGCGTGCCATCGACTTTTTCGATCTGAAGGGCGACATCGAGCGCCTCTGTGCCCCTCACCCCATCACCACTGAGCCCATACCTTCGGGGCATCCTCTGCTCAGTATGCTTCATCCCGGCCGCTCAGCCATCGTGCTGATGAGCGGGCAGGCGATTGGCTGGATGGGCGAATGTCACCCCAATCGCCAGTTGGAATGGGACCTCCCGCACGCGGTTCTTTTGGCTGAGATCGATCTCGCACCCTTACTTCAGCGTGCGCTGCCCACTTCCAAGCCCATTTCACGTTTTCCCTCCGCACAGCGCGACCTGGCCCTGGTGGTGGAACAGTCTGTGGCTGCAGGCCTGATGCTCGAGAAATTCTGGAACGCTCGATCCTCCCTGAAGTCTGGCCATCTGCTGCAGTCTGTCGCACTTTTTGATCAGTACCGAGGCGTCGGACTGGCAGAGAGCGAGAAAAGTCTTGCCTTTAGGTTTGTGCTGCAAGATACTGAAAAGACACTAGAAGATGCCGAGGTAGAAGGGCTCATGGAAGCGCTTCTGTCGGTGGCAGTGAGTCGATTTGGGGCTCGCCTTCGCGGTACCGCAGCCTGATAGGCTTGAACGATTTCGGAGGGGGTTTCTTTGCTGCTTGATTCAGATCCATCTCGTCTCGGTGAGGAGGCTCTTGCCGCTCAGACGGACCCGGATACGGTCACTAAGGCTGAGCTGGCTGAAATCTTGTACGAGCGGGTCGGCCTCAATAAGCGCGAGGCCAAGGACGTCGTGGATGCCTTTTTCGCCGAAATCCGAGATGCCTTAGTCAGAGGTGACTGGGTGAAGCTCTCGGGGTTCGGAAATTTCCAGCTCAGGGACAAGCCTCAACGACCTGGTCGTAACCCCAAAACGGGCGAGCCGATTCCCATCTCAGCTCGTCGAGTGGTCACGTTTCATGCCAGTCAGAAGCTCAAGGCCTGTGTCGAGGGCAGACACAAGCCGCTCGACTCAGAAGGTGACGAGGACCTCTGATGCGTGAGGTCTCCCAGACCGCGCTGCCCGCCATTCCGGCCAAACGTTATTTCACCATTGGTGAGGTGAGTGAGCTCTGCCAGGTGAAGGCGCACGTGTTGCGCTACTGGGAGCAGGAGTTCTCACAGTTAAGCCCGGTCAAGCGTCGGGGCAATCGCCGCTACTACCAGCATCATGAGGTCGTCCTGATTCGTCGCATCCGCGAACTGCTCTATGACGAGGGCTTCACCATCTCGGGGGCACGCAGTCGACTCTCGGGTGGACGTGACCTTGAACCCCTTGAGAGCCACGAGACGTTGCCAGTCCATGATGAGGCTGGTTCTGGTCTGGTGCAGGAGCTCAAGGCCATTCTGGCTGGCCTTCGCAGAACAAGTTAGACGAATTTTCGGTATACTTTGCGGCTTCGGTCGGGGCGTAGCGCAGCCTGGTAGCGCACTTGCATGGGGTGCAAGGGGTCGGATGTTCGAATCATCTCGCCCCGACCAAATTTCCCTCTCAAAAAACGGGTCAGAAAGTCAGACCCATCTCTCGCGCATAGATTTTGAGCATCGACGTCGCGGCATTCTCTGAATCCATCGTGCTTGTCTCCGGAATCCAGCCTTTGTGCCGAAAGATGCGGGCAATCGAGGCCATGATCACTGCAAATTTCAGGGCGGAAAAAACCTCGTAATAGGCGAGATCGTGGGTATCACGTCCACTCCTGTCTCGCCAATAGATGAGGGTCTCTTCTCGGCTGGGAAAGCCGGCAATCCGACGCAGTCCGATGCCCTCAGACAGGGCTCGGTCCAGCATCAGGGCCCACGCTAAGTCTGAACAGGGTGCTCCAAGATGCGCACCCTCCCAGTCGAGTGCTCCGGCCACCGTGCTGCCTTCAAACAGCAGGTTCCCAAGCTTGGCGTCTCCCCAGCAGATCACGGTCTCCTCGTTGCTGGGTTGATGATGCTCGAGCCAATCCAGTACGGCATGAAGTTGAGGCAGTGGCCGCTGTTGGTTCTCGACCCACCTCAGAAACGTCCTCGTCTGCTCGAGCGAGTGCTGAAGGGGCGACCGGGACGTACCCGTGGGCTTGAGGAAATCGAATCCTCCGTCATTCACGTCCATGCGTCCCAGCGCCAAAATGACGTCCATGAGACCGAACCAGACCTTCCCTTGCTCCTCCCTGGGGAGCGCATGGATCCAACCCTCCGCATGATAAGGGGGGTTCTCCACAGCCGTTCGACCCGGAAGTTGCGCCATGACGTAGAAGGGCGCTCCGATCCACTCCGAGGATTCTGAGTACCCCAGGACCGTCGGGACCTTCAGGCCACGCTGATGTAGTGCTTGCGTGACTCGAACCTGATGGGTGAGGCTGTAGGATGGAAAGACAGTAGGCTGCTCCGTTGGCATGAGCCTCAGGACCATGAGCTCCTTCACTGGTTTTTGGTCGGAGATCCAGCCCACGTCGACCAGAAGGGTGTCACTGGAGAATCCGGTTTGCGGTCTTCGGACGTCAAGGACCTGTAGATCTTGCCGCAGAGGCTGCAGGGTCATCAGCCATCGGGTCAGGCCCTCACGGACCGATGTCTCTACTGGCATAGATCAGGCCAGTGCCCGTGTAGGTAAGTCTGGCAGTTTCCCCAGCCCCGGATCCCGGTCGAGGGCTCGAACATCTCAATCAAGCAGTCTCGAAACTGCCCCAAGCGTTTGTGGATACTGGGCTCTGTGCAGTCCTCGAAGTACTCGCCCTCTACATGATGCGTTCCACGCCATTGACCATGGAACTTCCCGTCAAAGCCGTGATACAGGCCACCAGCAAGGTAGAAGCCCGTTCCTTGCAGGGGATTCACCTCGAAGATATGGCGGGCCCCGGAGGCCAGCGAAATGCTGATCGACCCCCCGAGCAGTCGCTGGTTCTTGGAGTCAAATCGCAGGTTGGGCGTAAGGCTAACCAAGGGGTCTCGCCGGCCATTCGCGTACTCGAAGCCACCTTGCAGCAGTTCGTGCTTAAACCCTCGGCCGCTGTAATGGAGGTGATACTGGTGGAACCCGAATGCATCCCCCTGAGCGTTCTGCATCAGCATGGGATTCCAGATGGCAAAGACCTGAGGCGTATCGCCAGATTCCATGGCCTCAGGGGCCACGTCCGTCAGTGGCGCGCCCACTTGGGGTCGGATTCCCCAAGAGTGATCCCGGGTCATCACCCAATCCTCAGGGTCGATCTGTTCACGGACACCGCAGATCTCTAGCCAGCCACTCGCAACGCCAATCTGGTGATAGCGAATCTGGTCTGCAGTGCGTCGAAATCCGAGATGCGTGCGACGATCCTCTCGTTGCTCAGTCACGCAGGGGAGCTTTCCCTCGAGCACCAATTCGAACGCAATGGGTTGAGTGGGGTTCGGCTCAAGGCTGATTCGAATCCGTTTCAATGGCTCAAGAATGTCATACCGAAGCGGGCTCACATCGAGCGAGTTGATGTCTGTTCCCAGCTCGCGACTGGCTCTGACATTCCATTGTTGTAGGCCTTGCGAGATCCCTGCGTAGCCATCGAGCACGTTTCGGTTGGTGTACTTTCCCAGTCCAAACGCCACCTGCACTCGCCCATCCTTCGATGCGGCCATCAGACAAATCTTTTCAGCCCAACTGGGGTCGGTGTGCAAGACCGTTGCAAAGGTCTCCACGATTTGGTGATTCAGAAACTCATCGGCCTCAATCAGTGGGCCGATCGTGCCTCCACCCATGCGCTGCTCCTCTCAAGCCTGAAGTGGACAGAGTATCGGGGTAGAACGCGCAGGGGATACCTCATCCGGACGAGCGCCGGATCAGCGCAAGGACTAGGCGGTCACCCAGATGGCGAGCGGACCCAACAATCCCAGAAACCCGAGCCAAGAGAGGCGATGAAGCACTCTGCTTTGGTGATTCCACAGCCCGAGGGCGCCGAATGCGCCTGAGGCGCCAGCAGCAGGGATCCAAAAGCCCAGAAGGCCCACGAGGCCAAGGAGGCCCATGAGTCGGATCAGGGCGCCAGGTCGGCTCTTTTCGACCGGAGATTTCAGGCCCATGAGGCCGAGCAGCCCGAACAATCCAACAAGGCCGAGGAGGGGGAGTAGCTCATGGGAGGATTCCATGGCCAAAGTGTAGTCCAAAGCTAGCGCGGATCATTGCGGTGTGTCCGTTTGGTCTTACAATCGCTTTGTCGGTCAAATTAGACGGACACATCTGCTGGTGCCCGCATCGAGCGGGTTAAACGGGAAGCTGGTGAGAGTCCAGCGCTTTCCCCGAAACAGTCAGAGGATGCTTTTGCACTCAAGGAGGTCTGTGCTTCGCAGATTCCAGCCACTGCCCTGATTGGGTGGGAAGGCCAGCGTGCAATGGGTTTTCGTCCTCAAGCCTGGAGACCGGCCACAGATGCCCTTTTAGCGTCGCTCCGGGTGAAGGGTGGCTAGTCGGAGTGTTCAATGCCCATGCCGTTCCAACTTCCCTCCCTAAAACGTGATGCCGTGCTGACCTTCGTGCTCAGCCTCAGCGCCTTATCCCCATCCATCGCCATCGCTGCCCAAGAGGTCCTGATCACTGCCACGCGACTCCCCACGTTGGCTTCTTCCGTCATCCCAGCAGTCACGGTCTATGGCCGCGACGAGATTGAGGCTTCCGGAGCCTGGTCTCTGGCCGATCTGATTGCCCGCCAGCCAGGAGTCGAAATGGGCCGAAATGGGGGGCAGGGCGCTGTGACTTCATTCTTTCTGCGTGGTGCGGAGAGTAAAAATGTTTTGGTCCTGCTCGATGGCCAACGCATGCGCGACGGAGTCACTCAGTCCGCACTGGCCGAAAACATTCCCCTTGAACTGATTGAGCGGGTGGAGGTGATTCGTGGGAATGTCTCCGCGCTGTATGGCGACGGTGCCGTCGGAGGTGTGATTTTGGTGACCACGCGCTCGGAATCCTCCTCAGGGACATTCAAGCGGGTGAGCCTGGGGGTCGGTCAGGAGTCTTCAAGGGAGCTGGGCCTGTCTCTTGGGTCTCAGGTCGCCGGTCTGGCTCTACAGATGGGTCTCTCTCATGTGGCCACCCGCGGCGGTTCGTCCACAGACCCCAGCAAGACCTTCAGCCCAGACCCCACTGATGGCGATCGTGATCCTTACGAGAGAACAGCCGCTCAGTTCTCTGTGGGCTTACCCCTGAGTGGGGGACAGCTGCGGCTCTCGCAGCAATCCACTTGGGCGCATGTTCGCTTTGACAATGACTGGATGGGCCTGGATCCGCGCCAGTCTGCATCCGCTGATCTCAGCGCCATTCAGTGGTCGGGTCCCTTGCAAGGCGAATGGTCCCAGAGCCTGTCACTTCAGCGTGCTGAACATCTCATTGAGACCAACACGGGCACCCGCAACCAAACTCAGACGCAGCAGATCAGTTGGTCTCTCTCGGGCCCTCTTGGCCCTGGGAAATGGATGGGTGGATTGGAGAACCGCACCGATGAGAGATCTCCCACCGATGGCGACACCGGCTCAAGAGAGATTCGAGGATTCTTCATGACCTGGATGATGGACTCAAGGGACTCAGCCCTCTCGACGCAAATCGCCCTGCGTCACGATGATCCAGACGACCTTCGCGCTCGAAGTACCTACATGGCGGGTCTTGGCTGGCGGTTGAGCCCATCCACCCGTCTCACCACCTCTTTGGCAACGGCCTTTCGAGTACCTGATGGGTATGCGCTCTCCACCAACCCAGGGCTGCAGCCAGAGGATACGCGCTCAGTGGATGTGGGTCTCGATTGGCGAGGCCCCCAGGGGCAGAGTCTGAAGCTGGTGGCGTTCCAGGGGCGGACCACGAACCCCATTGTCTACGATGAGAGCTACACCGCGAGAAACCTCTCTGAGATGAAGAACACGGGACTCGAGCTCGAGGCTTTGGTGCCTCTTCACCCACGTTGGCAGCTTCGGGTTCATCTGACTGGTCAGAACCCGAGGAGTCCGCAGGCCGTTTATGGCGCTGTCGTTCAGCCAACGGTCTGGGTACAGAGTGCGAGACGCGCAAAGTGGTTTGGGGATGCCCAGCTTGAGGGGCGCTGGGGAGGAAGCGACCTTCGCCTCAAGATCTCAGGCGCAAGTGCGCGCCGAAACACAGACTCTGACGGACTCGGTGAGGCGCAACTTGCCGGCTATGCCCTAGTATCCGTTGGCATTCAGCGGCCGATCCGACGTGATCTCCGCATGCAGCTCCACATTGAAAACCTCTTGAACCAAGACTACAGCCTGGCCGCTGGGTATCCCGGCCAGGGCCGAAAGGCCATGCTGAGCCTTCGCTGGCAGGGTTAGTGCAGATGCTGGCCCGATGGCTCTGCGCTGTCGGGCAATTCGGCATGCACCAGTTCACCCTCTAGGTTCGGGTAGAGCGGGGCACCGCAATCTTCGCAGTACTCCATGGGCATGCGCGCGCGGAGCACCTCAATGCGTTGAAGCCCCGACTCCTTCAACACCTCTTCGATATCCTCCACGATGTCGCTCATTTCGTCCTCAGCGCCCAGCAGAGGCCAAATGACACCATGAATGACTTCCTCCTCCTCAGCGACCTGGAACCCAACTCGATATTCTTCGAGTTGTCGGTTGTAGCAGCCTGCGATGACGGCGACGAGGTTGGTCGGTGCGATGGAGAGGGTGGTGCAAAGAAATGCGACGGAGGCCGAGAGCGAGAATGGGCGAGCTGCGCGGTCGGCGTCTCGGCATGCAACGTAGTAGGCGCGGGGAATCATGGGTTCAAAGCCACAGGCGGGCAACAGGCTACTTAAGCTCTCCTGACAAGCTTGTCTCCATGCGGCACCGACCTCATCCCTCGTGACGAGACCTTCCTGCCATTTGAAAATGGGGTGACCGGCCGGCGCGGATACCGCTCCAATGATGTACCTCTGGTCGGCTAAGAACTGGGCCGTCTCGTTGAGTGATTTGGTATCGACGGGCAGGCGACCCTCACCCATGTGCTGGACCAGCGTTTGGCGAAGCTCCGCAGTCTCACCAAAGCTCTCTGGGAGCTGATCTGGCGAGAAGAAATAGTCTGCGAGCACGATATCGGTCCCGTGGGCGAACACCTGCTCGGCCATGGCAGCGCGCAGGGCCAACAAGGTCTCTTTTCCGAGGGTGCGGGTGGGTAGGGGCATGCGAGACCAAGCCAACACAGGCGCTGCAATCAAGAGAATGTCTCGCGTGCCATCGGAGGCTCCGACCTGTCCATGTTCTACGCGTCCCTCAATCGCGTCCGCGAGTTCTTCATAGGCCCTCGATTCCCGGTCGGCAAGCCGGTCGAGTGCAGCGTTCAGTGAGCCTTCATCGGAACTTGAGAGCAGCCCATCGATCTCATGATCAAGCTGAGCCTCCCAGAATCGATCCTCTGCTCGGCTGCCAGATTGGGCAAGTCCCTCTGCGAGTTCAACAAGCCGGTCGGCCTCTCTGGAGGCACGTCCGCGGCGGGAGGAGGGTGAGGTCTTCATGGCTATTCCCGAGAGAGTTAACTATTGTTGAAAATACAGTAGTGAATCTTTTACACTAGGCGTAGGATTCAATTTTTGAAACAGAGCAACAACGTGCTTAAAACTTTATTGTCTCGTCGACGCGTCCTCATTCTGATCATTGTCGCAGGCTTTGCAGTCGTTCTCTTTGCGGTTTTTGGACAGGCTGGCAAAAAGCCTAACAAAGGGAACGAAGGTCCTCCAGCGCTCACCTTCCTTCCAACGGAAGTGGTTCAGCCCCAAATCGGTCCAGTCGGCCGCGGGATCGAGCTGGCTGGGGTCATTCAGGCCGCGGACAGTGTGACCGTGAGGGCCCGGGTGGCCGGCCGCCTGCTCTCGCTGCAGGTCCAAGAAGGCGATCGCGTGAGGCTTGGCCAGAGGCTTGGAGAACTCGACCTGACCGACGCGAGGGCACGAGTCCTTGAACGGCAGGCTGCGCTCACTGCAGCACAGGCCGACGAGGCGAATGCCCAGTCCAGGCACGAAGCGAATCTGGCCCTCACTCAGAAAGGGTTTCTCTCACCCGTTGCGCTCAAGGGCTCCGACGCCGCGCTTCAGGCTGCGCGCGCGTCTCGTCAGTCCGCTCAGGCCCAGCTCGATACCGCCAGACTGCGTCTCTCTGAGGCCGAGCTCAATGCGCCCATCTCTGGTGTGATTGCAAAGCGGCAGGCTGTGGTTGGAGAAATGCTCAACCCCGATCAGCCCATCCTTCAGGTGCTGAATCTTTCCCTATTGGAGCTGAGTGCCACGGTTGCAGCAGGCGATGCCGGACTCCTCGCGGTCGGGCAGTCGGTCCAGGTGACCATCGATGAGGCCGCCGGAGTGAAGGTTCAAGGGCGAATTCATCGGGTGGGTCCAGCCTCCGACGCAGCCGCCCGGGCCATGCCCGTGGTGATCCGCTTCCAGAACCCGGGCTCGTTGCTTCCAGGTCAGTACGGGCGTGCCCTCATGACGCTGGCCGACAGCCGCGCGCGCATCACGGTGCCCATTCATGCCGTCGGTCTGGAGGGGGCGGATCGTATTGTCTGGGAGCTCACTGACGGACAACTCAAGCGACGCGTTGTTTTCGTCGACGGTCAGTCCGATGATGGGCAGCGTCTGATCATTCGGGGTGAGCTCACCGATAAGAGCCAGATCTTGGCCCGCAAGTTCGACAACCTTCGCGAGGGCCAGAAAGCGTCGATCGGATCGGCGCCCGTGGTGCCGCCCGTTCCCGTGGGCTCACGGCCCCCTGCGCAAGGTTAAAGGAGCAATCCCCCTATGTGGATGACTCGCGTTTCTATCGCGCAGCCCGTCTTTGCCACCATGGTCATGCTTGCCCTGACCGTGCTTGGCCTCTTTTCATACGCCAAGCTCGGCGTCGATCAAATGCCCGAGATCGAGATTCCCGTGATCTCGATTCAGATCGAGTACCCAGGAGCCTCGGCTGAAGCCGTTGAGCGAGAGGTCACTCGCAGGGTGGATGAGGCTGTCAGTGGCGTGGAGGGACTGAAAAAGATCTATTCCCAGGCCGTGGACGGTTACTCCTCCACATGGATTGACCTCAACCTCGGCACCGACACTGCATCCACCATGCAGGATGTCCGTGACCGCATCGGCGGGCTTGCGGCAGCACTTCCCGAAGGGACCAAGCCTGCTGCCATCAAGCGAGTCAACACGGAGAACGATCAGCCTCTGGCATTTTTCTCATTGAATTCAGACAAACGTGGCCTGCGAGAGCTCAGCCTGATCGCAGAGCAGACCGTTGCGCGCCGCCTGAGACAGGTGCCCGGCGTGGCAGCCGTTCAGGTGGGGGGCACGCAGCCTCGAGAATTGCGAGTTGACCTCAGAATGGACCGACTCATTGCGACGGGTGTCATGCCACAGCAGATCATTCAGTCGATTCGTGAGGGCAACCTCGACAGTGCGGTGGGCCGGTTGTCGGATGATGTCTCCGACTTAGGTCTGCGCGTCGACGGTCGTATCCAAGAGGCCTATCGATTTGGTGAGATTCCTGTGTCCTCGGCACAGGGCACACGCCTTCAGGTCTCAGATCTTGCGGAAGTCTATGAGTCCACCGAGGAACCCAACAGCCTTGCGCGGATCAATGGTAAGCCCTCCATCAGCATTGCCATCTTCAAGCAGCAGGGTGGAAATATGGTCGCGGCTGGCACCGAGGTTCAGCGCGTGGCGAAGCTCTTGCAGGCGCAACTTCCTGAAGATGTCCGGCTTGATCTGATCTGGGCCCCGAGTGACTGGGTGAAGCAAGCCATCGACGGTCTACAGAAGACGCTGATCGAGGGGGCGCTGCTGACGGTGGTGATCGTCTTTCTTTTCTTGAAGTCTTGGCGAAGCACGGTGATTACTGCGCTCACGCTGCCCATCTCCATCATTTCGGCTTTCATCGCCGTGAATGCCTTGGGCTTTACGCTCAACTTCATGACGGTGATGGCGCTCTCGCTCTGTGTTGGGCTTTTGATTGATGACGCCATTGTGGTTCGCGAGAACATCGTGCGCCATCTGCACATGGGGAAGACACACTTTCAAGCAGCACAGGAGGGCACCGAAGAGATCGGTCTGGCTGTGTTTGCGACGACGCTCGCCATCTGTGCCGTGTTCGTTCCCATCGCCTTTCTAGAGGGCGTGATGGGCGCCTATTTCTATCCGTTCGGAATCACGGTCGCCGTGGCGGTCATGGTGTCTCTCTTTGTGAGCTTCACACTCGACCCGATGTTGTCGTCCATCTGGAAGGACAGCCACCCCGATGGGGACACCCTTCCGCGCCCATTGCGTTGGGCTGTCACTCAGGTCGATCACCTCATGGCTTGGCTGGCGAAGGTGTACAACCAGTTTATCCACTGGGGATTCTCAGAGGCCCGTTATGGGCTGAAGGGACGCCTGAGGTGGTTCTCACTCTCGCCCCGAGGCGTGATTCTCTGGGGGGCTGCGGGTAGCTTTGTTGCTGCGATCGTCCTCATTGGCATGGCGGGAACCGAGTTCATGCCGAAAACGGACCAGGGCTATATTGAGCTTCGGCTCAAGCTCCCTGTGAGCTCCAGCCTGGAAAGGACCAACGAGAAGGTGGCCCAGGTGGAGGCGTTAGTGGCCGACCTCAAAGAGGTCAAGATGGTCTCTACCCGGATTGGTGGCGGATCCGGCGGACGAAATGAGGCGCGTGTTGGCCTGGTCCTGAAGTCCCGAATGGAGCGTTCGCGCACTCAGTTCGAGATTGAAGCGGAGGTCCGAGAGCGCCTGAGAGGGATTGCCGGGGTTGAGTTTGTCCTGGGATGGGATCGACCGATTGAAGTGGCCGTTCTGGGCTCCAACCCCGATCAGCTCAAGGACATTGCTGGCAAGCTCAAGGAAAAGATCGCTGCCATCCCCGGTGTGGTGGATCCAGAGTCCTCCGCTCAGCCCGGCATTCCAACCTACGCCATTCGTGTGAACGAGCTGGCGGCCAAGGAGATGGGCATCACCAGCCAGAGCCTTGCACAAACCATCCGAACCTATGTCTTTGGCTCTACGGCGAGCTACTGGATGGCGCCTGACGGCGAGCAGGTGGACGTCCGCGTGCGTCTCCCCGATCAAGATCGGGCTCGGCTCGAGCAGATCCTCGAGTTACCTGTTGGGTTCACCTCCACCCGTCAGCCCATTCGACTGGGCGCGGTAGCAAGGGTGGAATCGGTCGATAGCCCCAAGCGCATCGTTCGCCAGAATCTGCTTCGTCGTGAGACGGTCACGGCCAACGTAGACGGGCGGTCGGCAGGCGAAGTGGGTGCGGAGGTCCAAAAGCTCACCAAGTCCTACCAGTTGCCGGAGGGGGTTCGCTTCGATATTGGGGGTGATACTCAAGAGCAGCAAGAGGCCTTCGGTCAGATGATTGGGGCCATGCTTTTGGCCATCATGTTCATCTACTTCGTCATTGCAAGCCTGTTTCGCAGCTTCATTCAGCCCATTGCCATCATGGTGTCTCTGCCGCTCTCCCTGATTGGGGTGGCAATTGCACTGGTGAGCTTTGGCTCTACGCTCAACATGTTCTCCATCATTGGACTGGTCATGCTCATGGGCCTGGTCACGAAGAACTCCATTCTTCTTGTGGACTACGCCAATCAACAGCGTCGGGCCGGCCTCTCGGTGAAGGAGGCGCTCATGGTGGCCGGCGAGGTCCGAATTCGTCCCATCATCATGACCAGCTTCGCCATGATCTTTGGGATGCTCCCGCTGTCACTGGCCCTCAATGAAGGGGGCGAACTACAGGCGCCGATGGGGCAGGCCATCATCGGGGGGGTGATCACCTCCACCCTGTTAACCCTCGTGGTGGTTCCAGTGATCTACACCTATCTCGATCAATGGACGCACCGTAAGCGCAAGACCGCAACCATCGAGCAGGCACAGGCATAAAAAAGGCGCTCCCGAGGGAGCGCCTGCCTTTTGCGAGAGACCAGGGCGAGCCCTGGCTTCTGTTAGGCCGCGAGGAGCTCTCGGAGCACGTAGGGCAGAATGCCGCCGTGCATGAAGTAGTCCACCTCAATGGGCGTATCAATTCGGCAGAGGACCGTAATCGACTGCTTAGATCCGTCCTGACGCGTGATCACCACCTCAAGGTCCTGTTGCGGCTGAAGGTTCTCAGGAATCACAATGTCGTATGACTCATTGCCCTTGAGACCCAGAGACTGCGCCGAATCGCTTCCCTTGAACTGCAGCGCAAGCACACCCATGCCCACGAGGTTCGATCGGTGGATGCGCTCATAGCTGCGGGCAATCACCGCACGAACACCAAGAAGCTGGGTACCCTTTGCAGCCCAGTCACGCGAGGATCCCGATCCGTACTCCTCTCCTCCGATGACGATGGTCGGCGTTCCAGCGGCCTGGTACTTCATCGCCGCGTCATAGATAAAGGCGCGCTCTCCAGAGGGCTGCATGAGGGTGACCCCTCCTTCTTCAGGAGACCCATCCGCCTTGGGCGGCATCATGAGGTTCTTGATGCGGACATTGGCGAAGGTACCGCGCATCATGACCTCGTGATTGCCTCGACGAGCGCCGTAGCTGTTGAAGTCAGCTTTCTGAACGCCATGCTCTTTCAGGAAGCCTCCTGCGGGCGAGGCCTCCTTGATGGAGCCCGCGGGAGAGATGTGGTCCGTGGTGATCGAATCACCGAGGATGGCCAGTGTGCGCGCACCCGAAATACTGCTGGTCTTGCCGGGTGTCATACCAAACCCATCAAAGAAAGGTGGTTTGGCAATGTAGGTTGATGTTGGCCAGTCATAGACCTGCCCCTCGGTGCCCTTGATGTTGTTCCAAAGATGGTGATCTTTGGTGAGATCACCGTAGAGCCGACGGAACGTCTCAGGGTCACGGGCATAGCCCATCACGGCAGCGACCTCCTCGCTGCTGGGCCAGATGTCCTTCAAGAAGACCGGACCCTCTTTACCTTGACCGACAGGCTCAGTGGAGAGGTCCTTCTGAACCGTGCCCGCAATGGCGTAGGCCACCACGAGCGGGGGTGAGGCGAGGAAGTTGGCCTTGAGGTTCGGGTGAATGCGAGCCTCAAAGTTACGGTTACCCGAGAGCACCGCAGCGCAGATGAGGTCGTTGCTGGTGATGGCCTCATTGAACTCGGGCAACAGATCGCCGGCATTCCCAATACAAGTGGTGCAGCCATAGGCAGCCACATTGAACCCGAGCTGCTCAAGGTAGGGCAGCAGTCCAGCCTTGGTGAGGTACTCCGTGACGACACGGCTTCCCGGGGCGAGCGAGGTCTTGACGCGCTTGTTGACCGTGAGGCCCTTTTCAACTGCTTTCTTGGCGAGCAATCCAGCAGCCAACAGCACGCCCGGGTTGGACGTGTTGGTGCATGACGTAATGGCTGCAATGAGCACGTCCCCGTGGCCGAGATCGGTGTGCCCTGCGGGAACCCGCTTGCCCAGATCCGTCGCAGGCTTGCCAAACCCTCCCTCCGCAGCCGGCTTCGCGAAAAGCTCAGCGTAGCGCGACTTCATGGCCGTGAGCTCGATCCGGTCTTGCGGACGACGAGGACCGGACAGTGAGGGCTTGATACTGGAGAGGTCCAGCTGAACCACCTTGGTGAAGTCGATCTGTCCTTCACTGGGTGTGCCAAACATGCCTTGGGCCTTGAAGTAGGTCTCAAATGCCTCTACCTCTGCCTGGGTGCGCCCGGTGGCGCGCATGAAGTCCACAGTCACCTCATCCACAGGGAAGAAGCCCATCGTGGCGCCATACTCGGGTGCCATGTTTGCGATGGTCGCGCGATCGGGAAGGGCAAGAGAGCGGGTGCCTTCTCCAAAGAACTCCACGAACTTGCCAACGACCTTTTCCTTACGGAGCATTTCGGTGATGGTCAGCACCAGGTCGGTCGCTGTGCAGCCCTCTGGCAGCTTACCGGTGAGATGCACGCCGACGACGTCAGGCGTGAGGAAGTAGAGCGGCTGACCCAGCATGGCTGCTTCGGCCTCGATCCCACCCACGCCCCAGCCCACCACGCCGATGCCGTTGATCATGGTGGTGTGGCTATCGGTCCCCACAAGGGTGTCAGGGTAGGCCACGCCGTTCTTGATATGAACGCCGCGGGCCAGGTACTCGAGGTTGACCTGGTGAACGATACCAATGCCCGGGGGGACGACCTTGAAAGTATCAAAGGCCTGCATGCCCCACTTCATGAACTGGTAACGCTCCTCGTTTCGCTGGAACTCGAGCTTCATGTTGAGGTCGAGCGCGTCCTGATTGCCGAAGTGGTCGATCATCACGGAGTGATCCACGACCAGGTCTACAGGCACCAGCGGTTCAATGCGTTTGACATCCTTTCCCATCGCCGAAGCGACGTTGCGCATGGCTGCAAGGTCTGCAAGGAGCGGAACGCCGGTAAAGTCCTGCAGGACCACGCGCGCAAGGACGAAGGGAATTTCATCGACACGAGCAGCCGTGGCTCCCCAGTTGGCGAGCTGCTTGACATGCTCGGCAGAGACTTTCTTACCGTCGCAGTTGCGCAGGACCGACTCCAAAACAATGCGAATGGAGATGGGCAGGCGGGAGACCGGGCCAACACCCGCGGCCTCCAGTGCTGGAAGGCTGTAGAGCTTGAGTTCCTTTCCAGAGGGCGTCTTGGCCGACTGAAGCGTATTTTCGAATGCGTGAGCCATAGATTGAGTCCTTTGAAAGGGTTAGACGAGGAGGTGCTTCACGCCATCCTGCTCTTCGAGCAGCTCATTGAGCGTGTGAGTCATGCGCTCACGTGAAAAGTCATCAATCTCCAGGCCCTGAACGATCTGGTACTCACCATTGGCGCAGGTCACGGGGAATCCGTACATCACGTCTTTGGGGATGCCATATGACCCGTCGGAGGGGATCCCCATGGTCACCCAATGTCCGTTGGTGCCCAGCACCCAATCACGCATGTGATCGATGGCTGCATTGGCTGCAGAGGCAGCAGAGGACAGACCGCGCGCCTCAATGATGGCGGCGCCACGCTTGCCCACCGTGGGCAGGAAGGTGTTACGGTTCCAGTCCTCATCGTTGATGAGGGGCTTAACAGCCTGGCCTTCAATGGTGGCAAACCGATAGTCCGCATACATCGTGGGGGAATGATTTCCCCACACGGCAAGCTTCTCAATGCTTGCGACGGACTTGCCGGTCTTCGAAGCGATCTGAGAGGCAGCACGGTTGTGATCCAGGCGCAGCATGGCGGTGAAGTTTTTCTGGGGCAGATCGGGGGCCGACTTCATCGCGATGTAGGCGTTGGTGTTGGCTGGGTTACCCACCACCAACACCCGGACATTGCGCGATGCAACAGCGTTCAAGGCCTTGCCCTGAGCGGTAAAAATCTGGGCATTGGCCGAGAGCAGATCTTTGCGCTCCATGCCGGGCCCACGGGGGCGGGCGCCCACCAGCAGGGCCACGTCTGCATCCTTGAACGCGCCGTTTGGATTGTCATGTGCGCTCATACCTGCAAGCAGCGGAAACGCGCAGTCATCGAGCTCCATCATGACGCCTTTGAGCGCCTTCTGTGCCTTTTCGTCGGGGATCTCGAGCAGTTGAAGAATGACAGGCTGGTCTTTGCCCAGCATCTCGCCACTGGCGATGCGAAACAATAGGCTGTAGCCAATCTGACCGGCCGCACCGGTGACAGCGACTCTTACGGGGGATTTCAGGGCCATAGGACCTCCTTAATATGAAGTGATCGCAGTTTAGGGTTGGCCCTAGCCCCTGTCAAAGTTCAGCGCCTATAATTCGAACACTTCAATTTAGCTGAGGTGTCCAATGACTAGCACGGCCCGCAAGAGGCAAGGGGAATTTCGCAATATCCACATCACGCAGATTGTTCGGTACCGACTCCCGCTGGCCGGGATCATGTCGATTTTGCACCGCGTCAGCGGCGCCGTGATGTTTTTGATGCTTCCGGTATTTGTCTATTTACTCGACCTGAGCCTGACCTCTGAGTTGAGCTATGCGCAACTGGTCGACTTGGCCGATCTCACCTTCGTCAAACTCGTGTTCTGCGGGCTGGCTTTCGCCTTTATCCACCATTTCTGGGGCGGCATCCGGCATCTCGTCAACGACATGCACATTGGAATCGACAAAGAGGCGGCCCCGACGATGGCTCGCACCTTTTTGGCGCTGTCCTTGGCCACCACGTCACTGGCTTGCTTGGCCATTTTTGGAGTGATCTGATATGACCGAGAACATTGGCCGCAAACGCCTCGTGGTGGGGGCGCATTATGGACTTCGCGATTGGCTCTCCCAACGCGTGACCGCACTCATTCTCTCTGCTTACTCCATCATCCTCGTCATCGCGGGCTTCTCCACCGCTGAGCCTGGGTACTACGGCTGGGCCGGATTGTTTGCGCAAACCTGGATGAAGGTCTTCACGCTGGTTGCGTTCCTGGCCTTCGTTTATCACGTCTGGGTGGGTATCCGCGATCTGTGGATGGACTACGTCGGCGCCGTGGGCGTCCGCCTGCTCTTGCAAGTGTTCACGATTGTCTGGCTCCTGGGCTGTCTGGTCTGGGCCATCGATGTGCTCTGGAGGGTGTAAATGTCAAATATTCAATCTCATCAGACTCAGAATCTGCCCCGCCGACGGTTCGACGCGGTCATTGTCGGAGCCGGTGGATCGGGCATGCGTTGCTCGCTTCAACTGGCCGAGGCTGGCCTGAACGTTGCCGTGCTCTCCAAGGTCTTTCCGACCCGCTCTCACACGGTCGCAGCGCAGGGAGGCATTGGTGCCTCTCTCGGAAACATGAGTGAGGACAATTGGTACTGGCACATGTTCGACACCGTGAAGGGCTCCGATTACCTTGGGGACCAGGACGCCATCGAGTTCATGTGCCGCGAGGCCCCAAAGGTCGTCTACGAGCTCGAGCATTTCGGGATGCCCTTCGACCGCAATCCAGATGGCACCATCTATCAGCGTCCGTTTGGTGGTCACACCGCCAACCTCGGTGAGAAGCCGGTTCAGCGCGCCTGCGCTGCGGCTGACCGCACGGGGCATGCACTGTTACACACGCTCTACCAGCGCAACGTTCGGGCACGAACCCAGTTCTTTGTGGAGTGGATGGCCCTCGATCTCATCATGGATAGCGAGGGTGCTTGCGTCGGCGTGGTGGCGCTTGAGATGGAGACCGGTGAAGTCATGGTCTTCGAGGCCAAGACCACCGTCTTCGCAACAGGCGGGGCGGGTCGGATTTGGGCGGCCTCCACCAACGCGTTCATCAACACCGGCGATGGCATGGGTATGGCGGCCAGGGCCGGGATTCCGCTCGAGGACATGGAGTTCTGGCAGTTCCATCCCACCGGCGTCGCAGGTGCGGGTGTCCTGATCACCGAGGGGGTGCGAGGGGAGGGAGGGATTCTCCTGAACTCAAACGGCGAGCGCTTTATGGAGCGCTATGCCCCCACGCTCAAAGACTTGGCACCCAGAGACTTCGTCTCTCGATCGATGGACCAGGAGATCAAAGAAGGCCGTGGCTGCGGCCCCAACAAAGACCACGTCTTGCTGAAACTCGATCACCTGGGTGCAGACAAGATTCTGAAGAAGCTGCCCTCGATTCGAGAGATTGCGCTGAAGTTTGCAAACGTCGACCCCATCAAGGAGCCCATCCCCGTGGTGCCCACCATTCATTACCAAATGGGTGGTATCCCAACCAACGTCTACGGGCAGGTCGTGGTTCCCAACGGCGGTAATCCCAACACGATCGTGCCGGGTCTTTATGCGATTGGTGAGTGCGCCTGCGTCTCCGTTCATGGCGCGAATCGCCTGGGCACCAACTCCTTGCTGGATCTGGTGGTGTTTGGTCGGGCAGCGGGTAACCACATCGTGGACCAGAAGCTCAAGGCGCAGGAGCATCGGAATTTCCCGGTCAATGGCGCGGACGTCTCCCTGGAGCGACTGGCCAAGCTCAACGCCTCGGCTGCTGGCGAGAAGACGCAGGACGTTGCCAACGACATCCGCAACACCATGCAAAACTTCTGCGGCGTGTTCCGAACCTCTGATCTGTTGAAAGAGGGCGTGGGCAAGATCATGGCCTTGGCCGAGCGCGCAGAGCATGTGCACCTCAAAGACAAGTCGCAGGTGTTCAACACGGCCCGTGTGGAAGCCCTTGAACTGGCCAATCTGGTGGAGACGGCCAAGGCGACGATCGTCTCCGCTGAGGCCCGCCAAGAGAGCCGAGGGGCTCATGCCCATCGCGACTTCCCTGAGCGTGATGATGCGACTTGGATGAAGCATTCGCTTTGGTTCTCTGAAGGCAACCGACTCGACTACAAGCCGGTAAACCTCAAGCCTATGACCGTTGAGACCTTCCAGCCCAAGAAGCGCACCTTCTAAGTGCACCCATAAGGATTGAATGCAATGACCACTCGTACTGTTCGCTTTTCCATTTATCGATACGACCCTGATCGGGACGCAAAGCCCCGCATGGAAGACCTCACGGTGGAGCTGCAGCCCACCGACAAGATGCTTCTGGATGCGCTCATGCGCATTAAGGCTGACTTTGACGACTCGTTGTCCTTCCGTCGTTCCTGTCGTGAGGGAGTTTGTGGTTCTGATGCAATGAATATCAACGGCAAGAACGGGCTCGCGTGCACAACCAATCTGCGCGATCTCAAGGAGCCGATCGTGCTCAAGCCCCTCCCCGGGCTTCCGGTGGTGCGTGACCTGATCGTCGACATGACGCAGTTTTTCAAGCAATACCACTCCATCAAGCCCTACCTCATCAACGAGACCCCACCGCCCGAGAAGGAGCGTCTGCAGTCACCGGAGGCCCGCGAGGAATTGGATGGCCTGTACGAGTGCATCCTCTGCGCCTGCTGCTCCACGAGCTGCCCGTCGTTCTGGTGGAACCCCGATAAGTTTGTCGGGCCCGCCGGTCTCCTCCAGGCTTATCGCTTTATTGCTGACAGCAGAGACCAGGCCACCAGTGAGCGTTTGGATAACCTCGAGGATCCCTATCGCCTGTTCAGATGCCACACCATCATGAACTGCGTGGATGTGTGCCCGAAGGGACTAAACCCCACCAAGGCCATCGGCAAGATTAAAGAGCTGATGGTTCGACGGACCGTATAGCCCCGCTTCCTCGTCAGCACATGCAACCAGATCCTTTCGCCCAACAGCACCAGTCGTCCTCGTTGGCGCCTGAGGATTTGGCTCGGCGCTTGCGCTGGCGAGCCCGTCGTGGCCTTTTGGAGAATGACCTCGTCATGGAGCGCTTCTTTCAGCGTTTCGGGGAATCGCTCACGATGGAGGATCACGATGGCCTTGCGACGCTGCTGAACCTCACAGACAACGACCTCTTGACACTGCTACTTGGCCGAGAAGAGCCAAAGGGGGATCTTGATTGCCCCCCGGTGCATGGCGTACTCACGAAACTCAGAGCCGCGTAAAAGGCGCGGTCCAAACTGTTTCTTTTTTAACTTAGACCAGGGAGACCCCCCACCATGATGTCCGAACACAAAGCGACGATGAGCTTTACTGACGGCACCCCGTCAGTCGAGTTTCCCATCATGACAGGCACGATTGGCCCCGATGTCATCGACATCCGGAAGCTGTATGCCCAGACTGGAAAGTTCACCTACGACACGGGCTTCATGTCGACCGCATCCTGCTCGTCCACCGTCACGTATATCGATGGAGACAAAGGGCAGCTGATCTATCGCGGCTACCCCATTGAGCAGCTCGCAAGAAACTGTGAGTTTCTTGAAGTCTGTTACCTGCTTTACTACGGCGAGCTGCCCACGCCCTCCCAGTACGAAGAGTTCAAGACCCTCGTGATGCATCACACCATGGTCCACGAAGCCATGCAGTTCGCAGTTCGCGGGTTCCGCCGCGATGCGCACCCCATGGCAGTCCTGACTGGTCTGACCGGCGGAATGGCCGCGTTCTACCCTGATAGCCTAGACATCAACTCCCCCGAGCAGCAGGACATCTCCTTTGTTCGCCTGATCGCCAAGATGCCCACGATGGTCTCCATGGCCTATAAGTACAGCATCGGTCAGCCATACATGTATCCGCAGAACCACCTCTCCTACGCAGCCAACTTCATGTACATGATGTTCGGTACGCCTTGCGAGAAATACGAGCCGAACCCAGTGTTGGTGCGTGCCATGGACCGGATCTTCACGCTCCACGCAGATCATGAGCAGAACGCATCCACCTCGACCGTTCGGCTTTGTGGCTCGTCCGGAACCAGTCCATTCTCCGCAGTGGCTGCTGGCGTGGCCTGTCTCTGGGGTCCCGCCCACGGCGGCGCAAACCAGGCTTGCCTTGAGATGCTTGAGCACCTCCACGCCAACGGTGGGGTTGCCAAGGTCGGCGAGTTCATGGAGAAGGTGAAGGACAAGAACTCTGGTGCTCGACTGATGGGCTTTGGCCACCGTGTCTACAAGAACTTCGATCCTCGCGCCAAACTGATGCAAGAGACCTGTAAAGAGGTGCTGCAGGAACTCGGCCTCGAGAATGACCCCATCTTCAAGCTCGCCATGGCACTCGAGAAGATTGCGCTTGAAGACGACTACTTCGTGAGCCGCAAGCTCTACCCGAACGTGGACTTCTACTCCGGTATCGTTCAGCGCGCATTGGGCATTCCCGTGTCTATGTTCACCTGTACGTTTGCCTTGGCCCGGACCATTGGCTGGGTTGCGCAGTGGAAAGAAATGATCACCGACCCCGAGTACAAGATTGGTCGGCCCCGTCAGCTGTATTGCGGGCCTACGGAACGTCAGTTCGTTCCCATGAACCAGCGCGGATAAGAAGAGGAGAGGGGGGCTTTGCCCCCCTTGTTGCATGGGAGTGCGGGGTGTAGAGTCTCGGTTTTGCAATTCACAACGTGGCGTCGCCACTGCGTGAAAGGGTTCCCCTGCATCGTTTAGGCCGACGGCCGTGAAAGGTGACGCATCATGATGAAGAGCTATCAGCTCAATTCCTATTTGTTTGGCAGCAATGCCCCCTATGTTGAGGAGCTCTACGAGGCCTACCTCGACAACCCCGGCGCGGTCTCCGACCATTGGCGCCGCTACTTTGATTCACTCCAGAATGTGCCGGCTGTCGATGGCTCCCTCGATGCTCGGGATCTGCCCCATGCGCCGGTGATCGAGTCCTTTGCCCTTCGGGCCAAGCACAACCAATTTCTGCCGAGAGTCGCCGAGCGCGACCTCTCTGTCGCTCGAAAGCAGCTCCATGTTCAGTCGCTCATTGCGGCCTATCGCAATCTAGGGAACCAGTACGCGGACCTTGATCCCCTGAAGCTTCGCGAGCGTCCTCATTTCCCGGAACTAGACCCCAGCTTCTACGATTTCACCGAGGCCGATCTCGACACGACCTTCCGTGCAGACAACCTCTACTTCGGGATCGAGCAGATGTCTCTGCGGGACATTCTCGCTGGGCTGCGCGAGACCTATTGCGGAAAGATTGGCGCGGAGTTCATGTACGTCATGGACCCGGTCGAACGCCGCTGGATCCAAGAGCGCCTCGAGAGCACCCGCACCAATCCCAATTTTGGGGCTGAGAAAAAGATCGACATCCTTCGCCACATGACTGCGGCTGAGGGGCTTGAGCGTTTCTTGCATACCAAGTACGTGGGCCAGAAGCGTTTCTCGCTGGAGGGTGGCGAATCTTTCATTGCCTGTATGGATGAAATCGTTCAGCAAGCTGGCATGAAGGGCGTCGAAGAGGTGGTGATTGGCATGGCCCACCGGGGCCGCCTGAATGTGCTCGTCAATACCCTGGGCAAGATGCCAGCAGACCTGTTTGCCGAGTTCGAGGGCAAGCATGCTGACGATCTGCCCGCCGGTGACGTTAAATACCATCAGGGCTTCTCGAGCGATGTGTCCACCCCTGGAGGACCGGTTCACCTCTCCCTGAATTTCAATCCCTCACACCTCGAGATTGTGAACCCTGTGGTGGAAGGGTCCGTGCGCGCGCGACTCGATCGTCGAGGTGACGCTGCAGGCCACAAGATCCTCCCGGTCCTCGTTCACGGAGATGCTGCCTTTGCCGGCCAGGGTGTGGTCATGGAGACACTCAACCTCGCTCAGACTCGCGGCTATTCCACGGGCGGAACCGTGCACGTCGTGATCAACAACCAGATTGGATTCACCACCTCCGACCCCCGCGACACCCGTTCCACGCTGTATTGCTCGGACGTGGTCAAGATGATTGAGGCTCCGGTCTTTCACGTCAACGGAGACGATCCAGAGGCGGTGGTATTTGTGACGCAGTTGGCCATCGAGTACCGCGCAAAGTTTGGTAAAGACGTGGTGATCGACATCGTCTGCTTCCGTAAGCTTGGCCACAACGAGCAAGACACACCGGCGCTCACTCAGCCACTGATGTACCGTGCCATTGGCCAGCACCCAGGCACCCGTAAGCTCTATGCGGATAAGCTCGAGGCCCAGGGTGTCCTGCCAGCGGGGGGTGGAGACGAGTTCGTCAAGGCATTCCGTGCCGCGATGGATGAAGGCCGACACACGCGCGAGCCCGTGCTGACGAATTACAAAAGCAAGTTTGCGGTGGACTGGTCTCCCTTCCTCGACAAGAAGTGGACGGACGAAGCCGATACCGCGCTGCCTCCGACCGAGATCCAACGCTTGGCAGAACGCATCACCACCTTGCCAGAGGGCTTCGCGCTGCACAACCTGGTCGAGAAGGTCGTCAATGATCGCCGAGCCATGGGCCGTGGTGAGCTGAACCTCGACTGGGGAATGGGCGAGCATCTGGCCTATGCCTCGCTGGTCGCCAGCGGATACAGCGTGCGCCTCTCAGGCCAGGACTGCGGGCGCGGAACCTTCACCCACCGACACGCAGTGCTGCATGACCAGAAGCGTGAGCGCTACGATGCCGGGACCTATGTTCCCCTTGAGAACATCTCCCCAGATCAGGGTAAGTTCGTGGTGATTGACTCCGTGCTCTCCGAAGAAGCCGTTCTCGGCTTTGAATACGGATACTCCACGGCTGAGCCCAACACGCTGGTCATCTGGGAAGCCCAATTTGGTGATTTCGCCAACGGAGCGCAGGTCGTGATCGATCAATTCATCGCCTCAGGCGAGGTGAAATGGGGACGCCAGAGTGGCTTGACGCTCCTGCTCCCCCATGGGCACGAGGGGCAGGGACCCGAGCACTCTTCAGCGCGTCCTGAGCGCTTCATGCAGCTCTGTGCAGACACCAACATGCAGCTGTGTCAGCCCACCAATGCGGCTCAGATCTTCCACCTGCTGCGTCGCCAGATGATTCGCTCGTTCCGCAAGCCCCTGATCGTCTTCACGCCGAAGTCATTGCTTCGAAATAAGGATGCGACTTCACCGATTGAGGCCTTCACCAAGGGCAAGTTTGAGACCGTGATCGGTGAAGTCGATGCCGAGATCGATCCCGAGAAGGTCAAGCGTCTGCTCGTCTGCTGGGGCAAGGTCTATTACGAGCTCGTCAGGGAGCGCCGCGAGCGTGGTCGTGCAGACGTGGCCATTGTCAGAACAGAGCAGGTCTATCCCTTCCCGCACAAGGCATTCGAAGCCGAAATGAAGCGCTATCCCAATCTGACCGAGGTCATTTGGGTTCAGGACGAGCCTCAGAACCAGGGGGTCTGGTTCCAAGTCCAGCACTACCTGCGCGAGCACATGTCCGCAGCCATGAAGCTTGGATACGCCGGTCGTCCGGCCTCTGCCTCACCTGCAGCGGGTTACTACGAAAAGTTCTTGGCCCGTCAGAAAGAGCTGCTCGATGCAGCCTTCGCCAAGCTCAAAAACTAAGACCTGCCCATTGAACTCATTCTGAAAGAGCCCAAGTCATGTCCAAGCACGAAGTGAAAGTTCCTCAGTTGTCAGAGTCGGTCGCTGAAGCGACCCTATTGCAGTGGAAGAAAAAGCCCGGTGAAGCCGTCACCGTCGACGAAATCCTCATTGAAATCGAGACCGACAAGGTGGTCTTGGAGGTTCCAGCCCCCGCATCGGGTGTGATGACCGAGGTCATCAAGGGTGACGGAGGCACCGTGGTCTCGGGCGAGGTCATTGCCCTGATCGACACGGAGGCAAAAGCTGGCGCGGCTCCTGCTGCATCGGCTGCTGCCCCTGCAGCGGCCCCAGTCGCGGCGGCGGCTGCTCCTGCTGGTGCTGTGGCCAGCCCTGCAGCTGCGAAGCTCATGGCAGAGACCGGAGCGAGCATCACTGCTGGGTCTGGTCGAGATGGCCGGATCACCAAGGGTGATGTCCTCTCCGCATCGGCTGCACCCAAGGCTGCCCCTGCACCCGCCAGCATTCCTGCAGCCCCAGCGGTCGCCAGCCTGCCTCCCGTGAGCATCTCGATTGGCGCAGAGGCCATGCTGGAGGGCCGTCCTGAACAGCGGGTCCCCATGACGCGTCTGCGTGCCCGTGTGGCCGAGCGCCTGCTGCAGTCGCAGGCGACCAATGCCATCCTGACCACCTTCAACGAAGTCAATATGGCGCCCGTGATGGCGCTTCGAAAGCAATACGCGGATCGCTTCGAGAAAGAGCATGGAGTCAAGCTTGGCTTCATGTCGTTCTTCGTGAAGGCGGCGGTTGCGGCGCTCAAGAAGTACCCCGTTTTGAATGCATCAGTCGATGGCAACGACATCGTTTATCACGGCTATTTTGATATTGGCGTGGCCGTGGGCTCTCCTCGTGGCCTGGTGGTACCCATCATTCGAAATGCCGACCAGCTCACATTCGCTGAGATTGAGAAGACCATTTCCGATTTCGGCGTGCGTGCCCGCGACGGCAAGATCACGCTTGAAGAACTGACCGGCGGAACCTTCTCCATCTCCAACGGTGGGGTCTTTGGCTCGATGCTCTCAACACCCATCATTAACCCACCCCAGTCGGCCATTCTCGGTATTCATGCCACCAAGGATCGCGCCGTCGTTGAAAACGGGCAGGTGGTGGTGCGTCCAATCAACTACCTCGCAATGTCTTACGACCACCGCATCATTGATGGACGCGAGGCCGTGTTGGGGTTGGTGACCATGAAGGAAGCGCTCGAAGATCCTTCCCGTCTCTTGCTTGAGATCTAAGGAGTCGACCCATGGCACACGCATTTGACGTCGTCGTGATCGGCGCCGGCCCCGCTGGCTATATCGCCTCGATCCGGGCAGCACAGCTCGGCTTTAAGACCGCATGCATTGAGAAGTGGGTGAATCCAGAGGGCCAGGCTGTACTTGGCGGAACCTGCTTGAATGTGGGCTGCATTCCCTCTAAGGCTCTGCTTGCTTCGAGCGAGGAGTTTGAGAAGATCCAGCACCACGCAGACGTACACGGCATCTCGGTCGAGGGCGCCAGCATGGACATCGGGAAGATGCTGGCTCGCAAAGATGGCATCGTCTCCAAGATGACCAAAGGCATCGAGTTCTTGTTTCGCAAGAACAAGATCACCTGGCTCAAAGGGCACGGTCGTCTCACCGGGGAGCAGGGCGATCTGGTCACGCTCGAGGTCCAGGGTGATGATGGCGTTGAGGCCGTGACGGCCAAGCACGTCATCATTGCGACAGGGTCGAAGGCTCGGCATCTCCCGAGCATTCCTGTCGACCATGTCATGGTCTGTGACAACGAGGGTGCTCTGAAATTTCCTTCAGTCCCTAAGCGCTTGGGCGTGATTGGCGCTGGGGTGATTGGGCTTGAGCTGGGGTCGGTATGGCGCCGGCTCGGATCTGAGGTCACCGTGCTAGAGGCCATGCCCACGTTTTTGGGTGCTTGCGACGAGTCGGTTGCGAAGGAGGCCCACAAGTTGTTCACGCAGCAGGGTCTCGCCATCCATATGGGCGTCACGATCGGTGAGGTCAAGCAGACTGCCAAGCTGGTCAAGATCCAGTACACCGACGCACAAGGTGCCTCACAGACCCTCGAATGCGATCGACTGATCGTCTCGGTTGGTCGGGTACCCAATACAGAAAATCTGAATCTCGAGTCGATTGGCCTCAAGACTGACGAGCGTGGGTTTATTCCGGTGGATGGCCATTGCCGCACTGCGCGGCCGAACGTCTATGCCATTGGCGACGTGGTGCGCGGCCCCATGTTGGCTCACAAGGGTGAGGATGAGGGCGTGATGGTGGCCGAGCTCATTGCCGGCCAAAAGCCCCATATCGACTACAACTGCATCCCTTGGGTGATTTATACCTCACCCGAGATCGCCTGGGTTGGGCAGACCGAGCAGCAGCTGAAGGCGGCGGGTCGTGCCTTCAAGGCGGGCCAGTTCCCGTTTATGGCCAACGGCCGTGCGCTCGGCATGAATGCGTCTGATGGCTTTGTGAAGGTCTTGGCCGACGCCCAGACAGACGAGATTTTGGGTGTCCATATTGTCGCTGCCAATGCATCTGACCTCATTGCGGAGGCGGCGGTTGCCATGGAATTCAAGGCGGCCTCCGAAGACATTGCACGTATTTGTCACCCCCATCCCTCCATGTCGGAAGTGATGCGCGAGGCGGCGCTCGCGGTCGACAAGCGCGCCCTCAACATGTAAGCCTGTGGCTGCCATGCCGCGTGTGAAAGATCTCGCTGAGGCCCGACTGGCCTCACGCGGGTTCTCATTAGACGAAGGCCAGACTCCTGGGCTAGAGGCGCTTGAACGCTGCTCTGAGGAGTGGCAGCACTACAAGAGTCGAAGGGGCGGACGCTTAGCCCGCATGCTCATTCATCCGCCGCTCCCCAAGGGGGTCTACCTCTGGGGTGGGGTGGGGCGCGGCAAGAGCTTCCTCATGGACTGCTTCTTCGATGCGGTTCCGATCGAGCGGAAGGTTCGGATTCATTTCCATGAATTTATGCGAGCCACCCATCGTGAGCTCCACGACCTGCGTGGCACAGAGAACCCACTCGATGAGGTGGCCACCCGGGTGGCCCGCCGCTACAGACTGATCTGCTTCGATGAGTTTCACATCTCAGACATCGCCGACGCCATGATTCTCGAGCGCTTGCTCAGTGCTCTGTTGGTCGCGCGCGTAGGCTTCGTGATGACCTCGAACTATCCCCCTAGCGGTCTCTATCCAGATGGGCTGCACCGTGAGAGCCTCCTGCCGGCGATTGCACTGCTAGAAGCGAATCTGGAGGTGGTGGAGCTCGCCTCTCCAGCGGATCATCGGCGAAAGGCCGAGCGTGCAGAGACCGGGGATGGACACCTCCAAGCGCGTCTTTCCGCCCTGCCCAGGTTCTACCAAAACCCGCGGGGAGATCTGGCTGAGGCTGCGCTTGAGGACATTGCCTCGGCATTAGGAGACGAGGCACTGCCGACTGGCCAGAGGTTCATCGATCTGGATGGTCGCGAAGTCCCGATTCGAATGCGGGCTGGTGGCGTCATCTGGTTCGAGTTTGAAGACCTCTGCGGCGGCCCGCGCTCGCAGAACGACTATCTCTGGCTCTCTGAGCGCTTTCACACCCTTTTGATCTCCAACGTGCCTCAGATGACTGCAGCTCAGGCCTCAGAGGCGCGGCGCTTTACATGGCTAGTCGATATTTTCTACGACGCTGGTCGACGACTGGCCCTCTCGGCCGAGACCGAGCCCGATCGGCTCTACACCCAAGGGGTGCTCTCCAACGAGTTTCAGCGCACTGCAAGCCGTCTGGTAGAGATGCAGACGCTGGCCTACCTGATTCGACCCCAGAGAGAAACCCTCGCTCGCATCGGCTAAGCAGAGCAGGGTGCGATAATGAAGCCATGGCGGACATTCGCGCACCTTTGTGGCTTCTCATGATCAGCGTCACGCTCTGCTCTGCGGGCTCGAGCATGGCTGCGACGCTCACTTGGCATGAGGAGCGAGCACGCCAGGATCTCACGGCGGCTCTCGCCGAGCTTGACCTTGAGGAGAGGTCCATCGCTGAAAACGCTCGAATCCAGAGAGCGGCTTGCCTCTCTCGCTGGGTGTCCTCCTCCTGCCTAGAGGCTGTGCGCCAGCAGCGCGCTCGGGAGGAACGCTCGCTTCTGATGGCCCGTGAAACTCTTGCTGAGTCTGTGCGTCGAATTGATGCAGCGGCGCGTCAGCGCGTTCGCGCCAACCGTCTGGAGGAGCTCAATGCCCGGTAATCAAGATGTCCGCACCCAGAGAATGCGCTTGCTTGAGCTGGAGGCCGAGCACCGAGAGCTGGATCAACTCATTGCCTCGTTGGATCAGGGACCACTGGTCGACGAGCTCGCCATGCGCAGGCTCAAGAAGCGAAAGCTTCAAATCAAGGACCAAATCTCCATGCTCATGTGCGAGCTCACTCCGAGCGAGCCCGCCTGAGTGAGCCTTTCGGCCTGGTTTGAGGCCAGGGGCCTGCTCTCAGAGCGCCTAGACGGTTTCCGATCTCGCCCCTCTCAGGCAGCCCTGGCCCAGGCCATCGCGACGGCCATCGACCAGCGGGAGCTTCTGGTTGCCGAGGCCGGTACTGGAATCGGGAAGACCTTCGCCTATCTGGTTCCTGCACTGTTGAGTGGGCAGAAGGTCCTCGTCTCAACGGCAAGCCGTGCCCTGCAAGACCAGCTCTTTTCGAGAGATATTCCGCGTCTTTTAAGGGCCATGGGGCTATCTAGCGTGAGCGTGGCTCGGCTGAAGGGGCGTTCTAACTATCTGTGTCCCTATCGCCTTCAACGGGCCCGCCAAGAGGGGCGTCTGTCTAGCGCGCAGGAGGTCCAAGACCTTCGTCAGGTGGTTCAGTTTGCAGCTTTGAACCCAGAAGGGGATGTCTCTGCCTGCACGACGGTCTCGGAGCACTCGATGGTCTGGCCCTTGGTGACGAGCACCGTCGACAATTGTCTGGGCCAGCGTTGCCCCATGGTTGGGGAGTGCCCCGTCATCCGAGCGCGGGAGCAGGCGCAGCGGTCAGATCTTGTGATCGTCAATCACCACCTGCTCTGCGCAGATCTGGCCCTTCGACGAGAGGGGGGGGGAGAGCTGCTGCCCCGTATGGACCTTGTGGTCGTGGATGAGGCCCATGCCCTCTCCGAAACTGCCCTCCAGTTCTTTGGTTTAAGTGTCTCTACCCATGGCCTGGCGTTGCTCGCCAGAGATGCGCTCGCCGCAGGGCTCGAACTTGCAAGAGATGGGGCCGACTGGGCCGGGTTGAGTGGCCAACTCGAGGCCGGCGTTCTGTCCATACGGTCAGAGCTGACCCATGCTTGCTCCCCCGGTCGTCACAAATGGGAGCAGCTGACCGAGTCCGGGCAGACCGCACTCCATATGGGCCTGACTCGGATTGGGGAGGCGCTGGGGCCATTGCACATGGCACTGTGCGTCAACGCCGAGCGACATGCCGAGCTCGTGCGTCTCCAAGAACGGGTAGAGCTGATTCAGGATCGGCTCGATTTCTTACAGCCTCCCCTAGAGGGGTCCTCCAAGGGTGCTCACTCTGGGGAGCTGGGCGTGCACTGGGTCGAGGTTGGACGGCAGAGCCTGAGCCTGCATTGGTCCCCCCTCGATGCTGCACCCCGACTCAGAGAGGTCTGGGAGACACCCGAGCGAGGGGCCTGGGTCTTCCTCTCGGCCACGCTCACGGTTCCCGCTCCGGGTGGAACAGAGCAGGGAGACTTTGCCTATTTCTGCGGCCAAATGGGTCTTGAGCATGCACGTTGCGAGCGCTTTGAGAGTCCTTTTGACTACGCCGTCCAGAGCCTGCTGGTGGTGCCTGATCATCTCCCAGACCCCAAACAGCCGAACCTGGTCATCCAGTTGCTTGAAATGCCAGGTGTGACCGGTCTCATTCGAGAGGCTCCTGGAGGCATTTTCCTGCTCTGCACCAGTCTTCGTGCCGTCGATCAGGCGGCTCATTGGCTGGGTCAGGCCAAGTCCCCCTCGACTGGTCGGCTGCTGTTGGTCCAAGGCAGTGCTCCGCGAGACCACCTCCTGCAGCGCTTTCGCGAAGATGGTCGGGCTATCCTGGTCGGTAGCGCGAGCTTCTGGGAGGGGGTGGATGTGCCGGGCAAGGCCCTCAGCCTGGTCATCATTGACAAGCTGCCCTTCGCCCCACCAGATGACCCTGTGTTGGAATCACGAATGAACCGATGCAGAGCGGAGGGAGGTGATCCCTTCAATCAAATTCAATTGCCAGAGGCCACGCTCATGCTGAAGCAGGGCGTTGGGCGCCTGATACGAACCGAGACCGACCGAGGACTTTTGCTGGTGGGAGACCGACGTCTTGCTGAAACGCCCTATGGCCGCCGAATGCTTCGCAGCCTGCCTCCCTTTCGGAGAACGAGAAGCCTCCAGGAGGCCAGACAGTTCTGGTTACCAGACCTTCAATCGTGACCAGAGGCTTGGCGACCGGTTGGGCTGGTGCTCGGGCAACAGTCCGGTGATCACTGCCGGGTTGTAGCCGTGCTGCAGATAGGGACTGTTGGGTGCAGTCCTCGACAGGACCCGCTTGGCATCGTCGCGAAGCTGAACGAGCCCGAGTTTGTCGTATCCGTAGATCATCTGGGCCAGCGCCTCCTCGACAGCAGGCGAATCTTGGTAGGTCCGAATCACGGTCTGGGCGCGATTCACCGCTGCCATAAATGCGCCTCTGCGGAGGTAGAACCGCGCGGTATGGACCTCGCCTTGAGCCAGGGTATTGATCAGAAACTGAAGGCGGGCTCCGGCATCTGCGGCATATCGGCTTTCGGGAAATCTGGTGACCAGTTGTTTGAAAGCGTCGAACGCTTCCTTCGCTGCCTTCGGATCACGCTCGGACATGTCCTCGCCGGTGACAGACGAGAACAGGGTGGCGCGGTCATTGAAGTTAATCAGGCCCTTGAGGTAGAGGGCATAGTCGATGCTCGGATGGTTCGGGTTGAGACGCATGAAGCGTTCAATGGAGGAGAGCGCCTGAGCCAGGTCTCCTTCCTTCCAGTAGGCGTATGCGGTGTCGAGTTGCGCCTGTTGAGCGAAACGACCAAAGGGGTAGCGAGACTCAAGCTTGCGGAGCATGGCAATGGCCTGGGCATAATTGCCTGAGCTCATCTCATCCTTGGATTCTTGATAGAGACGTTCGGGGCTCCACCTCAGGGTTTCGTCTCGGCTTTCGGGGCCGGATGCACAACCGACCAAAGCCAGGCTCATGAGCCCAGCAAAAACCAGAGACAATGCACGGTGTGAGGAGCGAAGGGTCGAGCCTTGTTGACGAATCATGAAGAAATCCAAGCGGCTGAGACAGATCTCAGCCTAGGTGACGAGAGCGCCGATTATAGCGAGCCCCAGGTCTTCCGGGTCGATGCAGAGTCGGTCGGTCAGCGTCTGGATCGCGTACTCGCTCTGCGGTATCCCGATCAGTCGCGCGCGCGCCTCCAGCGCTGGATCGAGCAGGGCTGTGTGCGCGTCGACGATAAACCGGTGCGTCCAAGCCAGGCCCTGCGACTCCATCAAGAGGTCTGGATGCAGGCCCCCGAGCCAGAGCCCCAGGGAGACTGGCTTGCAGAGCCGATGTCGCTGGATGTGGTGTTTGAGGATGCAGATCTGCTGGTGATCAATAAGCCCACGGGCCTCGTGGTGCATCCCGCAGCCGGCCACCCAAGTGGGACCCTGCTCAATGGACTGTTGGCGCACCTGCCTGACCTGCGAGACCTTCCGCGAGCCGGCATCGTCCATCGGCTCGACCGCGACACCACTGGACTCATGGTGGTGGCTAAGACCCTGGAATCTCAGACAGAACTGGTACGTCAGCTTCAAGCTCGCTCGGTCTCCCGTCGGTATTGGGCGCTCTGCTGGGGAAGCCTTCGTCAAGCCACCACCATTGACGCCCCCATTGGAAGAGACCCTCGAGATCGGCAAAAGCAGGCGGTGCTCGACTCGGGCGGCAAGGCTGCAGTCACGCATGTCCGCCCCGTTCAGCAGGGACTGCTCGCAACCAAACCGGTCACCCTGGTGGAGTGTCGGCTGGAGACTGGACGAACCCACCAGATTCGGGTCCACCTCCAGCACCTTGGCTACCCACTCGTGGGCGACCCGGTCTATCTGCGTCGTGCGTCGATGAGCCCGAAGGCGGTTGGACTCGAACGCCAGGCCCTACACGCGTTCTCTCTGGGGCTCGAGCACCCTCGGCTACGACTGACGCAGGCCTGGGCGGCCCGCGCACCTCAAGACCTCGAGTCCATCTTGAATCAGGCAGGCATGAATGCGCCAACACCCTGAGATTCCAGCACGCTTTATTCCTGGATTTCCCCCTGGCGTGCGCGCAGTGATGAGTTCGCGCGGTGTGCAAGACACGCCATGGGGGTTCAACCTCGCAACCCACACTGGAGAACCACCGGAAGCGGTCGCGATCCGTCGAGCCGCGCTGGAGGCTGAGTGGGGCATTCGGATTCAATGGCTCCATCAGGTCCACGGAGCTCAAGTTCAGGTCCTTCCTGCTGCGCAGGCCACCCCGCAAGCAGATGCCAGCACCACACGCTCGCCTGGGCTTGCCTGTGCGGTGATGGTGGCGGATTGCCTTCCCGTCCTCATGGCGCTCGAGTCGGGGCAGGCTGTTTCGGCGGCCCATGCGGGCTGGCGCGGGCTCGCCGCCGGCGTACTTGAAGCGAGTCTGGAGTCTTTGGTCGGGAACCTGGGCAGACAAACGGTGGTGGCTTGGCTGGGGCCGTGCATCGGCGCAAGCGACTTCGAGGTGGGGCCAGAGGTTCTTGAAGCATTCGGTGGGCCGCGTGGCCCTCTGGCGCAACACTTTCGGCCAAGCCCGCATCGATCCGGGCATTTGCTTGCTGATCTGCAAGGATTGGCCATGTCCGCCATGGAGCGATGGGCCTTTGATCACCAATGCCAGATCCGATGGGCTGCGCCCCCGGGGGGATGCACGATTCGTGAGGCCAAAACATGGTTTTCATATCGTCGAGAAGGCACAACGGGTCGAATGGCTGGACTCATTTGGCGAGAAATCCAATAAATTCGGGCCTTTGCGGGCGCCTCATTTGACAATGACTTGAGCAAGATCAAGAATGACCCTAGAGCGAAGTGTTTTCATCGCCAACGAATGACCCCAGCCTCAGAGGGTCAACCTGAGGAGAATCCATGAGCCAGACCCCCGTCCCTGTTCCCGCTGAGCGCCTCGCTGAGATTCAAAAAGAATACGTGGAGGGTCTGAGTAAGATCCTCCTGTCCACTGACGAAGCCACCAGGCTCGCAAAGTCCGACCGACGATTTTCCGCGGATGCCTGGGCTCAAAGCGGGCCATTTGCTCAGCTGGCCGCCCTCTATGTGCTCAACAGCAAAGCCATGCAGAGCATGGCCTCGTCGCTCACCCTCGACCACAAGACGCAGCAACGGGTGGAATTCATGGTGGAGCAGATGGTCGATGCTTTCTCTCCGGCCAATTTTCTGGCCACCAACCCCGATGCACAGCAAAAGCTCATCGAGACCAAAGGCGAGAGCCTTCGGCAGGGCATGGATAACCTCATGCACGACCTGAGTCAGGGCCGCATCACGCAGTCCGATGAGACCGGATTTGTCGTGGGGGAGAACCTGGCCGTCACGCCCGGTCAGGTGGTCTTCGAGGACAGGCTGTTTCAGTTGATCCACTACACACCGCGCACAGCCAAAGTCGGCAGCCGCCCGCTGCTCATGGTGCCGCCCTGCATCAACAAGTTCTACATCATGGATCTTCAGCCAGGCTCCTCCCTGGTGGAGTTTGCGCTGGACCAGGGCCAGGACGTTTATCTGGTCTCCTGGAAGAATCCTGGTGAGTCTGAGCGTGATGTGACCTGGGACGACTACATTCAACACGGCGTCGTGCACGCGATTGATATGACCCTGGAAGCCAGCCGACGGCCTGACATCAACCTCCTGGGTTTTTGTGTGGGAGGCACGCTCTGCGCCACCTCCCTCGGGGTCTTGGCCGCACGCGACCACAGCGAAAAAGTACACAGCCTCACGCTCATGACCACGCTCATCGACTTTACGGAGACCGGTGTCCTCGATGTCTTCATCGACGAACAGCACGTATCCATGAGGGAATCCACACTGGGGGGAGGGGGCTTGCTGCCAGGCAAGGAACTGGCGGCCACCTTCTCGTTCCTGCGTCCAAATGACCTGGTCTGGCCGTATGTCGTGAAGAATTACCTGAAGGGCGAGACCCCCCCGGCCTTCGACATCTTGTACTGGAATGCAGACAGCACCAACCTACCTGGGCCGTTTTACGCCTGGTACCTTCGCAATACCTATCTCGAGAACAACCTGGTGAAGCCAGGAAAGCTCAAAGTGGCCGGCGAGAAGCTTGATCTTCGTAAAGTGAAGCAGCCGGTCTATGCCTTTGGTGCCAGGGAGGATCACATCGTGCCGTGGCAATCGGCCTGGGAGGGTGTGCGCCACCTGGGCGGCAAGAGCCGGTTTGTTTTAGGCGCCAGCGGGCATATCGCTGGAGCGATCAATCCTGCATCCAAAAATAAGCGGTCTTACTGGACCAATCCCGCCGCGGGTCCATCCGCTCAGGCTTGGCTCAGTCAGGCTCAGGAACATGCGGGAAGCTGGTGGAACGACTGGGCTCAGTGGATCAAACAACACCAGGGTCCGACGATTGCGGCTCCTAAGCCCGCCACACGAGGCCGATTCAAAGCCATTGAGCCGGCGCCAGGGCGCTACGTGAAAGAACGCTCAGTCTAGGGAAATCCAGCAGGCCAAAGCACTTGAGAGTCGACAGAATTCAATAAAGGAGGAGAGACAACATGGCAGGACGTTTGGCGTACGTAACCGGGGGCATGGGCGGCATTGGAACTTCCATCTGCCGCAAGCTACACGACGGGGGCTTCAAGGTGATCGCAGGCTGCGGCCCCAGCCGGGACTTCGAGAAATGGATCGCAGAACAAAAGGCCGACGGCTACACCTTCCATGCCTCTGTGGGGAATGTAGGTGACTGGAACTCCACCGTTGAGGCCTTCGATAAGGTCAAGGCAGAGCACGGCAACCCAGATGTCCTTGTGAACAATGCCGGGATCACCAAAGACGGTGTTTTCCTCAAAATGACGCGCGACCAATGGGATGCAGTCATCGACACCAACCTCAACAGCCTATTCAATGTGACCAAGCAGGTGGTCGAAGGCATGGTGGCCAAGGGCTGGGGGCGAATCATCAACATATCCTCAGTCAATGGACAAAAGGGTCAGTTTGGTCAGACCAATTACTCCACAGCGAAGGCGGGCATCCATGGGTTCACCATGGCGCTCGCCCAAGAGCTTGCAGCAAAGGGAGTGACCGTCAATACAGTGTCCCCCGGCTACATCGGAACCGACATGGTGCGGGCCATTAAACCCGAGGTCTTGGAAAAGATTGTCAGCACCATTCCCGTTCGCCGCCTTGGGGAGCCTGAGGAGATTGGGTCCATCGTCACCTGGCTGGCTGGCGAAGAAAGTGGTTTTGCCACCGGGGCAGATTTCTCGCTCAACGGCGGCCTTCACATGAGCTGATGCGCGTGTGGGCTGGCGCTCCAGCCCACCAAACAACGAGGGGATTTCAATGCCAAACAAAGAACAACAACGCCTCATCAAGAAGTACCCCAATCGCCGGCTCTACGACACGCGAACCAGCACCTACATCACCTTGGCAGATGTCAAGGAGTTGGTTCTGTCCCATGAAGATTTTCAGGTCCTCGACGCCAAGTCAGGCGCGGATCTCACCCGAAGCATCCTGCTGCAGATCATCCTTGAGGAGGAGTCCTCCGGAGTGCCCATTTTTTCTGCCCAGGTGCTCTCGAATGTCATTCGCTTCTACGGAAATGCCATGCAAGGCATGATGGGGAGCTATCTGGAAAAGAATATTCAGGCCTTCTCGGAGATCCAGTCGAAGATGCAGGAGCAGTCCCAGGCATTTACAACAGGCAAGGGCATTGCGGGGCAGGAGGCCTGGGCGCAGTTCATGGCCAGTCAGGCCCCCGTGATGCAAAACCTCATGACCAACTACATCGAACAGAGCAAAAAGGTTTTCATGCAGATGGAAGACCAGATGCAGAACAACACCAAGGCCATGCTCTCTCGATTTGGTTTTCCGCCCGGTCAGGAATAATCTGGCGGTATGCACAAAGCGCCCACGGTCGGTTTTGTCTCCCTCGGCTGCCCCAAGGCGCTGGTTGACTCAGAAAGAATTCTCACGCAACTGAAGGCGGAGGGATATGGCATCAGCGAAAGCTATGAAGGTGCCGACCTCGTCGTCGTGAACACCTGTGGCTTTATCGACGACGCAGTTCAGGAAAGCCTGGATGCGATTGGTGAGGCCCTGGAGGAAAACGGTAAGGTCATCGTGACCGGGTGCCTAGGCGCCAAGAGTGGGGAGGGCGGTCAGTCCCTGATCACCCAAGTCCATCCGAAGGTTCTGGCCGTCACAGGTCCCCATGCCACGGCTGAGGTGATGCAGGCGGTTCACACCCACCTGCCGAAACCCCACGATCCTTTCACGGATCTCGTGCCGGAGCAGGGCATTCGCCTGACCCCCGCCCACTACGCCTATCTCAAGATCTCCGAAGGCTGCAATCACCGTTGCAGCTTCTGCATCATTCCGAGTATGCGTGGCGATCTGGTCTCGCGGCCGATTGGTGAGGTGATGCGAGAGGCCGAGGCGCTCGTCAAAGCAGGTGTTCGTGAACTGCTGGTGATCTCTCAAGACACCAGTGCGTATGGCGTCGACCTGAAGTATCGGACTGATTTCGTCGACGGACGGCCCGTCAAGACTCGCATGACGGAGCTCTGCCGGGAGCTCGGCCAATTGGGCGTTTGGGTTCGCCTGCATTATGTCTACCCCTATCCGCATGTCGATGAGGTCTTGGAGCTGATGGCTGAGGGTAAGGTCCTGCCTTATTTGGATGTTCCCTTTCAACATGCTCACCCCGACGTGCTGCGTCGAATGAAGCGGCCGGCCTCTGGGGAGCGGAACCTCGAGCGTATCCAGGCCTGGAGGCGCGCCGTGCCGGACCTCACGCTGCGAAGCACCTTCATCGCCGGGTTCCCAGGTGAGACCGATCAAGAGTTTCAGGCCCTGCTCGATTTCCTCAGCGAAGCTGAGATTGATCGGCTGGGCTGTTTTGCCTACAGTCCAGTAGAGGGCGCCACGGCCAATGCGCTACAGGGCGCTCTACCCGATGAGGTTCGTCAGGCTCGAGCAGATCAGGTCATGGAACACCAGGCTGCGATCTCCGCCAAGCGGCTCGCACGCTGGGTTGGGCGCAGAACCACGGTGCTGATTGATGAGCTCGACCTGGACGAAGGCTGCTTGATTGGTCGAACGGTTGGAGACGCCCCGGATGTTGATGGGATTGTGCGTGTGCGCCCCGACCCCAACTCTCGGCACGCAGTGACCGCCGAGGTCGGGCAGTTTTGTGAGGTTGAGATCATTGAAAGCGATGATTACGACCTAGAGGCGATCTTCATTCGAGGACAGCTCAGCGAAGGTATAACTTAATCAGAAAGAGGAGATCTGAAAATGCGTGAAGTGGTCGTTTTGAGTGCGGTTCGTTCCGCCATTGGCGGTTTTGCAGGAAGCCTATCCAGCCTCGAGCCCTCTGAGCTTGGTGGCATGGTCCTGAAAGAGGCCATTGGTCGTTCTGGTGTGGACCCCAATCAGGTGAACTATGCCGTGGTGGGTAACTGCATTCCAACCGAGAAGCGCTCCCCCTACGTGGGTCGCGTGGTGAGCATCCAGGGCGGCATGCCCATGAGCTCGGTCGCCCTCACCATTAACCGGCTCTGTGGCTCAGCCCTTCAGGCCATCGTCTCGACCAGCCAGAACATCCTGCTCGATGACTGTGATTTTGGCGTGGGTGGCGGTGTAGAGGTCATGAGCCGTGGGGGTTATCTCAGCCCCGCCATGCGCTCTGGCGCTCGGATGGGCGACAGCCAGATGATTGACACCATGGTGGCCACCCTCACAGATCCTTTCGGTGTAGGCCACATGGGCATTACGGCCGAGAACCTCGCCACCAAGCACAACATCAGCCGTGAGGAGCAGGACGCTTTTGCGCTGGAGTCGCAGAATCGCGCCGCCAAAGCCATTGCGGAGGGCCGATTCAAAGACCAGATCGTCCCGATCACCATCAGCTCTCGCAAGGGAGACGTGGTGTTTGACACCGATGAGCATCCCCGGGCGACCACTCTGGAGGCCCTTGCCAAGATGAAGCCTGCCTTCAAAAAGGACGGCTCCGTGACGGCCGGAAATGCCTCTGGCATCAACGACGCAGCGGCATTCTTGGTGCTGGGCGAGGCCAAGGCAGCTGCATCGGCCGGTTATAAGCCGCTCGCTGTGGTCCGTGGCTATGCGGTTGCGGGTGTTCCCAATGAGGTGATGGGCGAGGGCCCGATTCCGTCGACCAAGATCGCCCTCCAGAAGGCTGGTCTGACGCTCGATCAGATCGACGTGATTGAGTCCAATGAGGCCTTTGCTGCCCAGGCTTTAACCGTCACGAAGGTCCTTGGGTTTGATCCGGCAAAAGTGAACGTGAATGGTGGTGCGATTGCCTTAGGCCACCCCGTCGGCGCCACCGGTGCCATCATCGCCACCAAGTGCATCCATGAGCTGCACCGAACGGGCGGCCGCTATGGTCTTGCCACCATGTGTATTGGTGGCGGCCAAGGCATTGCCGTGGTGTTCGAGCGGGTCTAGGCGGTGATCTGCTTCGGCAGGGAGAGGGGGTCCCGGTGGGCTCCCTTTCTTTTCCCCCCTATTAGTTTACATAATAAACCTTATACGCCAAATGCGAAGCGTTGGAAGTTCGCCGTCGTGGCGGAAGCGACACGCTCCAGGCTGACTTCCTTCAGTTCTGCGATCCGATGGGCCACATAGCGTGTGAGGCCTGGCGCGTTCGTCTTGCCTCTAAAGGGAACCGGAGCGAGAAACGGTGAGTCGGTCTCCACCATCAGCCAATCCAGAGGTACACGCCGAGCCACATCGTGAACCTGAGTGGCGGTCTTAAACGTCACGATGCCGGAGAGAGAGATGAGAAAGTTGAGATCCATGGCAGCCTGAGCGACTTCAAAACTCTCAGTAAAACAATGCATAACGCCTCCAACCTCATGTGCTTTCTCTTCTTGGAGAATGCGCAGGGTGTCCTCTGAGGCCTCCCGAGTGTGAATGATCAGCGGCTTTCCCAGCTCCCTCGCGGCCCGAATGTGCACCCGAAAACGCTCGCGCTGCCATTCCAGATCACCCTTCAGACGGTAGTAGTCCAGACCCGTCTCGCCAACGGCCACCACGCGCGCATGCTGTCCCCGGCGAACCAGCTCATCCACGGTGGCCTCTTCAGGCTCATCTTCATAATCTGGATGAACCCCAACACTGCAGACGAGACGATCATCAGACAAGGCGATGCTCAGCACCGCATCTGCCTCCGTGAGCGTGGTGCACACGTTCAGCGCCTGAGTCACGCCAGCGTCAGCCATCTGATCGAGCACCTCCGAGGTTCTACCGCAGAGCCCGTCATAGTTGAGGTGGCAATGAGAGTCGACGAGGGTGGCTTGGCCAAGGTCGCCTGGCCAGGTGATGGACGGGGCAGCTGCGTTCATGTTGGAAAAGCATCCTGAAGGGAGACAAACACGCTCTCATACAAGAGCCGTGGATTGAGGGGGTGGTCGGCATGTGCAAGAAAGCCCTGAAGTCGGGACTGCGCTTCTGCCAGACGCTGTTCTGGCTGGCGCTGAGCCATGAGCCAGGCCTTCTGCCGTTCTATGGACTTCGCATGATTCAAAAAAGTCATCGGCGCCAAACCGACCATGGCCCGCTGTACATCAAGCAGCCAGAGACTCAGCCACTCCAGCACTGGGCGCACCGGTGCCTTGCCGGCTCGTTCGGCCCAGCCCATGGGGTCGAGACGACCCTGATTCAATAGGGGAATGAGCCAGTCCTGAGGCCCCTCCGACTGGGCGAAACGAGCCTGGGTGACCGCCTGGTGCGGGGCCGACAGGGCGAGCTTTCGACACCGCGAGAGGATCGTGGCGGGTACACCTTGGAGCCGCTCGCCATAGAGCAGGTAACGCATCCCCTCACTGGGCTCCTCGAGTCCTTTGAGCAACGCATTGGCAGAGGACACATTCAGGCGCTCCACAGGACCAATGACGGCAATGCGAACACCCCCTCGATGCGAGCTCAGCTGGGAAAAGCCAGCCAATTCACGAATCTGGTCGATTCGAATCTCCTTGCTCAGCTTCTTTTCCTTGGACTCCGAGCCCTCCGAGTCGCTGCCCTCCTCCTCTGGCGTCTCTCGATCTGAGCTGTCTTCCAAGGCAGCCGGCCGCACCCAGCGAAGATCAGGGTGCTGGGCCTGAGCGACCCATTGACAAGATTGGCACTCGCCGCAGGGCTGGTTACGATGGATTCCTTGGGGAGAGGAGCAGAGCAGACTCGCGGCCAGGCTCACCGCAAAATCGCCCACGCCCAACCCGGGTGGGGCGGTGAGCAGCACAGCGGTCCAAGGCCGCTCGGAGAGCCCAAGGCTCTGATCGAGCCACGCATGCCTGAGCTCAGGACTCATGTCATTAGCCCCTCAAGCGCCTCTGAGATCTGCTGCTCGAGTGCATCCATGGTCTTGCTCGCGTCTAGCCAAACGGCCCTGCCGGGACGCCGCGCGGCAGCGAGACGATATCCCTCACGCACGCGGCTGAAAAAGTCGATATCTTCCTGCTCGAAACGATCGGGCGACTCCCCCGTGTGAGCCTGTCTGCCACCCCGTCGAGCCTCAGCCTGCTCAGGATCGAGATCAAAATAGAAGACGAGATCGGGCTCAAGCGCCTGGCCTGTCGGAAGCGTCTCCACGGAGCGAGTCAGGGTCTCCAGCAAGGAGGCCGAGACCCCTCGCCCACCCCCTTGGTAGGCCCAGCTCGAATCGACATACCGATCGGACAGGACCCACTCTCCAGCCGCTAGCGCAGGCCAGACCGTCTGCGTCAAATGGTCTCGGCGGGCCGCGAAGACGGCAAGCGCCTCGGTGAGTCCGTCCATGGGCTGATGAAGCATGAGCGTTCGGAGGGATTCCGCCAGCGGACTTCCGCCAGGCTCGCGCGTCAGTCGCACCCGAAGGCCGCGTTGAGTGAGCCAGTCTTGAATAAACGGAATGTGGCTGCTCTTTCCAGCGCCATCAACACCCTCCAGTACGAGGAACCGCCCCGCCATCGGCCTCAGTGCAGTCATTGCTGAGCCAATCGCAGGGAGGGCGGAGGCTCGGGCCCGCGCTTGCGTTGAAAGAAGTTCACAGCCTGATTGTGTTGATCCAGCGTGAGGCTAAAGTAAGAGCTGCCGTCGCCCTGGGCCACAAAATAGAGGGCCTGAGTCGGGGCTGGATTCAACGCGGCGACCAATGCCGCCCGCCCGGGGTTCGCTATGGCAGTGGGGGGTAGACCTCTCACCCGATAGGTGTTGTAGGGTGACGCTCTCATCAGGTCTGCCTTACGGAGGTTTCCGTCAAACTCCGACCCCATGGCATAGATGACGGTGGGGTCCGACTGCAGCGGCATCTGGATGGCCAGCCGATTGTGAAAGACGGCCGACACCCACTCCCGATCCTCAGGATGCTGGGTCTCACGCTCAATGAGGCTTGCCAAGATCAGGGCGTCTTCGATCCGGTCTAATTTCACTCTCTGGTTCCTGGCCTCCCAGGCTTCCGTCAGCACCCGACGTTGCAGGCGGATGGCTCGCTCGAACAGCGCTCGGTCGCTGCTGCCTTTCTGAATCAGGTAGGTGTCTGGAAAGAGCCAGCCCTCTACGGATCCGCCCGGCAGTCCGTGCGCAGACGCCAGCTGCAGGCTGGCCTGTAGGGTGTTCTGCGGCAGCTCGCGGGTGAGCGCAGGACTGGCGTGCGCCGCACGCAGCATTTGTTCGAAGGTCCAGCCCTCTATGAGGGTGATGGCGACCTGCAGGGAGTCCCCGCGTGAGACCTTGTTGAGGATGTCGACGAGAGAGTAGCCCGGTCTCAGCTCATAAACCCCGGCCTTCAGGCGCGACTGAACCCCCCATACGCGCGCTGCCCAGGCGAACTCCTGGCCCTGAAGGTCAAGCCCAGCGTCCTGCAGGAGCCAGCCAATGGCCTGGGCCGAGCTGCCTGGAGGGATCACAATCTCCAGACCAGCGGCGCTCGAGGCCCCCGCTGCAGCCGGTACGACCGACCGATGCAGCCAGGCATAACCAGCACCAGCCAGCAGAATGGCCAGTGCAAAGGTGAGGGTAATCAGGCGAATCAACCATTTCATCCTCGCTATATTAGTCGGCATGCAAAACATTCCGTTGCTTGCCCATACGCCGCCCCTCGCCCTCTCCGTTTGGACCGCGCGTGGGCCAGATGCCCGCAGCTTCCTGCAGGGCCAGCTCACACAAGACACGCTTGCGTTGCAACAACGTCATCAGCTCACAGGCCTGTGTACGCCGAAGGGTCGTCTGCTCGCGAGCATGCAGCAGTGGGCGCTCTCCGATGAGGACCTCGCGCACCTCTGCCCCACCGAGCTCTCCGCGGGGCTCATCAAGCGGCTGAGCATGTATGTCCTTCGGGCCAAGGTCAGGATAGGTCTCGAAGACTGGCAGGTTTGCGGCCTTTGGCTGGGAGAGAGCGAACTCCCAGAGGGCACGAGGGTTCAGCTGGATGAGCAGCTCTGGTGCCTGCGCACACGAGATGACCCTGCCGGTCGCCCCAGAGCCTGGCTCGCGGGTGAGCGTTCTCAGCTGGAGCGCTGGATCCAGAGCCAGGGTTCAAGCTCAGAAACAAGCACCTCGCAGGCCTGGTGGGCATCCGAGATTCGTGCAGGTTGGCCAACGGTATGGACCCAAACGCAGGACACCTTCGTTCCGCAGATGCTGAACTTTGACCTGCTGGATGGCATCGGATTTAAGAAGGGCTGCTACACCGGTCAGGAGGTGGTTGCTCGCAGCCAGTATCTGGGCAAGCTCAATCGCAGAATGTTTCGGATGACTGCTTCAGAACCACTCAGCGAAGCGCACCCGCCAGGAGCAGACCTTTTTCTCAACGGGGGCCCAGACCCTGTAGGGCAGTTGGTGATGGCTGCCGACCAGGAATTACTCGTTTCTGTTGGCCTGGAGGCCATTCAGACCGTTCTCGCCCATGAGGGAAGGCTTTACCTTGGTAGCCCCGAAGGCCCGCCGCTCTGCCTACAGACCCTTCCTTACGCGGTCCCGACCGAGCCCCAGCAGGTCAACCGTGCTCGGCTCTAGTCGTTTAGGCGCTTAAAACTGCCCATGGCCTGGGCCAGCAGCCGGCCGTGTGCGTCACGCAGCTCGGCGCGACAAAAGGCCATCGATTTTGAGCGATGGTCACAGAAGCCGAGGCAGGTGAGGCGCCCCTTCGCAGGTCGAAGGAAACTGGTCTTCATTTCAATGGTGACCACACCTCGGCGCTCCGGGTCGCCGGCCCGTGCGGCCACGGCCATGGTGACGTCTAAGAGGGTCATGACCACCCCGCCATGGGCCATCCCCAGATCATTCATTTGCCAAGGCTGAAGGTCCAGGACAAGCTCGCTCTGAGCCGCCTCCGCCCGAACCACCTCGATGCCCAAATGTTCCACAAAGGGCGGCACGGCTCGGTTAAACACAGTGGCGGGTGGGGTCTCCATGGATTCGGAGCGTATCAGGACTTAAGATCCAGGGCTTGAACGCGACCTCTCCCTACGCCCTTCCTCCACTCGCGCCCTTCGTCCCATCCGGTACTCAGCGAAGCATCTCTGTCGAGTCATTGGGTCTGCCTGCCGCCGCCTTGACGCCAGATCTCCCAGACTTTGGGTTTCCGGCTGAGGAGCCCCTCGCCTTCCCCTGCGACCCGACCCCACTGGAAGACCCTCAGCTGTGTCTGGTTGTGCCGGAGGTGGCCGATTTGCTTGGTCTTCAGGCTGAAGAGATCTCCAAGAGTGAGGGGTGGAAAGCACTGCTGAGCGGCACCGCCACCATCCAGGATCGTCCGGCCTACGCGAGTGTCTATGCCGGTCACCAGTTCGGAAGCTTCGTGCCGCGCCTTGGCGATGGCCGTGCGTTGAACCTGGCGTCTGTCCGGGGCTGGGTGCTTCAGCTCAAGGGCGCGGGCACCACGCCCTATGCCCGTTTCGCCGACGGCCGAGCAGTCTTGCGCTCATCCGTGCGAGAACTCCTGTGCTCAGAGGCCATGGCAGGTTTGAGCGTGCCCACCACGCGCGCGCTCTCGTTGGTGGTCTCAAGCACCGCCGTTTTCCGGGAGACACCAGAACCTGCAGCCATCGTCTGCCGCGTGGCTCCCAGCTTTGTTCGGTTCGGGCATTTTGAATATTTTGCGGCCCGTGGACGAAGCGACCTGATGATGCAGCTCATCGATCAATTGGTTCTTCATCAGCCCGAATTCTCCAGCCTCAAACCTATGACAGGCGAGGAGCGAATCGCAGGCCTCTTCGAACTCACAGTTGCGAGGACTGCTCAACTGATGGCCCATTGGACAGCCGTAGGCTTTATGCACGGGGTCATGAATACCGATAACTTTTCCATTCTGGGCCTCACGCTCGACTACGGGCCATTTGCCTGGATGGAGGGCTTTGATCCGCACCAGATCTGCAATCACTCAGACCATTCGGGTCGTTACCGCTTCGCTCATCAGCCCTCTATTGGGCTGTGGAACCTGGAGCGCCTCCTTGCAGCCTTATGCACCTCACCGGAGGTCTCTGCCCAGAGGAGAGAGTCCATTCGAGATGGGCTGCTGGAGGCCTATGAACAGGCATTCCAGTCGGCGTTCCGCCTGCGGATGGCAAGCAAGCTCGGAGTCTGTCCCACGCTGCCCAAAGACGAGTGGGAGGGGATCCTGAATGGGCTCTATACCCTCCTTGCATCGGAGCAGGTGGACTACGCTCGCTTTTTCTGTGCGCTGGCAGACTGCGATCCCACGTCCGAGGAAGATGCGGCCTGGAGGCCTTTGCAAGACCAGTTTCTCAACGCTTCGGCACTCACCGCCTGGCTGCACGATTTTCGGTCGGCTGCCCGAGCGAGCGCTCAAGTCGCAGGCCTAAAAGTCTGGCAAGGAGAGCGTGCCCAGCAGAACCCACGCTTCATTCTGCGCAACTGGGTGGCAGAGGAAGTGATTCGCGCACTGGAGGATGAGGGCGACCTGCGCCCACTTCAGGCGGCCTCCAGGTTTGTGAGCCAGCCTTTTGCCCGGTTCGAGGACGATCCCCTCTGGGTCCGTTGGACGGGACCGGCGCCCGATTGGGCCGCCCAGCTCTCTCTGAGTTGCTCCAGCTAAACTTCCATCTATTCAGGAGACGGACATGACCAAAGACGACGAGTTGCGCGCGCGCCTCACCGACATGCAATACGCGGTGACGCAGAAGGCATACACCGAGCCCCCTTTCACGGGGGAGTTTTGGAATTTCTGGGGCAAGGGGCGCTATGACTGCATCTGCTGTGGCACTCAGCTCTTCTCCTCTGAGAGCAAATTTGACGCCGGCTGTGGATGGCCCAGCTACGACCGAGCGCTGGTCGAGGGCAATATTCGCGAAGTGGAAGACCGAAGCCACGGCGTGGTTCGGACTGAGATTCTCTGCAACCATTGCGGCGCTCACCTCGGCCACGTGTTTCCAGATGGCCCGACCGATACAGGCCTGCGCTACTGTGTGAATTCCGCCTCGGTGAAGTTTGAAGGCAGCACCGAATGAAGTTGCTGGCGGACTGGGGCGCATTGGTCGTTTTCTTTGTGACCTACAAGCTGGTCGACCTGTATTGGGCGACTGGACTTGCGGTGATCATGAGCGTGCTCATGATCGGGATCATGCGCGCACGTGGCATGCCAATCGATCGCATGCAGTGGATTGGCCTGGGCCTGATCGTCGTCTTCGGAGGCCTCACGCTGCTCCTCCAAGACGAGCGGTTTATCAAAGCCAAGCCCACCCTGCTCTACGGGCTCTCCGCATTGGTGTTCGCCGTGCCGCAGCTGTTGGGCAAGACGGTGCTCCTAAAGACCCTCATCGGTGACAAGATCCAAATGCCCGACGTGGCGTGGCGGCGCTTGAACATGGCGTGGGCGATTTTCTTTGTCCTGATGGCAGCCTTGAACACTTGGGTGGCAATGACCTTTACCACCGATGTCTGGGTTGACTTCAAGCTTTTTGGCGGCATTGGGCTGATGGCCCTGTTTGTTGTGGGCCAGACCATTTATATGACGCGCCATGGCCAGGAGCCAGCTCCTCCTGCGGAGCCTCGATCATGAGCCTGACAGAGTCGATCGAAGCCCGACTTCGTGAGCGGCTCCAGATCACTGAGATGCTCCTTCGGGATGACTCAGCGGCACACCATGGGCATGCGGGATCGGCTGCCGGCGGTGGACATTTTGAGCTGTTGATTGTCTCTCCCGACTTTGAGGGCAAGAGCCGCGTCTCCAGACATCGCCTTGTGTATGATGCGCTCAGCGACTGGATGCCCGCGCGAATCCATGCGCTCTCGATCGACGCGCGAACCCCTTCGGAGTTTGTCTCATGACGCGTCTGTCCCCTGTTTTTGCTGCATTGCTTTTGGTGGTTTCGAGCAGTGCTTATGCCCAGAATATTGCGGTGGTGAATGGCCGCGCCATCCCCAAAGAGCGTGCAGATCTCTTCCTTAAGGAGCTGGAGAAGCAAGGGCAGCCCTCCACGCCCGAGCTCGCCACCTTGGTTCGGCAGGAACTCGTGGACCGCGAAATCCTCCTTCAAGAGGCGGAGCGTCGCGGTCTTCCTGCAAAGCCTGAACTGAAGTTTCAGATTGATGCGGCCCGTCAACAGGTGCTCATTCAGGCGCTCGTGCAGGATGAGATGAGCAAGAACGCGGTGAAGGAAGCCGACGTGAAAGCAGAGTACGACCGGCTCTCCAAACTCCAGGGCGACGAGTACCGTGCCCGCCATATTCTGGTGGAGACTGAAGCAAGCGCGAGGGCCATCATTGACAAGCTCGGAAAGGGCGCCAAGTTCGAAGACCTTGCAAAGGACTCCAAGGATCCGGGCTCAGCGGCCCGTGGGGGAGATCTGGACTGGGCAAGCCCCAGCAATTTCGTCAAGCCCTTCGCAGACGCCATGGTGGCCCTCAAGAAGGGGGAAGTGACCCAGGCACCCGTTCAGTCTCAGTTTGGCTGGCACGTGATCAGACTCGATGACATGCGCAAAGCCCAGGTCCCCGCCTTTGATGAAGTGAAGGACCAATTGAGTGAAAGCCTTCAGCGCCGTCGCCTGGCCGAGTTCCAGGAAAAGCTCAAAGCCAAGGCCAAAATCAAGTAAGCCGGTTTAGTCGTCGATCATGACTGTGGTTCCCGCGGGGACCCAGTCAAACAAATCCACAATGTCTTGGTTGCGCATCCGAACGCAGCCGATGGAACCCGGCTCTCCCATGTGTACCGTTGAAGGACTGCCGTGCAGATAGACATAACGACGCATGGTGTCCACCTCGCCCAGTCGATTCACGCCCGGCTCCAGACCTGAGAGCCAGAGAATACGCGTGAGAATCCAGTCCCGCTTCGGGTGCTGAAGGGCGAGATCGGGGGCCCAGATCTCACCCGTGGGCCTTCGCCCCACAAACACCGTATTGAAGGCAGAGCCGGCTCCAATCTTGGCGCGAATCTGATGCCGTCCGCGAGGAGTACAGAAGCTACCCTTGAGGTTTCCTATCCCATTCTTGGCGGTTGAAATGGAGAAGGACCGCACCCACTGCGCCTGAATGGGGTGCCAGCGGGCAGAATCATGCTGAGCTGGAGGGTGTTGATGGGTTCGACGGAAATCAAAGACGTGGAGCCGCTGTGCCGCCACAGACACGACCAAGTGATACGGGCTGGCTGAGACATAGGTCATGGTTGAGCTCCGGAGCGTCGGGCCGCAAAAAAGCTTCGCAACAGACTGCCACACTCTGCCTCAAGAACGCCACCGCGGACCTGCGTCTGGTGGTTGATGTTCCGCCAACTGAAGACCTCGCAGGCGCCCCCGGCGACGCCGGTCTTGGGATCTGACGCACCGAAGATGACTTCCGAAAGGCGCGCATGAAACATGGCGCCTGCGCACATCAAACAGGGCTCCAGCGTCACGTAGAGACGCGCGCCCGGCAGCCGGTAATTGCCCATGTGCGCTCCCGCGGCACGAAGCGCCTGAATCTCGGCATGGGCGCTGGGGTCATGCAAGCCGATGGGGCGATTCCGCCCGATGGCGAGGAGCTCGTTCTCTTCGGAGACCACGACGGCCCCAACCGGAACTTCGCCCTCTGCAGCAGCCAGCTGCGCCTGCTCCAGGGCCAGGCGCATCCAGTGTTCGTCCGTCACTCCCACTCAATCGTCGCAGGGGGTTTTGAACTGATGTCCAGCGTGACGCGATTGATGCCACGGACCTCATTGATGATCCTGCTGGATACGCGCTTGAGCAGAGCGTACGGCAGCTCCGCCCAGTCAGCCGTCATGAAGTCGGAGGTGACCACGGCTCTCAGCGCCACGACATAGTCGTAGGTTCGACCGTCGCCCATGACCCCAACGCTCTTGACTGGCAGGAACACGGCGAAGGCCTGGCTGGTGAGTTCGTACCAGGTCTTTCCGGTCTGAGCGTCGACGGTGTTGCGAAGTTCTTCGATAAAGATGTGGTCTGCGCGTCGGAGCAGGTCTGCATACGCCTGCTTCACCTCGCCGAGAATGCGCACCCCTAAGCCTGGACCGGGGAATGGGTGACGATAGACCATCTCGTGGGGCAGACCCAAGGCGATGCCCAGTTCGCGCACCTCGTCCTTGAAGAGATCGCGCAAAGGCTCAAGCAGTTTGAGTCCGAGCTGCTCGGGCAACCCACCAACATTGTGATGACTCTTGATGGTGACAGCCTTTTTGCTCTTGGCTCCCCCCGACTCAATGACATCTGGGTAGATGGTGCCCTGGGCCAAGAAGGTTGCCCCCTTGTGGCCCTGGCCACCCGCCTTGAGCTTTGCAGCCTCCTCTTTAAAGACTTCTACAAAGAGTCGGCCGATGATCTTGCGCTTGGCCTCAGGCTCACTGACGCCGGCCAACTCACGCAGGAACCGCTCGCTCGCGTCAACCCGAATCACCCGTGCATGAAGGCGCCCAGCAAACATCTCCATGACATGATCGCCTTCGTTCAAGCGCAGGAGGCCATGGTCTACAAAAATACAGGTGAGCTGCTCGCCGATGGCTCGGTGAATCAGTGCAGCGGCGACAGAGGAATCCACGCCCCCAGAGAGACCCAGGATGACCTCCTCGTCCCCCACCTGTTCTCGAATCTCTGCCACGGCCTCTGCAACATGGTCCCGCATGATCCAGTCAGGTGAGGCTCTGCAGATCTCAAGCACGAAGCGCTCGAGCAATGCCTTACCCTGAATGGTGTGAGTGACCTCGGGGTGAAACTGCACCGCATAAAACTGTCGGGCCTCATCGGCCATGCCAGCAATGGGGCAGCTCTCCGTGGAGGCCATGAGCTTGAAGCCCGGGGGCAGTTCGACCACCTTGTCGCCATGGCTCATCCAGACTTTCAACATGCCATGGCCCTCGGGGGTCACGAAGTCTTGAATGTCTTTCAGGAGCGCGGTGTGACCGCGCGCACGCACCTCTGCATATCCGAACTCACGCTGTAAGCCCGTCTCGACTCGGCCACCAAGCTGCTGCGCCATGGTCTGCATGCCATAGCAAATGCCGAGGACCGGCACTCCAAGTTGGAAGCACAGCGCCGGTGCGCGATCGGTGGTTTCCTCGTACACGCTGGCATGGCTGCCAGAGAGAATGATGCCCTTGAGCTGACCATCCGCCGAGAATTCCCGGAGCCAGTCGTCAGTGACATCGCAGGGATGAACCTCGCAATAGACGTGGGCCTCGCGCACGCGGCGGGCAATGAGCTGGGTCACCTGGGAGCCAAAGTCCAGGATCAGAATCTTGTCGTGAGTCATGCGGCCTCAGTCAGCGCGGTAGTTCGGGGCTTCTTTGGTGATCTGGACGTCGTGCACATGGGATTCACGAATGCCAGAAGTGGTGATCTCCACGAAGGTGGCCTTGTCGTGTAATTCCTCGATGGAGGCACAGCCGCAGTACCCCATGCTGGATCGCAGCCCGCCCGCGAGCTGAAACAGGATCTGCTTGACGCTGCCTTTGTAAGGGACCCGTCCCTCAATGCCCTCAGGAACGAACTTATCCGCGCTGGGGCTTTCATCCTCTTGGAAATAGCGGTCTGCTGAGCCTGCCTGCATGGCCCCCACCGACCCCATCCCCCGGTAGGACTTGTAGGAACGACCCTGAAAGAGCACGACCTCGCCAGGTGCCTCTTCCGTGCCGGCAAACATGCCGCCCATCATGACTGTGCTTGCACCGGCTGCCAAAGCCTTCGCAATGTCGCCTGAGAAGCGAATGCCGCCATCCGCAATGATGGGCACGCCGCTCTGGGCCATCTCCTGTGCGACATTTGCGATGGCAGAAATCTGGGGCACGCCCACACCCGCAACGATGCGCGTGGTGCAGATGGAGCCGGGCCCGATGCCCACCTTCACCGCATCCGCCCCGTGATCCACGAGTGCACGGGCCGCAGCCGCCGTGGCGATGTTTCCGCCCACGACATCGACACTCGGGAAATGCTGCTTGACCCACTGAACGCGATCGAGCACGCCCTTGGAGTGACCATGGGCTGTGTCCACCACGATCACGTCCACCCCGGCCTCAACGAGGCGCTCGACACGCTCCTCTGTCCCATCACCCACGCCAACCGCGGCGCCCACGCGAAGCTTGCCTTGCTCATCTCGGGCCGCATGGGGGTGTTCAATCCCTTTGAGAATGTCTTTGACGGTGATCAGCCCTCGCAGCTGAAATGCCTCATTCACCACCAGAACCCGCTCGAGGCGATGTGCGTGCATGAGCGCCTTGGCCTCCTCAACAGAGGCCCCCTCCTTCACCGTCACCAGCCGATCGCGAGGGGTCATGATGTCTCGTACGGGCTGATCGAGCCTGGTCTCAAAGCGCAGGTCGCGGTTCGTGACGATGCCCACGACACGGTCGCCTTCCACCACGGGAAGACCGGAGACTCGCCGCTCCGCGATGAGGGCCAGCACCTGTCGAACCGTCATGCTGGGGCTGATGGTGAAGGGATCCTTCACGACGCCAGCCTCAAATCGCTTGACCTTGGCGACCTCGGCGGCCTGGGCCATGGGAGTGAGGTTTTTGTGGATGATGCCGATTCCACCCTCCTCCGCAATGGCAATGGCCAGTCTTGCCTCTGTCACGGTATCCATGGCTGCAGACACCACGGGCAGATTCAGCCGAATGTTTCGGGTGAGAAGTGTATGGAGCCGGGCATCACGCGGCAGAATTTCAGAATGGGCGGGAACGAGAAGGACGTCGTCAAACGTCAGTGCCTTTTGCAGAACGCGCATGGGAGTTCTAGGGGGAGAGTTTCCAATGTCGTATTGTACTCACCCGATGTGGTGCCCCACGAGGATCACCCTCGGTTTTTGGTCCAACGGTCGGTCTGACCGAGTCTGGCCCGCTCGGCCCGCAGGGCCTCCACCCGCTTACGACGGGCGTCTTTAGGGTCTGCCACGAGAGGCCTCACGAGATCGACCCGATCCCAGGGCTCGAGACGCTGCTGGTCGTCTAGGATCGAGCCAAATCGGGCGCGGGTGTGTCCCATGTCCCAGGCCTGAGCCAAGGCATGCAGGATGTCGGGCTGCTTGCGCAGGTCAGCCACCGTCATGCCAGGCACAAAGGGCCAGGATTGCCGAACCAGCCCCTCCGAGCCTGCCCAGAGCAGGCTAACCGAGCTGGGGTTGGGATCCATGGAGGCCATCCGCGCGCTGCACGAAGGCATCGACAAAGCTGGTGGTGATCTGCTCAAAAACCGGTCCGACCAGCTTCTCCAGAATCTTCGAAGAGAAGTGATAGCTCAGAGAGAAGCTCACCTTGCAGGCCCGCTCATGGAGCGGAACAAAGACCCAGGCCCCGGTGAGGGACTTAAACGGACCCTCATGCAGGGCCATGTCGATTCGCTCACCCGGGATGTGTCGGTTTCGGGTGGTAAACGACTGCCGCAAGCCCTTGAAGGCAATCTGGACCTGCTCGAGACGAGACCCGTCTTCCTGGGGTTGGACAGATGCGCCGCCACACCATGGTAAAAAGTCAGGATACGCACCCACGTCCGACACGAGATCAAACATCTCTTGAGCGGAATACGGAACCAAAACGGTCTTCACTACTTCAGCCATGCACGCATTTTATGTCGATCATCGATAACAAGAAGGCTTTTCACGACTACTTCATTGAGGACCGCATGGAAGCGGGTCTCGTGCTGGAGGGTTGGGAGGCCAAGGCCATTCGAGCAGGACGAGTCCAGCTCAAAGAGGCCTATGTCGTGATCCGACAGGCTGAACTCTTCCTCATTGGCTGCCACATTTCGGCGCTTCCAACGGCTTCAACCCACATCCAGCCGGACCCAGTCCGAACCCGCAAGCTGCTGATGAAGTCGGAGGAAATCGCCAAGCTCATCGGGAAGGTCGAGCGTTCCGGCTATGCACTGGTCCCCATCAACCTGCACTACAGCCGTGGCCGAATCAAGCTCGAGGTAGGACTGGCCAAGGGAAAGCGCCAACACGACAAGCGCGCCACTGAAAAGGACCGTGAGTGGCAGAGGGAGAAACAACGACTGGTTCGTGATGTTACCCGGCGGGCGTAATTCAGGTTAGATTTTCAGAATCCTTCAACCCCAACCCAGGAGTGAATGCACATGGATCGTCAATTGAAAGCCTCACTGAGCGTTGCTGCTGTATCTGCACTGTTCGCTGGTTCTGCCGTCGCCAACACGGTGACGGTCAAAATCGGGCATGTCGCCCCGATGACCGGCAATCAGGCCCACCTCGGCAAGGACAACGAGGGCGGCGCCAAGCTGGCGATTGCCGACCTGAACAAGGCAGGGATCAAGATTGGCGGCAATCCCGTGCAATTCGTCTTGGTGAGCGAGGATGACGGCGCGGAGCCCAAGCAGGCCACCCCAGTGGCGCAGAAGCTCATTGATGCCAAGGTGGTCGGAGTCGTGGGGCATCTCAACTCTGGCACCACCATTCCAGCCTCAAGGCTCTATCACGATGCTGGGATTCCTCAGATTTCCCCCTCTGCCACGAACCCCAAATACACCCGACAAGGCTATAAAACAGCCTTCCGAGTGGTCGCGGACGACGTCAGGTTGGGCGGTGTGCTGGGTCGCTATGCGGTCTCAGAACTCAAGGGAAAATCGATTGCGGTGATTGATGACCGAACCGCTTATGGCCAAGGCGTTGCTGATGAGTTCGCCAAGGGTGTCCAGTCCGCAGGTGGCAAGGTGATCGCCCGCGAATACACCAACGACAAGGCCACCGACTTCATGGCGATTCTCACGAGCCTCAAAGGCAAGAAGCCCGACATCATTTTCTATGGCGGGATGGACGCCGTGGGCGGCCCCATGATTCGTCAAATGAAACAGCTGGGGCTGAGCACGAAGGTGATGGGTGGAGATGGTCTCTGCACGGCGGCTCTCCCTAAACTGGCTGGAGAGGGACTAGGTGACAATCAGGTCTACTGCGCCGAGGCCGGCGGCGTGACGGGCAAATATGCCCAGAAGGACAAGGCCTTTCGAGAGCGCTTTAAAAAAGAGATGGGCATTGAGGTGCAGCTGTATGCCCCTTACGTTTATGACGCCACCATGGCCTTGGCTGAGGCAATGAAAAAGGCCAATTCAGTCGAGTCCTCCAAGGTGTTGCCTGCCCTGGCAAGCCTCAAGATGGACGGCGTGACCGGCCCCATTGCCTTTGATGAAAAAGGCGACATTGTGGGCGGCACGCTCACGCTTTTCACCTACAAAGGCGGCAAGCGTGAGCTGGTGAAGGTCATTCAGTAGCGGCGAGCGTCTGCCAGGTATCGACGACGGTATCGGGATTCAGCGAGATCGACTGAATCCCCTGCTCCATCAGCCACCGTGCCAGATCGGGGTGGTCTGATGGGCCCTGGCCACAGATCCCCACGTATTTGCCTCGCGCATTACATGCGGTGATCGCCATTTCGAGCAGCTTTTTCACCGCGGCATCACGCTCATCGAACAAGGCTGCCACCAACCCCGAATCGCGATCGAGCCCAAGGGTCAGCTGAGTGAGATCGTTTGAGCCAATCGAGAAGCCATCAAAATGATCGAGGAAGGCGTTTGCCAGCAGGGCATTGGACGGCAGCTCGCACATCATGATGAGCTTGAGACCACCCTGACCTTGGTCATTTGCCCCACTGCCCCGAGCGAGACCATGCGCCGCTAACAGCTCGTTTACCTTGCGAGCCTCAGACACCGTTCGAACAAACGGCACCATGATCTCCATATTGGTGAGGCCCATGTCCTCTCGAACCCGCTTCAAGGCTGTGACCTCCATCTCAAAACAGTCGCGGAAGTCTTCCGCAATATAGCGAGAGGCGCCACGAAACCCCAGCATGGGATTCTCTTCCTCTGGCTCATAACGAGACCCGCCAATCAGCTTGCGATACTCGTTGGACTTGAAGTCGGACATCCGCACAATCACTGGCTTTGGCCAGAAGGCGGCCGCAATCGTGGCGACGCCCTCCGCAAGTCGATCGATGAAGAAGTCGCGAGGAGAGGCGTGACCGCGCGCGATTCGCTCGACCGCCGCTTTCAGGTCGGGGTCTACCGCCGGGTAGTCCAGAATGGCTTTGGGGTGCACGCCAATGTTGTTGTTGATGATGAACTCAAGTCGAGCCAAGCCCACGCCCTCATTGGGAATCGACTGAAAGTCGAACGCCAACTGAGGGTTGCCCACATTCATCATGATCTTCACGGGGATGTCGGGAAGCGCGCC
>CAMAZF010000011.1 GCA_945862985.1 Bordetella parapertussis | reverse complement strand
CTATCGACGTGTTATCCACTCGCTACGGAAAGGCTCCTCCATGTCTGCAGTTTTTCAAGTCCCCCTAGAGACTCATGTTCACACTTACCTACGTCCTATCGATCGTGACGGACTGATGGGTTTTGCCGAGAAAGGGCGCGCGAACCCACAATCGAAGGGTACTAACAAGGTCAAGACAGTGATGCAGGGGCAGTACCGCTCACTCAGTTATGTCGCTGATCACACGCCAGTAGTGGTTGATGAACCCCTCCACCTCTTTGGTGAGAATACGGCGCCTGCTCCGGGGGAAATTGTCCTCTCCGGCTTGGGGGGCTGTCTCGCAGTCGGAATTACTGCAGTAGCCACTTGGAAGCAGGTCCGTCTGAGCAAGATTGAGATCTTTATGGAGGCCGATATTGGCAACTCGGCTGCTTGGGGTGCAGGGGGAGCGTTAGATAAGCAGCCCGGCGATATGGGTTTTCAAGCCATACGGGTGAAGGTGCTTCTAGAGGGGGATGCTTCTCGCGAGGTCCTTGATGAGATCGTTCGCCATGCGAATTATTACTCTCCGGTTGCCAACAGCATTCGCAATCCAATTCCATTTGAGATTGGGCTGGTGGAGGGGAGTCTCTGATGAATACAAGAGACCCTTCCATGCCTCAAACCCTTATCCCTGATCTTGTTCGAAGGGTTGCTTTGGTTGCTCACCAGCAACTTGCCCCTCTGGTATCCGAAATTGACCGGGGTCTCTATCCGGCCAATGTTTTGAGGGCACTTGCACGCGAGGGAGCAATGTCTGCTCATCTGCATGCTCCTCATGGTGTTGGTGACTATGGGCTCGCAATTCAAGCGATGGCAGAGGTGTCCCGAATCTGCGGTGCGACAGGTTTCATGGTCTGGTGTCAGGCGGTTTGTGGTCTGTATCTACAAGAGGCACAGTCTGAACGGCTGAGAGAGATTGACCTCCCTCGACATGCCATAGGAATGGGAATTGGTGGAACTGCGCTCTCAAATCCGATGAAGAGCTACGCACAGATTGAACAATTCCTTCTTCATGCGGAGCCTGCACCCGGTGGCTATACGGTCTCCGGTACGTTGCCTTGGGTGAGCAACCTTGCAGCGAACCATTACTGTGGTGCTATCGCAGCGCTGTCTGGGGAGATGAGTGGGCAGGAAATGATGTTCCTGCTTCGTTGTGATTCGACTGGGATTGAGCTCAAAGAGTGTCCCAGCTTCTCCGGTATGGAGGGAACTGGCACCTATGCTTTACACCTCAAGGACTATTGGGTGCCCGATGCGGATGTGATTGCGTCTCCATCACGACCGCTCATTAAGCGAATTCGGTCAGCTTTCGTTATGTTGCAGTGTGGAATTGCCGCAGGCGTTATTCAAGGTTCCATTGATTCGATGTGGGAGGTCGAGCGTCAACTGGGTCACGTGAATCAGTACCTTGAGGACCGACCCAATGCCTTGCAGGCTGAGCTTAATGAACTCCTCGAGAGAGTCATGACCCTTGCTAAGACGCCTTATGATGATCGAGATGAATTCTTCGTGAAGGTTCTTGACGCACGCGCCCATGGCGCAGAGCTGGCCTTGCGTGCAGCTCAGTCAGCACTGCTTCATCAGGGGGCCCGTGGATATCTCATGTCGTCGGCGGTTCAACGCCGAGTTCGAGAGTCGCACTTTGTCGCGATTGTCACGCCTGCAATCAAGCACTTAAGGAAGGAAATGGATCGACTTACGCGGGAGGAACTCCCTGTATGAGCGAATATATTTGTAAGGCGTGTGGTCATATCTATAACGAGGAAGCAGGCGACCCCGAAAGTGGTCTTGCGCCAGGGACTCTCTTCGAAGACATCCCGGATGACTGGGTGTGTCCGCTTTGTGGCGTCACTAAGCGTGACTTTGTTCCCTTCGAGGCCCGTGTCGTGGAGGCATGTGCACCTGTGGTGACTGGTCGCAAGGGTCTTGATGGTGCCTTTCGGTATGACCTCGTCATCGTAGGTGCGGGCACAGCCGGGTGGGAGATGGCCGAGGCTGCCCGTGCATCCTCGGCTGGCCGTTCGATTGCCATCATTACTGGCTGTTCCGGTCATCGGTACGACAAGCCACTCATCTCTGTTGCCTTAGCCAAAGGCCTGACCCCCGAATCGTTGGTCAAAGAATGTGGGACGGATGCTGCTCGAAGACTGGGTGTCGATCTGTACACAAACACCCAGGTTGTGAGCATCACCCCACGTGAGTTTCGAGTGAGAACGACTCGTGGTGTGATGTCTTATGGAGACCTCGTTTTGGCTCATGGCTCCAGAGTTCGAATCCCGCAGGCACTTAGTGAGCGAGACTGCTGGAGAGTCAATCATCTTGAACATTATCGAGGCTTGCGCGAGCAGCTCAACAGCGGACTTAAGGACATATTGATCATTGGGGCAGGTCTGGTTGGAGTGGAGATGGCCAACGATCTCGCGATTGCCGGACATAAGGCCATATTGATTGATAGTCAAATGAGACCATTGGCAACGTTGGTGAGAGATCACTCAGCCTTAGAGCCCTTACTGAGTGCCTGGGCCTTGCTTCCAATTAGGTTTATTGGTGGTGTGGAGGTGCAGCGTCGACAGTCAATGCCGGGTGGTCGCATGAAAGTGCAACTGTCTTCGGGAGATTGTGTGGAAGTTGATTTGATTCTGGCTGCAACTGGGCTGCTTACCCCTGATCGACTCTCCGAATCTGCTTCGCTGGAGTGGGACAACGGAATCTGCGTAAATCACCGGACATTAAAAACTTCCAGAGAGCATGTCTATGCGATGGGCGACTGCATATCGGTGAATGGTCGAGTTAGTCGCTTCATTGAACCAATCCGTCGGCAGGCCAAAACGATTGCGAGCCAGTTGGGAGGGAATGCTCTGGTGCCGTATGAAGTTCGAGAGGTCCCCATTCGGATCAAGGCAAGCTCTTATCCCATCACACTGCCCGCAGTCGGATAAGGAAGAGCAGCGTTCACTTTGCGCCGCTCTTCCTCTAGTTCAGTCAAGTCCGCTTGATCTTAAAGCTCGCTGCGTATGCCGATGCCTTTGACGGATCGAACTCTCGGCCCATAATGAAATGCTTCCTGGTGTCCGCATTGGGTGCCTTGAATCCTAGTTCAATCATTTTTTTGCGTGCATCAGTTGCAAGGTACACTTGATTCGCGATGTCGGCGTAATTGATCTCGGCCTTGAGGTAACCCCATCGCTTCATTTGTGTGAGCATCCAGACTGCCATTGATTGCCAGGGGAAAGGGTCGAAATCGATTCGTTTGGGTTCGTTGCGAATTTGACCAAGGCCGTCTGCGAAGCGCCCGAGCAGTACTTGTTCGAGCACGGTGAGAGGCTGATTCAAGTGATTAGGGCCGTGAATGGCTTTGGCGACCTCTGGGCGGTTTGTTGCAGCAGAGCAATGCATAGTCGAAGTTAAAATGGCCCTGAAAAGGGCTGCAAAAGTATTCGGATTTTCCTTGACGAATTTCTCTGGAACCGCAAAGGCGCAACACGGATGGTCTTGCCAAATTTCACTGGTGAGCATGTGAATGAAACCCACTCCGTCGAAAACCGCTCGTTGATTGAAGGGTTCCGCAACAATGAAGCCATCTATATTCTCTGCGCGTAGATTTGCAACCATATCGGGAGGAGCCATGACCCGAAGCTGTACGTCTTTGTCTGGGTCGAGGCCATTCTCTGCAAGGTAATAGCGCAAGAGAAAGTTATGCATAGAGTAATCAAAAGGTATCGCAAGCTTCATACCTTTCCAGGTTTTTGGATCCCTTTTGTCCTTATGCTTGATGTGTAGAGTAATGGCATTACCATTGATGTTCTCAATGGCGGGCATCACCATAGGCGTCGCTGTTGCTCCGAGGCCAAGCGTCATCGCCAATGGCATTGGAGAGAGCATATGTGAGGCATCAAACTCCCCCGCAATTGTTTTGTCTCTCACTACAGCCCATCCTGCAGTTCGATTTAATTTGACGTCAAGGCCTTGTTTTGCATAAAAACCCAATGGATCGGCAGCGACGATAGGCGTGGCGCAGGTGATCGGAAGGAAGCCGATGTTGAGCGATTTTTTTTCAAGTGGGCCCGGCTCCGCGGCCATGGCCGTAAGAGCACCGAGTGGTAAGAAGCTGCTGATTGCTGCGACAGCAGTATTTCGCCCAACCGCTCGAATAAATGCTCGTCGCTCCCCTTCGCTTGGAAACAGTGCGTTTACCAGGCAGGCTTCTATAAGAGATTGTGGGTGCGATTCTTCGCGCGCAGAAAGCTGGCTCGCCTGATGTTCGTCTTCGGATGTATGTTGGCCGCAAGAGCATCCCAAGCGCAGCGGGGCGTCAGGATTAAACGGATCTTTGAAAATGCCCATAAGGTTCTCCGTGTAGTGTTGAGAGGCCTTAATGAGCTTGCAATTCTCATGCCTTTAACGGAGGCTCGCTGTATGGGGTTTGCATGCAAGAGGGTGAACCAATTCGGACACTTTTGTCCGAACTGGTGCGTCAGTGGCACCGCAGGAACGCACTCGGTTTTTAGATTTTGCGCCACTACATCCCCGAATAGACCGGACCTCCACCTCCCTCAGGGGTCACCCAGACAATATTCTGGGTGGGGTCCTTGATGTCGCAGGTTTTGCAGTGCACGCAGTTCTGCGCATTGATTCTCAAGGCAGCGCCTTCGGTCGGGGCTGTGACTGGATTGCCTACTGCGTCGAGGTACTCATACACTCCAGCGGGGCAATAGCGAGACTCGGGCCCAGCGAATCGGGTGAGATTGGTCGCCACCGGAGTGTTGGAATCCTTCAGCGTCAGGTGTGCAGGCTGGTTTTCCTCGTGATTGGTTCCTGAGAGAAAGACGGAGCTCAGCCGGTCAAATGTGAGCACGCCATCGGGCTTGGGGTAGGAGATGGGTGTGTGCTGGCTGGCCGGCTCGAGGTAGGCGTGGTCGGGTTTCTGGGTGTGAAGGGTGAAGGGAGCCTTGCCGCCAAAGAGCGTCTGGTCGATGCCCACGATCAGGCTTCCAAGCCAGAGGCCTTTGGACATCGCCGGCTTGAAGTTTCGGGCTTTGTGGAGCTCTTGGTGAAGCCAGGAGGCCTTGAACCGACTGGCATAGCCCTCCAGCACGCGAGGGGGCTCGCTCTGTCCGAGTGCATCAAAGCAGGCCTCAGCGGCGAGCATGCCGCTCTTGATGGCCGCATGGCTGCCCTTGATGCGAGAGGCGTTCAGAAAGCCTGCATCGCAGCCCAGTAAGGCGCCTCCCGGGAAGGCAAGGTCCGGCAGGCTGTTGAGGCCCCCTGCGGTGAGCGCGCGCGCCCCGTATCCAATGCGTCTGCCCCCTTCAAAGGTGGGCCGGATGGCTGGGTGCGTCTTGTATCGCTGGAATTCTTCGAAGGGTGAGAGCCAGGGATTTTTGTAGTTCAGCCCGAGGACAAACCCGACAGCGACTCGGTTGTCTTGGAGGTGGTAGAGAAAAGAGCCGCCATAGGTGTCATTCGAGAGGGGCCAGCCGGCCGTATGCACCACCAGGCCAGGCTTGGACTGGGCAGGGTCGACCTCCCAGAGTTCTTTGATGCCAATGCCATAGGACTGTGGATCTGACCGGCGCTGAAGCTGGTATCGATCCATGACCGCTCGGCCGAGGTGTCCCCTCGCCCCTTCGGCCAGCAGGGTGTAGCGCGCCATCAGGGCCATGCCAGGCTGATGCTGGTCCGTGGGCTGGCCATCTTTCCCAATGCCCATATCGCCGGTGATGACCCCCAAAACCTCGCCTTCTGCACCGTAAATCAGCTCTGCGGCGGGAAAGCCTGGGTAAATGTCGACGCCCAGTGCCTCGGCCTGTTCTCCCAGCCATTTGGTGACGTCTGAAAGGCTAATGACATAGTTGCCATGGTTCTGGAAGCAGCCCGGCAGCATCCAGTTGGGCGTCTTCCAGTGGCTGGTCGCGGAGAGAAAGAGAAACCGGTCTTCGGTGACGGGGGTATGAAGGGGCGCACCTTGGGCCTTCCAATCGGGGAACAGCTCGCTCAAGGCAATGGGATCCATGACCGCGCCAGAGAGAATATGGGCCCCGACCTCGCCAGCCTTTTCTAGAACGCAGACATTCACGTCTCGCCCTTGTTCAGCCGCGAGCTGCTTGAGTCGGATGGCGGCGGAAAGCCCTGCGGGACCTGCGCCGACGATGACTACATCAAACTCCATGGTTTCACGTTCCATGAGAGACCCCTCCGAGCCAGTAAACTATGAGAATCCGCCATTTTACGGGCTTGACCTTTTTAATGACCCCCCTGGAGTTGGTATGAATAAGATCTACCCCAGCGCCCGCGCTGCGCTTGAGGATGTGCTCAAAGACAACATGACACTTGCGGTCGGGGGCTTTGGCCTCTGCGGCATCCCGGAGGCGCTGATTGATGCGGTTCGGGATCTGGGCGCCCAGAACCTCACCGCCATCAGCAACAACGCGGGAGTGGATGGAAAAGGGTTGGGTCAACTGCTCGCGACGCGTCAGGTCAAGAAAATGATCTCGTCTTACGTGGGCGAGAACAAAGAGTTTGAGCGTCAGTTTCTCGCGGGCGAGCTTCAGTTGGAATTCACGCCCCAGGGCACGCTGGCCGAGAAGCTTCGTGCTGGCGGTGCTGGAATTCCCGCTTTTTTCACCAAAACTGGCGTTGGAACGGTCGTGGCCGAAGGCAAGGAGGTGCGTGAGTTTGATGGCGAGCAGTACGTCATGGAGCGCAGTCTGTTCGCAGACATCTCACTGGTGAAGGCCTGGAAAGCAGATAAGGCTGGCAATCTCGTGTACCGCCTCACCTCCCGTAACTTCAACCCGAATGTGGCCACAGCGAGCTACATGACCATTGCTGAAGTCGAAGAGATTGTTGAGAACGGCGAGCTCGATCCTGCAGAGATTCACACACCCAGCATTTACGTCAAACGCATCGTGCTCAACGCAAACCCCGAAAAGGCGATCGAGCAGCGAACCACGCGTGCCGCCTAACCCCCATTCTGGAGAGAGACATGCCCTGGACTCGAGATGAAATGGCCAAACGTGCAGCGCAAGAGCTGCGCGATGGCTTCTATGTAAACCTTGGAATTGGCATTCCTGCGCTGGTCGCCAACAACGTGCCGGAGGGCATCGAGGTGTGGCTCCAGTCAGAGAATGGTCTGTTGGGGATTGGTCCTTATCCTCTCGACGAAGAGGTCGATGCCGACCTCATCAATGCCTCCAAGCAGACGGTCACGACGCTGCCCGGATCCGCTATTTTTTCAAGTGCCGATAGCTTCGCCATGATTCGCGGAGGCCATATCAATCTCGCCATTCTCGGAGCCATGCAGGTCTCAGAACACGGAGATCTTGCCAACTGGATGATTCCAGGAAAGATGGTCAAGGGCATGGGCGGTGCCATGGATTTGGTTGCAGGGGTCGACAAAGTGATTGTGCTCATGGAGCACACGGCCAAGAAGAAAGACGGCACCGAAGACATCAAAATCCTCAAGTCCTGCAATCTCCCTCTCACCGGTGTGGGAGTGGTCGACATGATCATCACGGACCTGGCGGTTATGGAGGTGACGCGTCATGGGCTCGAGCTCAAAGAGCTCGCTCCCGGGGTAGATGCCCACGAGGTCCAGGCCAAGACAGGCTGCCGTCTGATTGGGGTCTGAGCGATGCCCAAATTTGTCTTCGTGACGGGTGGTGTGGTGTCTTCTCTGGGCAAGGGCATCGCCTCGGCTTCCATGGGTGCCTTGCTGGAGTCACGCGGTCTGAAGGTCACCATCATCAAGATGGACCCCTACCTCAATGTGGATCCCGGCACGATGAGCCCGTTCCAACATGGTGAGGTGTTCGTGACCGAGGACGGCGCAGAGACAGATCTCGACCTCGGGCATTACGAGCGCTTCATCAATTCCCGCATGCGCAAGGTGAATAACTTCACCACCGGTCAAATCTACGATTCCGTTCTTCGAAAAGAACGTCGTGGTGAGTACCTTGGGAAGACGGTGCAGGTCATCCCTCACATCACCAATGAGATTCAAGACTTCATCGCTCGCGGTGCGCGTGTCGGCACGCCCGATGAGGTGGACGTGGCCATTGTCGAGGTGGGGGGCACGGTGGGAGACATCGAGTCGCTGCCTTTTCTCGAGGCCATTCGCCAGCTCAGTATTCGTCAGGGCCGCAACAGCAGTTGCTTTGTGCATCTCACGCTGGTGCCCTTTATCCCCTCTGCGGGTGAGCTCAAGACCAAGCCCACCCAGCATTCCGTACAAAAGCTGCGCGAGATTGGTCTCATGCCCAATCTCTTGCTCTGTCGAGCCGATCGCCCCATTCCGGATGACGAACGCGAGAAAATCTCTCTCTTCTCAAATGTGCCGCCTGAGGGGGTGATCTCCGTTGCAGACGTAGACAGCATTTATCGCATCCCCCGCATGCTCTGGGAGCAAGGGGTTGATGAGCAGATCTGTCGAACGCTGAATCTCACTGCCAAGCCTGCCGATCTCACCGAGTGGGATCGCCTCATCCACAAGCTCGATCACCCCAGCCACACCGTGCGGGTCGCCATGGTGGGTAAGTACGTGGATCTCACCGAGTCTTACAAGTCGCTCACCGAGGCCCTCATTCACGCCGGCCTGCACACCGGTTCACGCGTCCAGATCGAGTACATCGACTCGGAGACGATAGAGGAGGATGCGGCCTCGATGCTCTCTTCCTTCGATGCCGTTCTCGTTCCGGGTGGGTTTGGCAAGAGAGGGGTCGAGGGAAAGATTCGCGCCATTCAGTTCGCCCGGCAGCACCGTGTGCCGTACCTCGGCATCTGCCTTGGCATGCAGCTCGCCGTCATTGAGTACGCCAGGCATGTGGCGGGTATGGAGCAGGCCAATTCCACTGAATTCAACCCTTCGACACCTGAGCCAGTGGTTGCCCTCATTACAGAGTGGACCGAGCGAGATGGCTCTGTTCAGAGCCGATCTGAAGAGTCCGATCTGGGTGGAACCATGCGCCTGGGCGCACAGCGCTGCGCCATTCGCCCGGGAACCAAGGCCCAAGAGATTTACGGCGAGTCGGTCTATGAGCGGCATCGCCATCGCTATGAGGTGAACAACCAGTTCAAGCAACGAATCGCAGATGCTGGCCTCACCATTGCGTCCGAGACCCCCACTGAATCTCTGGTAGAGATGGTGGAGCTCCCCGGCGCCGTGCACCCATGGTTTGTTGCAGTTCAGTTCCACCCGGAGTTCACCTCAACCCCTCTCAGAGGGCATCCATTGTTTAAGTCTTACATTGAGGCGGCACTAGCCCGCCAGGGAGCATCTGTATGAGCGCAATTGTTGACATCATTGGCCGCGAAGTCCTCGACAGCCGCGGCAATCCCACCGTTGAATGTGACGTTCTGCTCGAGTCTGGCGTCATGGGACGAGCCATCGTACCCAGTGGGGCCAGTACCGGATCACGTGAGGCCATTGAACTGCGTGACGGTGACAAGTCCCGCTACTTAGGCAAGGGCGTGCTGCGGGCGGTTGAAAACGTCAACACAGAGATTGGCGAAGCCCTCATGGGCCTCGATGCATCTGAGCAGGCCTTCATCGATCGCACACTCATTGAGCTCGACGGCACCGAGAACAAGTCGCGTCTGGGTGCCAACGCCATGTTGGCTGTCTCCATGGCGGTTGCGCGGGCCGCTGCGGACGATGCAGGCTTGCCGCTCTATCGCTATTTCGGTGGTTCAGGCCCCATGTCTCTGCCAGTCCCCATGATGAACGTCATCAATGGTGGTGCGCACGCGAACAACAACCTAGACCTGCAAGAGCTCATGATCATCCCGGTTGGAGCGCCCAGCTTCCGTGAGGCGTTGCGCTATGGAGCTGAGGTCTTTCATGCACTCAAGTCGCTGATTCATGACCAGGGCATGTCGACGGCAGTCGGTGATGAGGGCGGATTTGCTCCCAGCGTGGCGAACCACGAGGCTGCCATTCAGCTCATCCTGCGCGCCATCGAGAAAGCGGGATATGAGCCGGGGCGACAGATTGCGCTTGGACTCGACTGCGCCAGCTCCGAATTCTTTAAAAATGGGCGCTATGAACTCTCCGCTGAGGGGCTCTCCCTGCCAGCAGAGGGGCTGGTCGACGTGCTTGCGACATGGTGTGATAAGTACCCCATCATCAGCATTGAGGATGGATGTGCCGAGGACGATTGGGATGGCTGGGCCAAACTCACGGCAGCCTTGGGCAAGAAGGTGCAGTTGGTGGGTGACGATCTCTTTGTCACCAACACCAAGATCTTGCGCGAGGGCATCTCCAAAGGGATTGCCAACTCCATCCTGATCAAGATCAATCAGATCGGAACCCTGACAGAGACCTTTGCGGCCATTGAAATGGCCAAGCGTGCCGGCTATACCGCAGTGGTTTCGCACCGTTCGGGTGAGTCTGAAGATTCCACCATCGCAGACATCGCGGTTGGAACCAATGCACTTCAGATCAAGACAGGATCACTCTCTCGATCCGATCGCATGGCCAAATACAACCAGCTGCTTCGCATTGAGGAAGACCTCGCCTCAACCGGACAATACCCCGGACTTGACGCGTTCTATCAGCTGCGCCAGCGCGGCTAAGACCGGCGTGCACTAAGCCCTGAGGCGCACAGTGAAGTTCAAGCAATGGCTGTCGCGCCTTCGGATGCCTACTCTCAGCGAGACGTTGCTGGCAGCGGTGTTGCTCATGCAGTGGCCGCTCTGGCTGGGGCAGGGTGGCTGGCTCCATGTCTGGCGTTTGGAGCGAGAGCTCGAGGAGCGCCGGGCGAAGGTCCAGGCGCAGCGCGAGCAGATTGAGGCCCTGGAGGCAGAGGTCCGCGACCTCCAAACCGGCCTATCTGCGGTGGAAGAGCGTGCTCGTTATGAGCTCGGCCTCAAACGCCCCGGGGAAAAGTTTTTTCAGTTCTCAAGTCCGTCTAGTGGTGGGTCTGGCTCGGCCCCGGCCCCGTTGAAGCCTCCAGCCCAAGATCCGTCTCGGTAAAAAGACGCGCACAGTCGATGGGGTCGAATCGATACCCCGCATTGCAGAAGTGACAGTGAATCTCAACCTGTCCTTGCTCAGACAGAATGCTCTCGATCTCTGCTCTCCCGAGGCTCGTGAGCATGCGTCCTACTCTCATTCGATTGCAGGGGCATCCGAACTGAACGGGCCGTTGCTCGAGTAGCCGAGCATTCTCGTCCCAGAAGAGTTGGTGCAGGAGTTGTTCTGCGGGTGTGGTGAGGAGTTCCTCGGATTGCAGCGTATCTCCGAGGAGGCAGAGCCGATGAAAGCCTTCCTCCCGCTGTGCGCGCTCCAGCGATGCGGGGAGGGCTGGCTGACTTGAGTGTCCCCCTTCAAGCGGCATCTGTTGGATCATCAGGCCAGCGGCACGTTGCCCGTCACAGGCTAGCCAGAGCCGGGTCTTGACCTGCTCAGACTGAGACATGTAGTCCTCTACTGCTTGTGCGAGTCGCTCAGCTTCGAGGGCGACAATGCCCTGGTAGGGCTTTTGGCCAGGCTTTTGAGGGTCCAGAATGAGGCTCAGGCGCCCGAGCGCGTTGCGATTGGCCATGGCTCTCAGGTCTGCTGTGGGAAGGATGACCTGAGACTCGTCGCAAGTGGCAGTGCCTCTCAACTGAAGGTCTGCAGTGCACTCGGCGATGGCGAGGCGCACAGGTCCGTCCCCATGGAGCTGGAGCAGGACGGACCCCTCAAACTTAAGTGAGCCGCTGAGCAATGCAGCCGAGGCAGCCATTTCTCCCAGCAGCTGAATCACAGGGGCAGCCAGAGATGCGTGCCTGCTGACGATGCCCTGAAAGCTCTGATCCAGCCGAATGAGATGAGCCCGAGCGTGGGCGTCTTCAAAAAGAAGCCTCCAAAGGCCGTCTTCGCTGGAACCAATGCCAGACATCATGGCTCGCATGCCAGCAGGCCTGTGCGGTATTGCTTGGCACGGTTCCGATAGCTCTGCGCCGCGCGCAGGAGGTCCTCGATCTCCTCTGGCTTGAGTGCGCGCACCACCTTCGCCGGACTACCCAACACCAGGCTTCCGTCTGGGATGACGCACCCTGCCGTGACCAGTGCGCCAGCTCCAATGAGGCAGTGCGACCCAATGGAGGCATGGTTCAGGATGATGGCCTGAATGCCGATGAGGCTCTCAGGGCCGATCGTGCACCCATGAATCATGGCTTGGTGGCCAATCGTGACGCGCTCACCGATGTGAATGGGGCAGCCCGGATCCACGTGCAGCACAGCGCCATCTTGTACGTTGGAGCCGGCTCCGACCTCGATGTCTGCATGGTCAGCCCTCAGGACTGCGTTGAACCAGACGCTGGATTCTGCATGCAGTCGGACCGACCCAATGACCTGCGCGCCAGGGGCCACGTAGCTGGTGGGGTCGAGGAGAGGGATCCGGTCTTCGAGTTGGTAGATGGGCATAAGAGGGTGAGAGAATGATGTCATGCTGCCACACGATCTTAATGTAGACCTCCATATGCATTCCACCGCCTCTGATGGGGTGTTGCGTCCGGCTGCGTTGGTTTCTCGCGGAAAAGACCACGGGGTTCAGTTGATGGCCATCACCGACCATGACACGATTGATGGCCTGGCCGAAGGCGAAGAGGCCGCTCTGGATCTCAATGTCCCCTTTCTCAACGGGGTTGAGATTTCAGTCACCTGGGGGGGCGAGACGCTGCACCTCGTGGGTCTTGGATTCGATCGTGACCATCCAGCACTGGCTGGCGCCCTGCACGAGATGCAGACCAGCCGTTTTGAGCGTGCGCGCGACATGGATCGTGCCTTGGTTCAGTCTGGTCTGCCATCGGTCTTGGAGGCTGCACTGGGCTTTGCAGGGAATCCAAACCTGATTGGCCGAACGCACTTTGCTCGGGCGTTGGTGGACGCTGGCGTCTGTCGTGGGGTTCAAGAGGTCTTCGATCGATTTCTCACGCCTGGCAAGCCAGGCTATGTCTCTCACCAATGGGCAAGCCTGAGAGAGGCCATGGGCTGGATCCTCTCGGCGGGCGGCGTGCCTGTGCTGGCCCATCCGGCACGATATCGCTTGAATGACACAGCCCACTGGGCCTTGATGCAGGAATACATGGCACTTGGCGGGACCGCCATCGAGGTTTCAACGGGAAGCCACACTCAGGACGACACGCGGCGATATCAGAGGCTCTCCGTCGAGCTCGGCTTGAAGGCCTCACGTGGGTCAGACTTCCACTGCCCCAAGGAGAGCCGTTGTGATGTGGGTCGCGCGCCCCCGTTGCCGGACGGCACCCTACCGGTTTGGGCTGGCTGGACCGTTCAGTGCGCTCGGGCGCACTGATAGAATTCCGGTTCTATGTATCCCCAACGCGTCCTGTCGGGCATGCGGCCCACTGGTGCCCTTCACCTGGGTCACTACCACGGTGTACTCAAAAACTGGGTTCAACTCCAGAATGAGTACGAGTGCCTATTCTTCGTGGCGGATTGGCACGCACTCACCACCCATTACGAAGAGCCCCACGTCATCCAGGCCAACGTCTGGAATATGGTGATTGACTGGCTGGCCGCGGGCATTGAACCGAATCAGGCCACGCTCTTTATTCAATCCCGGGTGCCCGAGCACGCAGAACTCCACCTGCTTCTGTCCATGTGCACCCCACTGGGCTGGCTCGAGCGGGTTCCAAGCTTCAAGGATCAGCAGGAGCGTCTCACCGATCGAGACCTCTCCACCTATGGTTTTCTGGGCTATCCCTTGCTTCAGGCAGCCGACATCCTCATTTATCGTGCAGGGCAAGTTCCTGTGGGAGAGGACCAAGTCCCCCACGTCGAGCTCACGCGCGAGGTTGCTCGACGCTTCAATCACCTCTATGGCCGGGAGCCTCACTTTGAGGAGAAGGCGCAGGAGGCGGCAAAGAAATTGGGCTCCAAGCGTGCGCGTCTTTTGCTCGAGATGCGGGCCCGCTATCAGGAGCAGGGCGATGATGAGGCGCTTGAGTCTGCAAAGGCTCTGCTTCAGGACAGCCAGAATCTCACCTTGGATGACCGTGAGCGACTCTTTGGCTATCTGGAGGGTGCGCGCCGACTGATTCTGGTTGAGCCTCAGGCCTTGCTCACTCAGGCCTCACGCATGCCTGGGCTCGACGGCCAGAAAATGTCCAAGAGCTACAACAACACCATTGCCATGCGGGAGGAGCCCGACTCGGTCTCCAAGAAAATACGCACCATGCCCACCGACCCAGCTCGCGTCCGCAGAACGGACCCAGGTGAGCCTGAGCGTTGCCCGGTTTGGGCCTTGCATGAGATTTACTCCCCAGATGACCGCCGGCAGTGGGTGCAAGAGGGCTGTCGAACAGCCGGGATTGGCTGCCTCGACTGCAAACAGCCGCTCATTGACGCCGTGATTGCGGAACAGGCTGAGTTTCGCGAGAGAGCTCGTCCCTACGAGGAAGATCTCGATCTCGTAAAGAACATCGTGGCGGACGGCTGTGAGCGCGCTCGCGAATTGGCGCGTCAAACCATGCGGGATGTTCGAGAGGCCATGGGCCTCGACTTTGGCTGATGCGAGAAAGGATCCCCCGATATGAATAAGCGTCTAAGAGACCCCATCACGGGAAGCCTCGTGGCCATCGTTACGCCGATGCATCCCGATGGAAGCCTAGACCTGGATGCCTATCGCCGCCTCATCGATTGGCACATCGCCGAGGGAACCCACGCCATTGTGGCGGTGGGTACGACCGGTGAGTCGCCGACCGTGAATGTCGAGGAACACCTCGAGCTCATCCAGATCGCCGTGGAGCAGGCTGCTGGGCGGGTCCCTGTGATTGCAGGATCGGGCGCCAACTCAACTGCAGAGGCAATCGAACTGACCCGAGAAGCGCTTCGCGTCGGAGCCGATGCTTCGCTTCAGGTTGTTCCTTATTACAACAAGCCTCCTCAAGAGGGGCTTTACAGGCACTTCCGCGCCGTCGCGGAGGCGGTCGATATTCCCGTCATTCTCTACAACGTTCCTGGTCGAACCGTGGCGGACCTGGCCCACGAGACGGTGGTTCGTCTCGCACAGATCGACAACATCGTTGGCATCAAGGAAGCCACTGGCAACATTGAGCGAGCGCAGTGGCTGATTCGTGACCTCCCAGACGGCTTTGCCGTCTACAGTGGAGATGATCCCACTGCGGTTGCGCTGATGCTCTTGGGTGGAAAAGGCAACATCTCTGTCACAGCGAATGTGCTTCCCAAGCAAATGGCCGAACTCTGCGGTCTGGCTATGGCTGGTCGTGCTGAGGAGGCTGCGGCTCTGAATCGTGCCCTCATGCCTCTGCACAAGGCCCTCTTCTGTGAGGCTAACCCGATCCCTGTGAAATGGGCTCTCTCTCGCATGGGGCGAATGCCGGGTGGTATTCGCCTTCCCCTGGTCTCCTTGTCGGAGGCTGGACAGGCCTCGGTTGAGGCTGCCCTCAAATCTCTCGGAGCGCTTGCATGACCGTCCTTGTTCGTCCTCGTCTCACTGGTATCGCCATGGCCTTGGTGCTCGCCTTATCTGGCTGCAGCACGCTCACAGGAAGCAGTGATGTCGACTATCAATCGTCTAAGGCACGCAACACGCCGCTTGATGTTCCCCCAGATCTCCTCAAGCCCGGAGCAGATGAGCGTTTTTCCGTGCCTGCATCGGGTGTCGCCAGCAGGGCTGCCTTCGAGCAGGGTCAGCGCTCGGGTGTTGCTTCGCCCTCAGGGGTGTTGCCGAGTTTCTCCGACATGCGCTTTGAGCGGCAGGGGGATCTGCGCGTTTTGGTGGTCAATAAGCCGGTCGAGCAGGTGTGGCCAGTGCTGCGTCAGTTCTGGACTGAGCTCGGGTTCACGCTGGTGATTGACAGTGAGGAGCGTGGCGTCCTCGAAACAGAGTGGGCTGAGAACCGGGCAAAGATTCCTCAAGACTTTATTCGTCGTTCCCTCGGGCGCCTGGTAGAGGGCATTTACGATACCGGCGAGCGTGACAAGTTCCGCCTTCGTGTGGAGCGCCGGCCTGATGGGCAGACAGAAATGAGCCTGAGCCACCGTGGCCTGCTGGAGCAGGAAACGGGCAATAGTGACAATTCGGGTACGCGTTGGGTGAATCGTCCGTCGGATCCCCAACTGGAGCAGGATTTCCTCCGTCGCATCATGATTCGCCTGGGAGCCTCCGACGAAAAGGCCAAAGCACTGTTGCAGGCTGGTGCCCCGCAGACCCTCGCGGCGGTTCGCCTAGACAACGCTTCGGGTCGTCTGGCGATTAACCTAGATGAGCCCTTCGATCGAGCATGGCGTCGTGTCGGTGTTGCAATCGATCGGCTTGGTTTCTCCGTCGATGATCGTGACCGCGCCAAAGGCTTGTTGTTTGTTCGCTATCGAGACCCGAGCGTGGCAGGCAGCACGAAGGGATTCTTTGGTCGTCTCTTCGCGGGAGACGAGCCCGATCCAGCCACCACTTACCAGCTCAAGATCACCTCTCAGGGTGATAAGAGCAGTCTGCAGGTGCTAGATAAGAGCGGTAAGCCGGTCAACGATGCAAACGCACAAAAGATGTTGACGGTGTTGTTCGAGCGCCTGAAGTAGGGCGTTGAACCGGTTACGGTTTACCAGCCTTGGCAGTGGCAGTGAGGGCAATGCCCTCCTGCTCGAGGCGAGGGTTTCAGGGCATCCAACCGCTCGAATCTTGGTTGATTGTGGCCTGGGCATTCGGGATCTCACCGATCGCATGGCCCAGCGCGGGCTAGAGCCCGCTGCCATTGACCTCATTTTGGTGACACACGAGCACGGCGATCACAGCGCCGGCATTGCGCGTGCTGCCAAGGCGGCTCGATGCCCTGTGATCTCTACCCATGGGACCCGACTCGCCATGGGTGAGGCCTTTGATGGAATTGAAGAACTGGCGCTCGTCCATGCCGGAGCGACGTTTGAGTGGATGGGCCTCCAAGTGAACCTGCTCACTGTTCCTCATGATGCACGTGAGCCCATCGCGGTTCGGGTCGCCGCTGGTCAGATGTCGATGGCTGTGGTCACAGACCTTGGGCATGTCTCGCCCCATGTGGTGAACTCTCTGCGTGAGCTCGATGCATTATTCCTGGAGTTTAATCACGACGTGGACATGCTTCGGCAGGGGCCCTACGCCCCCAAGCTCAAGGCGAGGGTGGGTGGAGACTATGGTCACCTGTCGAATGAGCAGGCCTCAGATCTTCTGCAACGTGTTCAAAGTGCTCGGCTGCAACGTGTGGTCGCTGCTCATCTCAGCCAAGTCAACAATCATGAAGATCGCGTGCGGGGAAGTGTCGCAGAGATGGACTGGGGCGCAACCTGCTTCGAGGTGGCCTCTCAGCATGCAGGCATGGACTGGGTGGTTCTGGAATAAAAAAAGGCGCTGCAGATGCAGCGCCTTTTTTGTCAGCCCAAAGAATTACTTCTTGGCGGGCTCTGCAGGAGCAGCAGGTGCAGCAGGTGCGGCGGGAGCAGCAGCAGGTGCGCCAGCAGCAGGAGCGGCAGCGTCAGCAGGCTTCTGCTCAGCGGCAGGAGCAGCAGCAGGAGCGGGAGCAGCAGCAGGAGCCTCAGCAGGCTTCTCTTCTTTTTTGCCGCAAGCGGCCAGGCCAACAGCAAACAGAGCAGCAACGAGAATCGACTTGGTCATGTTAGTTCCTTGGGATAATTTTAAAAAATGAGAGGAAGAGCGGATTCACTCAGTTCCGTCCGCAATCATAGCCTTTTTTGTGCGCTGTGCACGGGTGAATTTCGACAAAACTAACAACACGCCGCTCTGGTGAAGTTGATGAAAGATTTGAATAAATTCAGTCCGCTTCTCCTGCCAGAATGCTGGGGTCTGATCGAGGGTGCGGCTTTCGGCCAAGCTTTGGATGCACTGCAGCAGATTTTTGCGCTCACTCGCTCGCAGTGCGCTGAGGTCGACCGCTTCGCCATTGGCTGCAACCAGACCCTCATACCGTATGACGCGAGCACCAGGGGAGAGCCTCAGCCGGCACCCCTGGCCCCGAGTGAGTCTATTGAGAAAAGCCTTATAGGTGAGGCGCCCTGGGGTAGGCCAGTGGGCTCCAGGGTGAAGCCTTGAGAGGGTGAGGAGCGCTGATCGCGCCAATTCCGCGTCGCTGGGAAGGCACTGACGCGCAGCCTGAATCATGGCCTCCATCATGGCCTGAGGAACCTCTGACGGCCGTTTTGTGGCCTTGAGCCAGGGATCAGACCAGCCCATCGATTCAAGCTCGTCTAGCTTGAGTCCCACCGCCTCATCGGCGATTTCGACTGGGTCAGGTGCCCGAAATCCGACGGAGTAGGTCATACACCCCACCCCCGTGGCAATGCCGTGGTGCGCAATATTGGGAGGTAGATACAGGAGGTCACCTGGTTCACAGTGAAAGACCTGCTCAGGCTCGTAACGACTCAGGACCCGCAGCGGAATATCCTCCACCAGGCTTGGGTCAAAATGCTGAGCAATGGACCAGTCTCGTGTTCCTGCGGCTTGCACCAGAAAAACATCATAGGAATCGACATGTGGCCCAATGCCGCCCTGAGGGCCAGCCAAGCTCACCATCAAGTCTTCGAGTCTCGCGTCAGGAATGAACCGAAACGCGTCGAGAAAGGCCTCGGCTTGTGGGATGGCCGTGTTGACCTGCTGGATCAGAATGGCCCAGCCCGATGCCTTGGGTTTGGGCAGTTGACTCGGCCGTAGCGGGCCATCAACCAGCTTCGCGCCCGAGTCTTTGACCAGGCGAACGGGTAGCTCTGGATGGCTGCACAGCTCACGAAAGGCACCTTCCGTGAGGGGAAGCGACTGAGCGAAGGGCTCACGAAAAGCTCCCTTCACGAAAAGAGGTCGCTTCTGCCAGTAGTCTCGCATGAAGGCGTTTGCGGTGAGGCCACCGAGCCAGGGAAGTGGGCGCTGTAGGTTCATAGGTCTGTCGGAAAAAGGGTGATCTGCTGTGTCTGGCCCGTGTCACGCACCTTGGGAGGAGCGGATTGACGTGCCCGGGCTCGGGTCAGAACGGTTTCAGGGATACCTGCAAGTCGAGCGACTTGTAGTCCATAGCTTTGGCTCGCCGGACCCGCCTGGATCTCATGCAAGAACACAATCTTGTGCCCGTGTTCAACAGCGCCCACGTGCACATTCTGGACCCCATCAATCGTCTGCGCGAGGGCGGTCAGCTCAAAGTAGTGTGTCGCGAACAGGCAGAGACACTGGTTCTGAGTGGCGAGCGTATGGGCAATCGACTCGGCCAGTGCCAGTCCATCCGAGGTGGATGTGCCTCGACCGATTTCGTCCATGAGCACCAGGCTATGGGCGTTGGCTTGATGCAGGATCAGTGCAGCCTCTGTCATCTCCACCATGAAGGTCGAACGACCGCCGGCCAGGTCGTCGGCTGCTCCAATTCGGGTAAAAATTCGATCGATGCGGCCGACTTTCGCACGCTGGGCGGGAACCGGTGCGCCCATGCGCGCAAGGATGACCATCAGTGCGGTCTGACGCATATAGGTGGACTTGCCGCCCATGTTGGGCCCCGTAATGATCAGCATTCGTCGATCAGGGTGAAGTTGGCTGTCATTGGGCGTGAAGGCTTCGAGCTGCTGGCAGAGCACGGGATGACGGCCGCCTTGGATGTCGAGCTCTGCCTCTTGGGTGAGCTCGGGCAAGCGCCAACCCAATTCGGTTTGGAGGCTGGCCAAGCTGGCAATGGCGTCTAGCTCCGCAACCGCCTGTGCGGCCTCTTGAATGGCAGCTATATATTGGGAGAGGTCAGAGAGAAGCGCCTCAAACAGGCTTTTCTCGAGTGCGAGGGCACGGTCTTGTGCGGAGAGTGCTTTGTCCTCGAAGGCCTTGAGCTCAGGTGTGATGAACCGCTCTGCATTTTTGAGGGTTTGGCGCCGCTGGTAATGAGGGGGAACGCGTCCCAGGTGGCTGCTGGTGATCTCGATGTAGTAACCGTGCACCGAATGAAAGCCGACTCTGAGATTCGGGATGCCGGTGCTCTCGCGTTCCTGCTCCTCCAGCCGAAGGAGAAAGGAGTGGCCTTCGGTTTGAAGGCTTCGCAGCTCGTCTAGGTCTGGGTGATAGCCCTCTCGAATGACATTGCCATCACGAACCTGGACGGCGGGCTCGTCCTGAATGGCCTGCTCAATGTCTTGGGCACATTGCTGGAGTGAGGGGTTCGCAAGGGCGCCATGGATCGCAGCGATATCTTCTGCAGCGGATTCAGCGGTCTCGATCTGCAAGGGCTGCAAACCGCGTAGAGACCTCGCCAGTGCAGTGAGGTCTCGTGGTTTCGCGTGCGCGAGCGCGAGCCTTGCAGCCAAGCGTCCCAGGTCGTAGATGGGCTTGAGGGCAGCTTGCGTCCGCTCCATTCGGCCCTGCTCGGAGAGCAGCCAGCGCTGCGACTCGTGCCGCCTGGTGATCAGCAGATTGTCTAGGCTTGGCGAGAGCAGCCACTGTCGAAGCAATCGGGCACCCGCAGCACATTGACAGCGGTCAATCGATTCGAGCAGGCTCACCTGAGGGGCATCTGGCTCAGCCAGCAGGGATCCAGTGAGCTCGAGTGTGCGTCGGGCAACGGCATCGAGAATGAGCTGGTGATCCTGTCTCTCCTGACGGGGTGCGCGCAGATGATGGAGGGGGCGGCCGAGGCTGCGCTCTGCATAGCCCAAGGTGGCGCCCAGGGCCGACAGAACGGCCTCGGACTGAGGCTGCGCGTCCAGCCCAAAGGCTGCCAGGCTCAGGACGCCCAATCGATCCTTCAGCAGGCGTTCCCCAAGTGCGGCATCGAAGTGCCATGACGGCAGCTTTCGAATCACGGGCACCAACAAGGACCGGGCGTCTGCCGCCATGGCCTCCGAGCGTATGAGCTCGGCAGGGTTGAGACGAGAGAGAAGGGTCTCTGTCTGATCAGGACTGCTGAGTGTGGCCCACCAGACCTCGCCGGTGGAGACATCGACCCAGCAGGCTGCAGATTCATCTGGACTCAAGCCCATCAACCAGGCCGAAGACCTGGAGGGCAGGAGACCTTCCTCGCAGAGTGTTCCTGGTGTGGCGACACGCACGACCTTGCGCTCAACCGGGCCCTTGCTGGTGCTCGGGTCGCCAATCTGCTCGCAGATGGCAACCGTCTCACCGGCCTTCAGGAGGCGGGCGAGGGTTGCCTCTGCGGAGACGACAGGAACGCCTGCCATGACAATCGGCTCACCGGCGCTCTGGCCACGAGTGGTGAGCGTGATGCCCAATAGTCGAGCGCCGCGCTCAGCATCGTCGTAAAACATCTCGTAGAAGTCACCCATGCGGTAAAACAAGAGGGCATGCGGGTGCTCAGCCTTGATGCGCAGGTACTGCTGCATCATGGGCGTGTGGGCCGGAGACACGGCCATGGGCCTACCCCTGCTGCGGCATGAGCGCCCGGGTCTCGGTGGCCTCAGGCAGGGTGTAGGGCGAGAGCATCGCGACCATCTGAGCAAACACCTTGGGGCCAGCTGCAATCAGGTTCTCGGAGAAGAGATAGTCGGGCTCGCCCTTGAAATTTCCGACATAGCCACCAGCCTCGGTGATCAGTAGACTCCCCGCTGCAGCATCCCATGGCTGTAGGCCCATCTCAAAGAAACCGTCGTAACGGCCTGCAGCGACGTAGGCCAGATCGATCGCGGCAGCACCGGGGCGGCGAAGGCCCGCAACTCGGCTGCTGAAAGCCTTGAACATGGAGAGGTAGAGGTCGATCTGTTCTTGGCGCTTGAATGGGAATCCGGTACCAATGAGAGCCTCGTCGATTCGGTCTCGCTTGGAGACGCGCAGGCGGCGATCATTGAGCATGGCCCCCTTTCCCTTAGAGGCCAGAAAGAGCTCATCACGGCTGGGGTCATACACCACCGCCTGGGTGATCTGACCCTTCTGCATGAGCGCGATGGAGACTGCATAGACGGGCATGCCGTGGATAAAGTTGGTCGTTCCATCGAGGGGGTCGATGATCCAGACGTTCTCCAGAGAGCCAACGGCGGGCTTCCCGCCGCGTGTGTAGCCAGTCTCTTCTGCAAGAAAACCATGGTCTGGATAGGCTGTGGCCAGGATGTCGATGATGGCGGCCTCGCAGGCCTTGTCGACTTCCGTGACAAAATCGTTCCGGTCTTTACGGGCGACCTGAACCAGGTCGAGATCTAGGCTGGCGCGATTGATGATTGCGCCGGCCCGACGTGCGGCTTTCACCGCAGTATTGAGCAAGGGATGCATGGCCACTCGATTGTTGAAGAGCAACGCGCATTTTAATCTGCTTCGAAGGCATGACCGATGGACAATCTGAATTTCTGGCTGTCGAGGGTTCGCGTGGTCTTGGTCGAGCCCACCCATCCAGGCAATGTGGGAGCGTGTGCGCGGGCGATGTTGGCCATGGGCCTCAGTCGCCTCTACATCGCCGATGTGGATCGCGGGCTCACAACAGACCCGCAGGCGATTGCGATGGCCTCAGGTGCAGATCAGGTGCTGCGGGATGTGGTCTTTGGCAGCCTGGAGGCGGCGCTGGGCCCAACCACGCTGAGTCTTGCATTGACTGCACGGCCCAGAGAGTTCGAGCCGCCTCGAAGGTCTTTGGCTGACGCCGCGAGTGAGTTTGGGCGCTGGCTGGCAGACCAACCAGACGCGGAGGTTGCCCTGGTGTTCGGCCCAGAGCGGTCTGGCCTCTCCAATGAGCATTTGCTCCTGTGCAATCGTGTCTGTGGCCTGGACGTGAACCCGACCTTCAGTTCGCTCAATCTCTCCCAGGCGGTTCAGCTGGTGAGCTATGCCCTGCGGATGAGTCTGCGGGATTTGAATCTGGTTGAAAGGGCCCCACCCACGACGGGTGGTGCTGGGCGCCCCAGTGCAGTGCCTGCCCGGGCCGAAGCGGTCGAGGGTCTGCATCACCATCTGCTGCGCGTTGCTCTGGCCTGCGAGGCGCTCGACCCTGAGAATCCAGGCCGGATGCATGACCGTTTGCGCCGTCTTTGGGCCCGCTCGGGTTTGCTTGAAGACGAAGTACAGATGTTGCGGGGTATCCTCAGCGAGATGGAACGACAACTTCATCGCAAGGTTTGAGCGTGCTGAACCGATTCTTAGAAGATCTGGACACCATTCTGCATCGCGACCCGGCTGCGCGTTCGCGCTTTGAGGTCATGATCTGCTACCCCGGGCTACACGCCATTTGGCTCCACCGCCTGGCACACGGCTTATGGTCGCTTCAGTTCTGGCCGCTTCGCATTCTGGCCCGGTTTCTCTCGACGCTCACCCGGTGGCTGACGGGTATTGAGATTCACCCGGGTGCTCGACTGGGTCGGCGTGTTTTTATCGATCATGGCCACGGTGTGGTGATCGGTGAAACGGCCGAAGTGCAGAACGATTGCACCATTTATCAGGGCGTCACCCTTGGTGGCACCTCGCTCACCAAGGGAGAAAAGCGCCACCCCACACTGGAGGCTGGAGTCGTCGTGGGTGCGGGTGCGAAGGTGTTGGGGCCATTCACTGTTGGTGCTGGGGCCAAGATTGGATCGAATGCCGTGGTGGTGAAGGCTGTACCGCCAGGGGTCACCGTGGTGGGCATTCCCGCTCGAGTGGTCAACGAGGAGCAGGCGGATTCACTCTCTCGCCAGCGTCAGGGTGATGCATTCGCTGCCTATGGACTTGCTCCGAGCGCACAGGACCCGCTGGATGTGCTCTTGCATCAGATGCGAGATGAGATGGCTCGACAGCAACGTGAGATTGACGCGCTGCGCTCAGAGCTCAAGCATCAACGAGGGGCCGAAACGCCGAGGGAATGAATGCCGCTTTGGGTGAGCAGAAGCCCGCCCCCACGAGGCCCATCCGAGACTGCCCAATCGGGGAGGACCCATCGCCAGAAGGTCTGATCGAGTCGACTGTGTCCAGGTCTATGGGTGTGGCCGTGAATGAGTAGCTCGCTCTGACTGGCCCGAAGCCTCTCGATTGCAGCAGAAATCCGCAGATCCATGATCTCGATGGGCTTGGTGGCTTTCGCCGAGTCGCTCTCGGATCGAATCTGCCGGGCAGTCGCTAAACGCTGCTCAAGCGGCTGGGCCAGAAATGACGCCTGCCATTCAGGATCACGCGTCAGTGTCCGAAATTGGAGGTAGTCCGTGTCGTCTAGACAAAGGGCATCTCCGTGGCAAATGAGGGCTGATGTCCCGTCTGGAAGCCGGCCAGCCCACTCATCAGGAAGCAGGCTCGCCCCACATGCCTGAGCGAAGCCCGCTCCTAAAAGAAAGTCCCGATTTCCATGCATCAGGCCCACCTTCAGACCCTCGTGGGCATAGCGGGTTAGGGCCTGAGCCACCTGCTGCGCGGCGTTGCATTCATGGAGCTGATCATCACCCACCCAGGCATCAAAGAGATCGCCCAGGATCCAGAGATGACTGGGCAAGTGCTCCTGGACAGTGCGATCGATCCAGTCCAGGCAGAAACGGGTGAGGCTTGGGGCCTCGTCTGCAAGATGCAGATCCGAGACCACCAAAACGCGATCTTGTTCGCTGAATGACGGCCTAAGCAAGGACGCGAGCGGACTCGATGATGACTGGCTCCACTGGCACATCTTGATGGAAGCCATGACGGCCAGTCTTCACCGCGCGAATGGCATCAATCACATCTTGGCCAGCGGTGACTTCGCCGAAGACGGCGTATCCCCAGCCATCTGCCATGGGAGCGCGGAAGTTCAAAAACTCGTTGTCCGCCACATTGATGAAGAACTGAGCCGTGGCTGAATGGGGGTCGTTTGTACGGGCCATCGCAACGGTGTAGCGTTGATTCTTGAGCCCATTGGCTGCTTCATTGTCGATCGGATCGCGGGTGGGCTTCTGGTTCATGTTGGCGTCAAACCCGCCACCTTGAATCATGAAGCCGTCGATCACGCGATGAAAGATGGTGCCGTCAAAGTGACCATCTTGAACGTACTGAGTGAAGTTCTCGCAGGTCTTGGGTGCCTTTTCGGCATTCAGGGTGAGCGTAAAGCTGCCCATCGAAGTCTTGAATTCAATCACGGGAGTGTCCTTTCGGTTTGAGTGAGTCGGGGAGTGAGCCTCAGCGGTGCGGCCTTGGGTAGGGCCAGAAGGTGCTGCTGCTTTGCGCGCAATAAGGCTGAGGGTTGTCGGGTTGTAAGGCCTCGCTCATACGTTTGAAGGGCGAGCGCTGCGTAGAGATCACCCAGGTTCTCGTAGGCAAGCGAATATCCGGGACGATTCAACAGAGCCCGCTCAAGGGCCTCTCGCGCCTTCTGTGACTGACCGGTTCGCTGATAAAGCACGGCGAGATTGTTATGAGGCTCTGCGAGCTCGGGGAACTCGCTGGAAAAGTCTTCCAGGGCCATGATGGCCTCTGCATCCTGTCCCAATTCGGCCAGGAGTGTGGCCTTGAGAAATCGCCAGACCGGGCTTCGTGGGTTCACTTGGAGGGAGGCCTCGATGATGGATTGGGCCCGCTCGAGCGAACGAAGCTCCAGCCACTCCATGGCCTGATTCATCTCGGCCGAGAGGGCGGGAGCCGTGCGGGAGGCCAGAGGGGACTCGCTCATCTGGGCCCATGCACTGGGCAGGGCTCCGATCAGCAGAACGCCGCTGAGGAGCGCCTTTGCGAGGCGGTCAAAACGAACAAGATGCAGACAGGCCATAAAATGCGCAGATTCCCACGCCATCTGAGGTGTTAAAGTGGGCAGTCTAGCATGGTGAATTCTTGAAATTATTCAATACCTTATCTCGGTCTAAGCAGGACTTTACCCCCATCGAGCCGGGCCACGCGCGGGTCTATGTCTGTGGCATCACGGTCTATGACCACTGCCATGTTGGACATGCGCGAATGTTGGTCGCCTTTGATTTGTTGCGTCGTTGGCTGATGGCCACGGGGTTGCGTGTGACGTTCGTGCGCAACATCACCGACATCGATGACAAGATCATTCGTCGTGCGGTCGAGCGAGGCATCCCCATCTCGCAGCTCACCGAGGAGATGATTCGCTCGATGGCCGAGGACTGCGCTGCGCTTCATATTCTGCCTCCAGACCATGAACCGCGCGCCACTCAGTACGTCCCTCAAATGCTCTCCATGATTCAACGCCTTGAGCACAAAGGCCTGGCCTATCAGGATGATGTCCATGGCGAGGCTGGAGATGTTCATTACGCCGTCAGAGGGTTTGCCGGCTATGGACGCCTCTCGGGGAAATCCATCGAGGAGCTTCGCGCAGGGGAGCGGGTGGCGGTTGCAGAAGGCAAGAGAGACCCATTGGACTTTGTCCTCTGGAAGCGTGCCAAGCCGAATGAACCTCAGGATGCCATCTGGCAGTCCGCTTATGGCCCTGGTCGGCCGGGTTGGCACATCGAGTGCTCGGCAATGGGCTGTGACCTTCTGGGCTATCCCTTCGACATTCATGGTGGGGGTGCAGACCTTCAGTTTCCCCACCATGAGAATGAGATCGCGCAATCGGAGGGTGCATATCGCCCCGAGATTGACGAGCCCTTCGTTCGGCTCTGGATGCACAACGGATTTGTACGGATCGACGATGAGAAGATGTCCAAGTCCTTGGGTAACTTCTTCACGATCAAAGATGTGCTCGCGCGGGTGCATCCTGAGGTGCTGCGTTGTTTCCTGCTCCGCACCCACTACCGGAGCCCTCTGAACTATTCGGACGTGGCCCTTGAAGAGACTCGCCAGAGCTTGGTTCGACTCTATAACGCCTGTGAGGCGGCGGGCCTAGATGGCCCCATCGACGCCTCCGCTCGTGCGCTGCTCTCGGAGAGGGCCATGCACTCAGATCATCCTCAAGCCCAGGCGTTTCGTGAGGCCATGAACGACGATCTGAACACGCCCGAGGCCTTTGCGGCGCTCTTTGGTCTCGCCAGTGAGGTTCAGAGGCTACAGCCAATGGATCCAGTTCGAGCTCGATCGATGGCAGATCTGTTGCGCGGTCTTGCGCTGACCCTAGGACTCTTGGAGTATGCGGCTTCCGAAATCAAACAGTCGGGCATGAAGGGCTTATCCCCGCAGGAGATTGAGGAACTGATTCAGTCTCGAGCGCAGGCCAAGTCGGAGAAGCGTTATTCCGATGCCGACGCGATTCGTGCAGACTTGATGTCCAAAGGGGTGGTCCTCGAGGACAGCCCGCAGGGCACTACGTGGCGATTTGTCGCCCACAGGGAGTGATATGGCACTGACCTATCTCGATTTTGAGCAGCCGGTTGCAGAGCTTGAGGCAAAGATCGAAGAGCTGCGTTTCATGCAGTCTGACGGTGGGATCGACATTGAGGAAGAGGTGGTTCGGCTTCGTCAGAAATCGTCTGAACTGCTCGAGGGCCTATATGGCAAGCTCACGCCGTGGCAGATCTCCCAGGTCGCGCGGCACCCCCAGCGGCCTTACACACTCGATTACCTGGGCCTCGTGGTGACCGATTTTGTGGAACTCCACGGCGATCGCTCGTTTGCAGATGACCCCGCCATTGTGGGTGGGCTCGCTCGCTTAGATGGACGTGCAGTGGTGGTGATCGGTCACCAGAAAGGGCGCGACCTCAAAGAACGGACGTATCGAAACTTCGGCATGCCACGCCCCGAGGGCTATCGAAAGGCCGAGCGCCTGATGAAGCTGGCCGAGAAGTTCGGGCTGCCCATTCTTACGTTTGTCGATACGCCAGGGGCCTACCCTGGAATCGGTGCCGAGGAGCGAGGCCAGTCGGAGGCCATTGGCCGAAACCTCTTCGTGATGGCGGGTCTGCGGGTCCCCTTGATTGCAACCGTCATCGGGGAGGGAGGCTCTGGTGGTGCCCTGGCCATTGCCGTGGCCGACGAGGTTCTCATGCTCCAGTACTCGACGTATTCCGTGATCTCGCCTGAGGGATGTGCTTCCATTCTCTGGAAAAGTGCGGCTAAGGCAGCTGACGCAGCGGAGTCACTCGGCATCACCGCAGATCGATTGTCAAAGCTTGGGCTGGTCGATCGTGTCGTTGCGGAGCCGCTCGGAGGTGCACATCGCAGTCCATCAGACATGGCGAACCGCCTCAAGAAAGAGATTCTCAAGGCCCTCAAAGGTCTCGATGGGCTGACCCCAGAGGCCCTGATGGACCGAAGGCAGCAGAGGCTGCGGGCCTATGGTCGTTTTAAAGAGGCCGCCTAAGCTCTCCTCGGGCCCACTCCTCGTCGGGGTCTCCGGAGGGCTCGATTCCGCTGTTCTCCTCGACCTCCTCGCAGAGCGCGTGCGACTCGATCCCGATTGGCAGGGCATCTCGCTGCATGGGGCCCATGTCCATCATGGCCTGCAACCAGAAGCAGACCGATTCCTCGAGTCGGCTGAGTCGCAATGTCAGCGGCTGGGGCTACGGCTCTGGATTCGCCATGTTCACATTCCGCAGGAGCAGCAGCAGCTGATGGGTGTGGAAGCTGCGGCTCGAAGTGCTCGCCGCAAGGCCCTCTCGGAGATGGCTGTGGCAGCTGGGTCGAAGGTGATCGCCTTGGCTCATCACCTCAATGATCAGGTCGAGACCACCTTGCTCCAATGGATGCGTGGGGCCGGCCTTGAGGGGCTCACTGCCATGCCCGAGTGGAGAGTGAGCGGTCCAGAGGAGATCGCGCTCTGGCGCCCACTGCTTGGGGTCTCCAAGGAGGCCCTCTCGGAGCTTGGGGAGTCTCGAATGCTCCGGTGGGTTGAAGATCCGTCGAACCAGTCGCCCGACCTGGACCGGAATCGACTGCGCATCGAGGTCATTCCTCGCCTTATTCGCATGCGCCCGGGAGCCTTGGAGGCCATGGGCAGAAGCATCTCCCACCTTCAGTCCGATCGGAGTCTGCTGGAGGAGTGGACCTCACTCGACCTGTCGCGATGCTTGCAGCCCGGGGCTGCGCGTCCATCGCTCTGTCTCTGTGCGCTGAGAGCCATGTCTGACGCGAGAATGACTCGGGTGATTCGCGCCTGGATTGCGCTGCTGGGCTTTCCCATGCCAGCCACGCGGCGCATGGAGGAGCTCATTCGTCAGCTTCGGGCGGCGGGGCCTGGATCACAGGCAGAGATGCGGGTGGTGGCCCCCCAATTTGATGCGGACCGCCCCTTTCGGGTATTTTTGCGGGCTACCTTACTGATTGCAGAGCCTCTGGCTCCGGAAACGCATGTCCCTCATTGTTCATAAATACGGTGGAACCTCCATGGGTTCGACCGAACGCATCCAGAATGTGGCCCGTCGAGTGGCGAAATGGCACCGAGCGGGTCACCAGATGGTGGTGGTGCCTTCAGCCATGTCAGGAGAGACCAACCGACTCCTCGGTCTGGCCAAGGAGATCACCAGTCGGCCTGATCCTCGGGAGCTTGATCTCATCGCAGCCACGGGGGAGCAAGTCTCGGTTGGTTTGTTGGCCCTCGCGCTTCAGGCTCAAGGCGTGCCGGCGGTCAGCTATGCGGGCTGGCAGGTTCCCATCAAGACGGACAGCGCCTACACCAAAGCCCGAATCGAGTCGATCGATGACGCACGGGTGCGCGCCGACTTAGAGGCGGGGAGGGTGGTCATCATCACGGGCTTTCAGGGGGTCGATGCGCTCGGAAACATCACCACACTTGGGCGCGGGGGGTCAGATACCTCTGCAGTGGCTGTAGCCGCAGCACTGAGGGCGGAGGAATGTCTGATCTACACCGACGTGGATGGGGTCTACACCACAGATCCACGCGTCGAGCCACAGGCTAAGCGTCTGCAGAAGATCACCTTTGAGGAAATGTTGGAGATGGCCAGCCTTGGCTCGAAGGTCTTACAGATTCGCTCGGTGGAGTTTGCGGGCAAGTACAAGGTCAAGACGCGTGTGCTCTCGAGCCTGACCGATCCCGACATGGATCTTCACACTGAGTCCCAGTCGGGCACCCTGATTACTTACGAGGAAGACGAAACCATGGAGCAGGCCGTTATTTCTGGCATCGCCTTTAACCGCGATGAGGCCAAGATCACCATTGCCGGTGTGCCGGACAAGCCCGGAATTGCATACAAGATTCTTGGCCCTGTGGCGCAAGCAAACATTGATGTCGACATGATCATTCAGAACGCCAGTCACGATGGCATGACTGACTTTTCTTTCACGGTGCATCGAAATGAATTGGCCAAGGCGCTTGAGGTGATTCAGGCGCAGGTGCAGCCGCAGATTGGCGCGCAGAGTATTTCGAGCGACAGCGAGATCTGTAAGGTAAGCGTCGTGGGGATCGGCATGCGCTCGCACGTCGGCGTGGCCAGTCAGATGTTTGAGACGCTCGCAGCGGAAGGCATTAACATCCAAATGATCAGCACCAGTGAGATCAAGATCTCGGTCGTGATCGCCGACAAATACATGGAATTGGCCGTTCGCGCCTTACACAAGGCCTTCGGGTTAGAATCATAGTTTGTCGGCTTGGAGACGTGACCGAGAGGCCGAAGGTGCTCCCCTGCTAAGGGAGTATGGGCCAAAAGCCCATCGTGGGTTCGAATCCCACCGTCTCCGCCAAGCAACATCGCCCGCCACAGCGGGTTTTCTACAGACATGAATACGGCCCAAGCAAAGCAACTGCTCGAGGCCGCCCTTTTGACGAGTTCAGAACCCCTGACCTTGCAGGCGCTTGGGCGGCTCTTTGATGATGCATTCGATGAGGAAACCCTCAGGGTGCTGCTCGACGATCTCCGACGCGATTGGTCAGACCGCGGGGTGGAGCTTGTCCCCCTCGCCTCGGGCTGGAGATTTCAGTCTCGCCCTGAGCTTCGGGAGGCCCTGGACAAGCTGCGGCAGGAGAAGCCCCCTCGCTATTCGAGGGCAGCGCTCGAGACCTTAGCCATCATTGCCTACCGTCAGCCGGTGACTCGGGGCGACATTGAGGACATTCGTGGCGTGGCAGTGGCCAGCACGGTTGTGAAATCACTAGAGGACCGGGGCTGGATCGAGGCCATCGGGCATCGAGATGCGCCTGGTCGACCGGCGCTTTACGGCACCACACGTGCGTTTCTCGATGATCTCGGGCTGCGCTCCCTTGAAGAACTCCCCCCGCTAGAGGAGGGCTGGTCAGAGGCCGCCTCCGCCATGCTCTTGAGCTCCCCATCTGAAGGACTGACATGAACGCTGAATTTGAGCCCAACGAGGCACCCGACGCCGATATGCTTGAGGCGTCCTCTGCCCACGCCGACCCCTCTGAGGCTGAGGAGGAGGCTGCGCTCAAAAAAGCGGAGGCTGAGTTCTTAGCCAGTCAGGAGTCTGCGCCACCGGTGGAGGAGGAACTGATCGAGCTTCTTCCTGTGGGGGAGCAGTCGCAGGTTCAGGCCGGCCGGCCGTCTGGACTGAGCTACGACCCGCCCAAATTGCACAAGGTTCTTGCGGATGCGGGAATTGGGTCGCGGCGGGAAATGGAGGAGCTGATCCTCGCGGGCCGGGTGTCCGTCAACGGCACCCCCGCGCACATCGGCCAGCGCATCACACACGCCGATCAGGTCAAGGTGAACGGTAAGCCCATCAAGGTGCGTGTGGAGCCCCCGCCCGTTCGAGTTCTGGCTTACCACAAGCCTTCGGGCGAGATCGTGACCAAATCCGACCCCCAGCAGCGGGTCACCGTTTTTCGAAAGCTTCCTCCCGTGAAGTTTGGCCGCTGGATCACGGTTGGTCGGCTCGATGTCAGCACCGAGGGCTTGCTGTTGTTCACCACCTCTGGTGATCTTGCCAATCGACTGATGCATCCCCGATCCGAGGTCGACCGCGAGTATGCGGTCCGTGTGTTCGGAGAAATCAGCGACGAGGCCATTCAGCAACTCCAAGACGGCGTTGAACTCTCAGACGGGCCGGCCAAGTTCGACAAGATAGAGTTCGCCGGTGGAGAGGGCGCCAATCGTTGGCTCAAGGTGGTGATCAAAGAAGGGCGCAACCGAGAGGTCCGTCGCATGTTTGAAGCGGTCGGGCTGACGGTCAGCCGGCTCATCCGCGTCCGGTACGGACCTATCGCACTGCCCTCCACCCTTCGTCGCGGTCAATCCGCTGACCTCGCACCGGACGCCTTGCAGGCACTGCTCGATTCTGTGGGAATGAAGCCCCAGGCTCGCCCCAGGGGTCCCAAGGGCAAGGGGGGGCGGGCGGCTGCTCGCATGGTGGCGCCGGGACAGAACGCTCCTCGGGGTGGCGGGCCTCGGTCTGGTCGAAAGCCTCACAGTGCGACAGAGGGGGCCGTCGTAGCCAAGGGTATGGCGCCAGGCATTCTTGACCACTTACAGACCTCGTCTGAGCCATTGCGAGAGGGGCACGATGATGACGAGTGGCAACCCAGCGGAGCCGATGCCCATCTGTCTCAGCTGGGTGGTCCGATGAAAAAGCGCCAAGGCGCCAAAAAGCCCAATCCCCTACAGACCAGTTGGGGCACAGCCAAGCCCAGTGGCCCCTCGCTCTCCGCTCCTCAGAGACCAGGAGGCAAGGGGGGTGGGGGCAATGGTGGCAAGAGGCCTGCGCGAGCGAAGCCCGCAGGAGGCCGTGGGTCGGCGGGCGGGCCACGAGGCGGCAAGCGACCCACCTAGTTTGAGCTTGCTCCAATAGCCTGCTGGCCGTTATAATCCGACCAATCCACGAAAAATGGGCTCCGTAGAGCCCATTTTTTTTTGGCGTCACGAACGCGAACCCAACAGGAATTCGGCATGTCTGCAGAGGCCATATGGCCCATCATTGAGGCGAACGCTCAAGACTTAGGCTATGAGCTGGTTGATCTTGAACTGGCTCAGGGCGGCGTCTTGCGGGTGTTCATTGACTTCCCGAGCGGCGAGAAGCTCATCAGCATCTCGGATTGCGAGTCATTGTCCAATCAGCTCTTGCATGCGCTTCCAGTCGAGGGAGTCGATTTCGAGAGGCTTGAGGTCTCCTCTCCCGGAATGGATCGCCGCCTGAGTCGCCATTCCCATTTTGTTCGGTTCGCGGGGGAGCCTGTGAAAGCTCGGCTGCGTCGCCCTGTGAATGGTCAGCGTAATTTTGAGGGGCTGCTGGAGGTCATCGCAGACCCCAATCCCGAGGCGCCTGAGGCGCCAACCTACCGAATTGGTTTTGCAGGCAAGGGCGGAGAGCCCATGGCACTGGATTTTTGTCTGGATGATGTGGACCAGGTTCGCCTGGTCCCTCAGTTTTCATTTAAGGAGAAAGGGCGATGAGCCGCGAGATTCTGCTGTTAGCTGATGCTTTGGCGCGTGAGAAAAGTGTGGAGCGTGACATTGTGTTCCAGGCCTTGGAGATGGCGCTGGCTTCCGCGACCAAGAAGCAGTTCTCAGATGAGGTGGATGTTCGCGTGAGCATCGACCGAGATTCTGGCGACTACGAGGCCTTCCGTCGCTGGCAGGTGGTGCCGGATGGTGAACTCGAGGACCACGACCTCCAGATCATTCTCACCGAAGCTCGCAAGCAGATTGACGACATCGAGGTCGGCGACTTCATTGAAGAGGAAATGGAAGCGGTTCCCTTTGGGCGAATTGGTGCGCAGGCAGCGAAGCAGGTCATCCTGCAGCGCATTCGTGAAGCCGAGCGTGAGCAGATTCTGAAAGACTTTCTGGAGCGTGGAGAGTCCGTCATCAATGGCACCGTCAAGCGCATGGAGCGCGGTGATGTGATTGTTGAAGCGGGCAAGATCGAGGCTCGCCTTCCTCGTGACCAGATGATTCCGAAAGAGAATCTCCGGCCAGGTGATCGTGTCCGTGCCTACCTCTTGCGCGTGGACCGCACCCCCAGAGGGCCGCAGATCATTCTCTCTCGCACGGCTCCCGACTTCATCATGAAGCTCTTTGAGCTCGAGGTTCCTGAGATTGAACAGGGTCTGATGCAGATTAAATCCGCAGCGCGGGATTCCGGCGTTCGGGCCAAGATTGCGGTCCATACCAAAGATCGCCGTATCGACCCAATCGGAACCTGTGTGGGTGTCCGAGGAAGCCGTGTTCAGGCGGTCACCCATGAACTTGCAGGCGAGCGCGTAGATATTGTTCTTTGGTCTGAAGATCCAGCTCAGTTTGTGATTGGAGCCCTCGCCCCGGCCAACGTCAGCTCCATCCTGGTCGACGAAGAGCGTCACGCCATGGACGTGGTGGTCGAGGAAGATCAGCTCGCAGTCGCCATTGGACGTGGTGGTCAGAATGTCAGGCTCGCCTCAGAGCTCACAGGTTGGCAGATCAACATCATGACCTCAGAGGAGTCTCAGCAGCGTCTGGAGTCCGAGCGTCAGTCGGTACTTCAGTCCTTCATGGACAAGCTGGATGTCGATCAAGAGGTGGCTGAGGTTCTCGTCGATGAGGGCTTCTCTAGCCTCGAGGAAATTGCCTATGTGCCGCTGGCTGAAATGCTCGAGATTGAGGCGTTCGACGAGGACACCGTCAATGAGCTCCGCACCCGGGCTCGGAATGCGCTGCTGACAGAGGAAATCGCCAAGGAAGAGAAGCTTGAGACCACCGCTCAAGATCTGCTCGACCTCGACACCATGACCCACGATCTCGCGGCCAAGCTCGCCGATCACAAGGTCTTTTCGCGTGACGACCTGGCCGAACTGGCGGTTGACGAGCTCGTTGAAATGGCTGGCCTCGATGAGGCCTCCGCCAGCGATCTCATCATGAAGGCGCGCGCCCATTGGTTTGCAGAAGAAGGAGGCGAGACGCAGGATGGCCGTTAATACAGTCGAGAGTTTTGCCGCCGAACTGAAGGTCCCCGTTGCGACATTGCTGGAACAACTGAAGTCTGCCGGAGTGCAGGCTTCCAGCGCCAGTGATCCGCTCAAGGAGTCCGACAAAGAACGATTGCTTGACGCTCTGCGTCGAGCCCATGGTTCAGAAGACGCAGCACGCAAGAAAATCACCATCACCAAACGGCAGACGTCCGAGATCCGCCAGGCCGATTCATCGGGCAAGTCACGCACGATTCAGGTGGAGGTTCGCAAGAAGCGTACGTTCGTCAAGCGAGATGAGCCAGAAGGAACTCCGGCGCCTTCAGCGCCCTCGGCACCTGCAGCGCCAGCCATCGATGAGGCCGAACTCGCCCGCCGAGAGGCAGAGGCCAAGCGCCAGCAAGAGCTGCTTGCGCGCCAGGAGGAGGAGCGTCAGGCTCGCCTGCGCGCAGAGGAGGAGGCCGTCGCCCGTGCGAAGGCCGCTCAGGAGCTCTCTCAAAAGGCCACGGAGGCCGCCCCCGATTCTGCCGAGGCCCCAGAACAGCCCGAGGTTCCAGCCGATGCGACCGCTCAGGCTGAGGGCTCTGCCGATGCAGCCGAGGCCAAGAAGTCTCGCGTGCGGAAGGTCACCGCCGAACAGGCGGCCACTCAGGCTGCTGCCGATGCCCGTCGTGCAGTGGAAGATGAGGTGGCTGCGATCAACCGCCTGATGAGTGCAGCTCGCAGCGGCAAACTCGCGGCCACTGCGAAGGCGCCTGAGCCACCCAAGCCCGAGGCGCCTAAGCCGGACACCACGATCACGCTGAACAAGCCGGCGAAGAAGCCTGGCGAAGAGTCGACCGATCGCCCCAAAGACAAGAAGTCTGAGAAGTCCGTGAAGTCCTCGCAGCTCTCATCGACTTGGCAAGATGACGCGCAGAAACGGCGTGCACTCAAAACCAGGGGAGATGCGACGGGTGGAACGGGAGGCTGGAGAGCGGGGCCGAAGTCCAGAGGCTCGCGCGGCAACAACTCCGAGACCAGCAATTTCCAAGCACCGACCGAGCCACTCACGCGTGATGTTCACGTTCCTGAGACCATCACTGTCGCAGACTTGGCCCACAAGATGTCGGTCAAGGGTGCTGAGGTGGTCAAGACGCTCATGAAGATGGGACAGATGGTCACCATTAACCAGGTGCTCGATCAAGAGACCGCCATGATTGTGGTGGAGGAGATGGGCCACAAGGCTTACGCGGCCAAGCTCGACGATCCCGAAGCCTTTCTGGAGGAGACCCCAGAGGAGGTTCAGGCCGAGTCCACCAACCGCCCACCTGTGGTCACCATCATGGGTCACGTCGACCACGGAAAGACCTCGCTGCTCGACACCATTCGCCGTACCAAGGTGGCAGCCGGCGAGGCGGGGGGAATTACCCAGCACATCGGGGCCTATCACGTGGACACGCCACGAGGCGTGATCACATTCCTCGACACCCCGGGTCACGAGGCCTTTACGGCCATGCGAGCCCGTGGAGCCAACGCGACCGACATCGTCATTCTGGTGGTGGCCGCCGATGACGGCGTCATGCCTCAGACCAAGGAGGCCATCGCACACGCCAAGGCCGCGAAGGTGCCCATCGTGGTTGCCATCAACAAGATCGATAAGCCCGATGCCAACCCAGATCGCGTTCGGAATGAGCTGGTGGCAGAGGAAGTGGTGCCAGAGGAGTTCGGCGGCGACTCGCCCTTTGTCCCGGTCTCGGCAAAGACCGGTGAGGGCATTGATGCGTTGCTGGAGAACGTACTTTTGCAGGCCGAAGTGCTCGAGCTTACCGCCCCCGTCGATGCGCCTGCCAAGGGACTGGTGATTGAGGCTCGAATCGACCGTGGCCGCGGTCCCGTTGCCACTGTTCTGGTGCAAGCAGGAACCCTCAAAAAGGGTGACATCGTTCTAGCAGGAAGCTCATTCGGGCGGGTTCGCGCCATGCTCGACGAGTCGGGCCGAAACATCAATGAGGCGGGTCCCTCGATTCCAGCCGAGATTCTCGGTCTGACCGAGGTGCCTTCGGCCGGTGACGAGATGCTGGTCTTGGCCGATGAGCGCAAAGCACGTGAGATTGCGCTCTTCCGTCAGGGCAAGTTCCGAGACGTTCGACTCGCCAAGCAGCAGGCGGCCAAGCTTGAAAACATCTTCGAGAACATGGGTGAGGGTGCAAAGACCCTGGCGCTCATCATCAAGGCCGATGTCCAGGGTTCACAGGAGGCGCTCTCTGCGTCCCTCTTGAAGCTCTCGACTGAGGAAGTTCGGGTGGTGGTGGTTCACTCTGGCGTCGGTGCCATCACCGAGACCGACATCAATCTGGCGATTGCGTCTAAGGCCGTCATCATTGGCTTTAATGTCAGGGCAGATCAAACCTCCAGGAAGCTGGCCGAAGCCAATGGCGTTGACCTGCGCTACTACACCATCATCTACGATGCAGTGGATGAGGTGAAGAGCGCCATGCAGGGCATGCTGGCACCCGAGCGGCGTGAAAACACTCTGGGCATGGTTGAGATCCGTCAGGTCTTCAAGGTCTCCAAGCTGGGCAACATCGCGGGATGTATGGTCCTCGAGGGCATCGTTCGACGTGACGCACACATTCGCCTCATCCGAGAGAATGTGGTGATCTGGACGGGCTACCTCGACTCGTTGAAGCGTTTCAAAGACGATGCCAAGGAAGTGCGCGAGGGCTTTGAGTGCGGTCTGACCTTGAAGGGTTACGACGACATCCAGGAAGGAGACCAGCTTGAGGTCTTCGAAATCCAAGAAATCGCGCGGACCCTCTAGGTCAGTGGTGGAGCGGGGCTTTCGGGTCGCTGATCAGATTCAGCGTGACCTGGCGGTTCTGCTTCAGACCGAGGCGAAGGATCCTCGCCTCGGCCTCATCACCATCTCAGAGGTCGAGGTGACCTCCGATTACGCCCACGCAAAGGTGTTCTATACCGTCCTTCCAGACAGTGAGGAGCAGCGAGTGAAGTCCGCACAGGGATTAACCGCCTGCCGCGGCTTTCTTCGTTCGCGCCTCGGGCAGTTGCTCCAGATCCATCAAACCCCGGAGCTTCATTTTGTTCACGACACCTCGGTGGCTCGTGGTGTCGAGCTCAGCGGCCTGATCGACGAAGCCAATCGCGTTCGTGCGGTCGAGGACTAGGTCCCCTTGGGTTCCGGCATGCGAAGACCCGTTCATGGTGTCCTGGTGGCAGATAAGCCTCGGGGTCCGTCGTCCACCCAGTTCCTGGGTCGGGTCCGGTTTCTCTATGGCGCCGCCAAGGCGGGTCATGGGGGGACCCTCGATCCCATGGCCACAGGACTGTTGCCCATTCTCTTTGGAGATGCCACCAAGTTTGCACAGGAGGGTCTCGACGCGGATAAGGCCTATGAGGCCGATGTCCTGCTGGGCCAGACCACCACGACAGGCGATGCCGAAGGGGAGGTGGTCTCCACGCGTGCCGTCACCTCTGCTCGGCCCGAAATCGAGTCAGCCTTAAAGCGTTTTTTAGGAGAGATTGAACAGCGCCCTCCCATGTACTCTGCGCTGAAGGTCAATGGGAAGCCTCTCTATGCTTACGCCCGCTCCGGACAGACCCTGGAGCGAGAGACCCGTCAGGTCACCATCCATCGCCTTGAGCTCTTGAGCTGCGATCTTCCGCAGATTCGAATTCGCGTGGATTGCTCTAAGGGAACTTATATTCGGACCCTGGCGGAAGATCTGGGTGAGGTGCTTGGCTGCGGCGCTCATCTGGTCGGGCTTCGCAGAACCCGCGTGGGGGCGCTCACCATTGAGACCTCTCATTCGCTGGAAGCCCTCGAACAGGCCACACTCGAGTCGCGGGACGCCTGGCTTCATCCGGTCGACTTTCTTATTCAGGACTGGCCCTCGGTCACCCTCGCAGCGTCTGAGACCGCTCGATTTCTCCATGGCAATCCCGTTCAGGCGGGCGGTTTTGCCCAGGAGCCCTCAGATCGTCGTATTCGCGTCATGAGCGTGCAACAGAATTTCCTCGGAGTCGGCGTGTTCCGATCCGGTCAGCTCCATCCACAAAGGCTTTTGTCTCAATCACCCACCCCCTAACCGATTGACTCGGTTCACCCAGGAGAGTTTTATGCGCCAGTTGCGCAACATTGCCATCATCGCCCACGTTGACCACGGTAAAACCACCTTGGTCGACAAGCTGCTGCAGCAGGCGGGCACCTTTCGTTCCAATCAGGCGGTCAGCGAGCGGGTCATGGACTCGAATGATCTTGAAAAAGAGCGAGGCATTACCATCCTGGCCAAGAACTGTGCGGTCGAGTACGAAGGTACTCACATCAACATCGTTGACACCCCGGGACACGCTGATTTCGGTGGAGAGGTCGAGCGCGTGCTCTCCATGGTCGATGGCGTGCTGTTGCTGGTGGACGCCGTAGAGGGGCCGATGCCCCAGACTCGGTTCGTGACGCGTAAGGCATTGGCCCAAGGCCTCAAGCCCATCGTGGTGGTGAACAAGATTGATCGTCCCGGTGCACGCCCCGACTGGGTGGTGAGTCAGACCTTCGATCTCTTCGACAAGCTTGGTGCCACGGAAGAGCAGCTCGATTTCCCCGTGGTCTATGCCTCTGCGCTTCAGGGATTTGCGACGCTGGATCACAGCAAGCCCGGAACCGACATGCGGGACCTCTTCGAGACTGTTCTCAAATACGTTCCGGTTCGAGACGATGAGTCCAATGCGCCGTTGCAGCTTCAGATCTGTTCACTCGACTATTCCAGCTATGTGGGCAAGATCGGGATTGGCCGTGTGGCTCGTGGACGGCTTCGCCCTCTGCAAGAAGTCATCATTCAGGATGGCCCTGAGGGTGCGCCCAAGAAGGCACGAATCAACCAGGTTCTGAAGTTTCGTGGCCTTGAGCGTGAGACCGTGGATGAGGCAGAGGCAGGCGACATTGTGCTCATCAATGGCATCGACGAGCTCAACATTGGAACCACAGTCTGTGCCCCAGATGCTGTCGATCCACTGCCCATGCTCAAGGTGGATGAGCCCACGCTCTCCATGAACTTTATGGTGAACAGCTCTCCCTTGGCCGGTCGTGAGGGGAAGTTTGTGACCAGCCGTCAGATTCGAGAGCGTCTCGAGCGAGAGCTCAAGGCCAACGTGGCGCTGCGTGTGGAGTTTGGTGCCGACACGGATACATTCTTGGTGTCTGGTCGCGGTGAGCTCCACCTCACCATCCTGCTCGAGAACATGCGCCGTGAGGGCTATGAGCTGGCCGTATCCCGACCCCGTGTGGTCTTCAAGACGGACGAGTCAGGTGAGCGCCTTGAGCCCTACGAGATGCTGACCGTCGACGTCGAACAGGAACATCAGGGCCCAGTCATGGAGAACCTCGGATTACGTAAGGGTGACTTGATGGACATGGTTCCTGACGACAAAGGGCGCGTTCGTCTGGAATACCGCATCCCGGCCCGCGGACTCATCGGCTTTCAGGGGGAGTTCCTCACCATCACGAGAGGCACCGGCCTCATGAGCCACATCTTTGATGCCTATGGCCCCTTCAAGGGTGAGCTCGCAGAGCGTCGCAATGGCGTGCTGATCTCGCAAGACGACGGAGAGGCTGTCGCCTACGCCCTCTGGAAGCTCCAGGAGCGTGGCCGCATGTTTGTGTCCCCCGGCGAGAAGCTCTACGAGGGCATGATCATTGGTATTCATTCGCGCGACAATGATCTGGTGGTCAACCCCGTCAAAGAAAAGAAGCTCACCAACGTGCGGGCCTCTGGAAAGGACGAGCACATCGACCTCACCACCCCCATCCAGCTCACCCTTGAGAAAGCGGTGGAGTTCATCGCCGACGATGAGCTCGTCGAGATCACGCCTCAGAGCATTCGCCTTCGCAAGCGGCACCTGGTCGAGCACGAGCGTCGCAAGGCCTCCCGTGAGGAAGCTGCAGCATGACCGAGCCTGAGAGTCTTGATCACCTGAAGCAGTCCCTTCGGGCCACTCAGCAGGTGGCTCAGGCCATGCTCGAGCAGCCTGCGCTTCACGAGGCTCTCTTACAGGCTGTCGCGGTCTGTTCTGCTGCCCTTTCCCAGCGTCGACGAGTGTTTTTTGCAGGTAACGGAGGAAGTGCGGCGGAGGCGCAACACTTTGCTGCTGAACTCCTGGGGCGCTTTCTGATCGATCGTGCACCCCTGCCTGCCATGGCTTTACATGTCGATACCTCGGCCATGACCGCGATTGGCAACGACTTCGGTTTTGAGCAGGTGTTTTCGCGCCAGCTTCAAGGCCTCGGCCAGCACGGGGATGTCCTCGTGGCTCTCTCCACTTCTGGCCGATCCAAGAACATCCTTCTGGCCATGGAGGCTGCTCGTCAGATGGGCATTTCCACCATCGCCATGACAGGCTCCGACCCGAGAGACATGGGTCAGTTGGCTGATGTGGTGCTTGCGGTTCCGTCTAGCCACACACCTCAGATCCAAGAGGGTCATCTCGTCCTGGGGCATCTGCTCTGTGACCTTGTCGAACGGCACCTCTCCAGGTCAGCCTGATCCCTCCTCACCGTCGGCACTGGAGGCTCAGGCGGTCCACTGGCTCGCCTCGCATCCCGAGGCATGGAATACGCCTGAGGAGCAAGAGGATGCGGCTCGCGCTGCTGAGTGGTTGGGTCGGCTGGGGCTAGATTCCACCAGTCGGACCGCTTGCCTGTTGTATCCCGCCGTGCCTCGCGCACTCGGACATCCAGAGGCCATTCGAAAGTCTTGGGGTGAGGAATGCGCCACCCTCTGGCAGGGACTTGATCGGCTCTCCGCTGTGACCGGAGTGGTTGAGAACGCCAATCAGGCGGAGGCCTTACGCCGGATGTTGTTGGCCCTCAGCGAAGACCTGCGGGTGGTCTTGATGCGTCTGGCCCAACATCTGGTGCGGCTTGAGCGCATGGTTCGCAATGCTCGCTCGCCAGAGGGACAGAGGCTCGGAGAGGAGACGCTGAGGGTTCAGGCGCCGCTGGCCAATCGCCTCGGGATCTGGCAACTGAAATGGGCTTTAGAGGACCATGCCTTTCGACTGAGTGAGCCCGAGCGCTACCGACAGATTGCCGGCTGGCTCGACGAGCGTAGGTCCGAACGGGAGGCCTTCATCTCCCGCACTCAGGCCTCACTGGAAGCGCTCATGAAGGATGCCGGCATTGTCGCGGAGGTGAGCGGACGACCCAAGCATCTCTACAGCATCTTCAACAAGATGAGGAATAAGGGCCTCGCATTCGACGCCTTGCGGGATCTGCGTGCGTTTAGGGTGCTGGTCCATGAAGAGCGTGACTGTTATGAGGCTCTGGCGGTGGTCCACGCGGCGTTCACGCCCATGGACGATGAGTTTGATGACTACATCAGCCGCCCCAAGCCCAATGGTTATCAGTCGCTGCATACGGTGGTGCTCGACCTCGATGGGCGTCCCTTTGAGATCCAGATTCGTACTCGGGAGATGCACCTGCGAGCAGAGTACGGGGTGGCTGCGCACTGGAAATATAAGGAGGCTGGTGGGTCTGAGCGAGCCTCTGCGCAGGGGTATGAGGCTCAGATCCAATGGCTGCGCCAGATGTTGGCATGGGGAGAGAGTGTTGGACAGGTCAAGCTCTCTGGTGATCGCATCTATGTGCTCACGCCACGCGCAAAAATCATTGAGCTTCCTGTGGGAGCAACTCCACTCGACTTTGCGTATGTGCTGCACACCGAGTTGGGTCACCGATGCCGGGGGGCCAAGGTCGATGGTCAGATCGTCACCCTCCAGACCCCTTTGAAGACAGGGCAGACCGTTGAGCTGCTCACGACCAAACAAGGTGGTCCCAGTCGAGATTGGATGTTGGCTGAATCCGGGTATCTGGTGTCCAGTCGGGCTCGCGCCAAGGTACGAGCCTGGTTTCACGCGCAGGAGGAGGAACGAGACGATCGAGAGGAGAAGCCCGAGAGGGCTGAGCCGCGTGGGACTCCTCAGGAGGTCGACGCGGGACCGCTTCGATGGAGCACGCGTGGCGTTCAGCCGTCCAAGAGCCGCGTTCTGGTCTTGGGTGTGGATCGACTACTGACCTCCATGGCCAAGTGCTGCAGGCCGCTGCCTCCCGATGACATCGTGGGGTTTGTCACGAGGGGGAAGGGCGTCTCCATTCATCGGAGGGGATGTCCGGCTGCCGAGCGCCTCATGCTGGCCAACCCAGATCGAATGATTGAAACCAGTTGGGGTGACGCGTCAACTTCTGACGGACGGTATGAGGCTGCCATTCGCATTTCCGCGGAGGCGAGCGACAGTCTCCTCAAGGAGGTGACGGATGGGCTGGTTCGAGAGAAGGTTCCCATTCTCCGTCTGGCCAGTCAGAGGCGCGCTGGGGATCTGAGCATTCGAGTCGAGGTCCAGTTGGCAGATCACTCCACGCTCAATCGCGTGCTTGCCTTCATTCGAGGGCTCACTGGAGTCCGCAGTGCGGTGAGAGAATGAGCGGTATGCATCCCTCTCTCTCCCAGCGTGCCCATCAGATTCAGCCGTTCTACGTGATGGAAATTCTGTCGCGTGCCGCCCGAAGGCCTCCATCCTTGGGAAGCCTTGTGAACCTTGTGGTCGGCGAACCAGATTTCCCAACGCCTGCCCCGGTGGTTGAGGCCGCTCAGCGTGCGCTGGTGGAGAATCGCATTCACTACACCTCCGCCTTGGGTATGCCCGAACTTCGAGCGAGCATCGCACTCGACTATCACGAGCGAGACCTGATCCAGGTCTCCCCCGAGCAGGTGGTGGTGACCGCAGGTGCCTCTGCGGCGCTTTTGCTGGCCTTGGCTGCAGTCATAGATCCGGGCGATGAGGTCCTGATTCCGGATCCCGGCTATCCCTGCAACCGAGCCTTCGTTGAGGCCCTTGGCGGGGTGGCCAAGCCACTCTTGCTGTCCGCTGAGCACGGGTTTCAGCCCACGGCTGAGGTGGTTCGTGAGGCATGGGGCCCCAAGACTCGGGCGCTGCTCCTTGCGACGCCCTCTAATCCGACGGGAACGCTCATTCCCGAGGGTCAGGCACAAGGGGTGATCGACGCGGTCCGCTCCTTGGGGGGGTGGCTGCTTGCCGACGAGATTTACCTTCGATTGGTCTATGGCCAGCCCGCGCGGTCGCTGCTGCATCTGCGTCAGGGCATGGATGACTGCGTCATTTCCATTAATAGTTTTTCAAAGACCTATGCCATGACGGGCTGGAGGCTGGGCTGGCTGGTGGCGCCCCTGGGCATGATCCCAGCACTGGAGAGACTCTCCCAGAACCTCTTTATCTCTCCGCCCGTGCTCTCGCAAAAGGCTGCGCTCGCGGCTTTCACACCTGAGACCCGTCAGATCGTAGACCGCTATCGAGACGCCTATGCGGCCCAGGCGGAGTATCTGGTGCCTGCGCTTCAAGCGATTGGGTTTCAGGTTCCTGCGTTGCCGCAGGGGGCCTTTTACGTGTACTGCGACCTCTCCGCTCACACCACGGACAGTGCGCGGTTCTGCGAACAGGTCTGCGATGAACTGGGTGTGCTCATGGCGCCCGGGCGGGATTTCACAGCACAGGCTCCCGAGCGCATGGTCCGGGTCTCATTTCCAAAGCCCATCCCCGTTCTCAGTGAAGGCGTTCGCCGCCTCGAGGCTTATTTCTTGGGCCGAAACGCCTGACAAATCGCAGGATCTGTGAAGAGGCTGGGCCCCCCAATCAGTTCAAGCCCATAGGGCACAGCCGCGAAGATTCCGGGCACCACCACCTTGCCCTCTGCATCTCGGAGCCCCTCTAGGGTCTCCTGTATCGCACGTGGCCGGCCAGGCAGGTTGATGATGAGTGACTGTTTGCGAATGACGGCCACTTGTCGAGACAAGATGGCTGTGGGCACAAATTGCAGAGAGATCTGGCGCATCTGCTCTCCAAATCCTGGCAGCGTTTTGTCTGCCACTGCGAGGGTGGCCTCTGGGGTCACATCTCGGGGAGATGGGCCTGTTCCCCCGGTCGTTAGGATGAGGTCGCAACGCTCGTGGTCGACCAAGTCGATGAGCGTCTGAGAGACCTGCTCTTGCTCATCAGGGATCAGGCGTTCCAGGCAGGTCCAAGGGCTGGTGAGTGCCCGTGTGAGCCATTGTCTGAGCGATGGGAGCCCTTCGTCGGGGTATACGCCCGCGCTGGCTCGATCGCTGATGGAGATCAGGCCAATTCGGGTGGTCGTGGGGTCTCTGAGTCGGTCGGTGCTGTTCATGGCAATATTCTGCCGCATGAGCTCTCCATCGAAATCCTCCTTTTTCTATGAGCCCGCCCAACTCGAGTCGGCGGCCCAGACCCTCCTTCAAATGGCACGCGAGCAGGGCGCGAGTGATGCCTCGGTTGAGGTCTCGGAGCACAGTGGCCTCTCGGTCACCGCCCGCATGGGCCAGCTCGAGACCATCGAGCGCACCAGAGATCGGGCGGCGTCCATCACGGTCTATAAGGGTCATCGGAAAGGACATGCCACCAGTGCAGACCTGCGTGAGGACGCGCTTTTGGAAACAGTGCGTCGCGCGGCGGATCTGGCGTCCTTTACTGCAGAAGATCCTTTCTCGGGGCTCCCCGATGCAGAAGACATCGAGACCAGCCCTCGAACGCTCGATCTCTATCGCCCTTGGTCGATTGAGGCCGACGCGGCTGCAGACCTTGCCTTGGCTTGTGAGTCTGCCGCTCGTGGAGTGAGTCCACTGATTCGCAACAGCGACGGAGCATCGGTATCGGCGAACCACGGTCAGTTTGTGATGGCCAACAGCCGCGGTTTTATGGGAGGCTTTCCCTCGAGCCGCCATTGGCTCAGCGTGGCCCCCATCGCCCAGCAGGGTGATGCGATGCAAAGGGATGACTGGTACGGAACCAGCCGTGATCCAGCCGCGCTGGGAGACCCTCGCCGAATCGGAGAGTATGCCGCTCGTCGCGCGCTCTCTCGTTTGGGGGCTCGCCGAATTCCCACCATGACCTGCCCCGTTATTTTTGAGGCACCACTGGCTATCGGGCTGGTGGGTGCGCTGGTTCAAGCTCTGAGCGGATCGGCCTTGTATCGTCGGGCCAGTTTTCTGCTGGACTCGATGGGGGAGCAGATCTTCCCTCAGGAGATCATGCTGGACGAGGATCCTTTTGTTCCCTTGGGGGCGGGAAGCAGCCCCTTCGACGACGAGGGTGTCAAGGTTCGCGCGCGCAGAGTGATCGACGGTGGAACCGTATCGGGTTATTTCCTCTCGAGCTATTCCGCCCGAAAGATGGGAATGAAGACCACTGGAAACGCAGGCGGCTCTCATAACCTGAGGTTTTCAAGTCGCAAGACTCGGGCCTCAGATGATCTCGAATCCCTCCTGCGGCAAATGGGAAGAGGACTGCTGGTGACCGAGGTGATGGGCCAAGGCGTCAATGGACTGACGGGCGACTATTCCCGAGGCGTGTTTGGATATTGGGTTGAGCACGGCCAGATTCAACACCCTGTCGAGGAGGTCACCATTGCGGGGAACCTCAAGGACATGTTTAAAGGGATTGTGGCGGTCGGTGCAGATGAGGTGATTCGAGGGAACAAGACCTGTGGTTCTATCCTCATCGATTCCATGACCATTGCTGGGGCCTGAACAAGGCCTACATGCCGGGGCGCACGCCTTGAACGATCCGCTCTGAATGACCCACTCGACTCGCGCGGCTTGCTTTGGTCACGGAGCTCGTGCGCCGAATCTTGCGCAAAACTTCGGCGAGGTGATGCCGGTCTTTGACCTCGATGGCAATGTGCATCGACGGAAATCCGGTCCCTTGCCGCTCAATGCGAAGGTCGAGAATGTTTCCATTGGCCGTGGAAATGGCTGCTGCCACGAGGGCCAAGACGCCAGGGGAGTCTGTGACATCCACCACAAGGTGGGTTTCGAAGGTGCGGTGCATGGGCTCGCCCCAATGAATGTCGGCCCAGCGTTGGGGCTCCTTCGCCCTTTGCCGTTTGGCTGTCAGGCAACTGGCTCTGTGTACCATCAGACCCGTGCCCCCGCGCATATGTCCGCAGGCATTGTCGCCGGCGATGGGGTAACAGCAGTGGGCATACTGAACCGCAGTTCCTTCTGACCCATTGATGGTGATGCCCGACTCCTCGTGCGTGAGGTGCTCGGCGGAGAGCTTGAGCGCACGCTCTGCAAAGGGACTGAGGCGGCGCTCTCGTCGCGTATTCGAGGGTTCGTTGGTGTTGGTTAGGAGTCTGCGGGCAACCACGTTGGCCAGGCTGTGTCCCAGCCCGATCGATGCGAAGAGACTCTCTCGATCATTCGCGGGCATCTCGTGCCAGACCATGTCCCATTGAAGGCACTCGTCATCTAAGCCCTTCGCGCCGAGGGCTCGAACCGCATGGTCGAGCAGCCGACGCCCGAAGCTGATGGCACGCTCCTGAGTGGTCGTTTTGAGCACGTGCCGAATCTCGGCTCTTGCCTTCGCGGTCTTCACGAAACCCAGCCAACCGGGGTGCGGAACAGAGTCTGGACGTGTCTCGATCTTGATGACATCCCCATTGCGTAGCTCGACATCCAGTGGCTTGGATTGGCCATTGATGAGCGCACCCACGCAGTGGTTTCCGACGTCTGTGTGGACGGTGTAGGCAAAGTCCACTGGCGTGGCACCTCGGGGCAACTCCTTGATGGCGCCTTTCGGGGTAAAGACATAGACCACGTCGGGGAAGAGGTCGATCTTGAGGTGGTCGAGAAACTCCCTGGGCTCCGTGGTCTGGACTGCCAGCAAAGACTGCATCCATTCGTGAGCCTTCTGCTGGAGGGGGCTCACCTCTTGGGCCTGCTCCTTGTAGAGCCAGTGGGCCGCAACCCCAGCCTCTGCCACTTGATGCATGCCGCGGGTTCGAATCTGAAACTCCAGAGGGGTGCCATAGGGGCCAATCACCACGGTGTGTAGCGATTGGTATCCATTCGATTTCGGCAGCGCAATGTAGTCTTTGAATCGCCCAGGCGATGGCTTATAGAGCGCATGCAGCGCGCCGAGTGCGAGATAGCACTGGGGGATGGTGTCCACGGTGACTCGAAATCCGTATATGTCCAGGACTTCGGCAAAGGAGAGATGTTTCTCTCGCATTTTCTGATAGATGGAAAAGAGGCTCTTTTCCCGCCCGCTCACCTCAGCCTGGAGTCCGAATTTGGGGAGGTGCTCGATGATCTGTTCGGTGAGTCGATTCACGACCTCTTTTCGGTTGCCACGGGCGGTGAGCAGCGATTGCTGAAGAACGCGATGTCGCCTGGGATACAAGCCGGCGAAACAGAGGTCTTCAAACTCACGGTAGGCCTCATTGAGACCAAGCCGATGTGCAATGGGTGCGTAGATCTCCAGCGTCTCGTGCGCCACCCGAGCCCTTTTGGCTTGGCCCACGCCTGCGAGCGTTCGCATGTTGTGGAGACGATCGGCCAGCTTGATCAGAATGACGCGGACATCATCGGCCATGGCCATGAACATCTTGCGAAAGTTCTCGGCCTGGGCCTCCTCACGTGACTGGAACTCAAGCTGATCGAGCTTCGTGAGGCCCCTGACGAGCGCAGAGACAGTCGGCCCGAAAGTCCCGGCGATGGTGTCGTGTGAGACCCCGCAGTCTTCTACGGTGTCATGGAGCAGTGCAGCGCGTAGGGCGTCAATGTCGAGCTGCCAATGAGCACAGACGCCAGCGACTGCAAGGGGGTGGGTGATGTAAGGTTCGCCGCTCTGGCGAAACTGGCCAGCGTGAGCATGCTCTCCGAACTCATAAGCCCTGCAGAGCAGGGCGCGGTCATCAGAGTCGAGGTAAGAGGTTGCGCTGAGGAGCGCCTCGATGGATTTGGGCAAAGTGCTTAGATGGGCACCTTACGCAGCATCTCACGCCCAACGAGTCCAGCCGCAACTTCACGCAAGGCAGTGACGGTGGGCTTGTCCTTGGAGTCGAGCTTGGGGGTAGCGCCTTGGGCAAGCTGACGCGCGCGATAGGCGGCCGAGAGCACGAGTTCGAAACGATTTGGGATTTGCGCCAGGCAGTCTTCAACAGTGATACGAGCCATTAGAAAGGTCCTTTTATCAGGGGGTTGCGTGGGTCTGAGTCAGCGCCTTGAGCGCCTGCAAAGCCACGCTAAAGTCTTGATTCATAATAACATGATCGAACTCAGTCGCGTGCTCCATTTCGGCCTGAGCAGCCCTTAACCGAGCATCGATCACTTCTGCAGAATCCTGGCCCCGCGTCTCTAGCCTGCGACGAAGCTCCTCGAGGGATGGGGGGAGGATGAAAATGCTGACCACCTGCTCTGGAAATTGCGCTCGAACCTGCGCAGCGCCCTGCCAATCAATCTCAAGCAGCAGATCCTCTCCGCGGCCTAATGCGTCAGCGATGGTTTTCTTGGCGGTGCCGTAGAGGTTGCCATGTACCTCGGCCCACTCAATAAAGGCTCCGGCCTGGGTCTGGGCGATGAACGCCTCGCGGCTCGTAAAGAAGTATTCACGGCCGTGTGACTCGCCGGGGCGAGGAGGGCGTGTGGTGGTGGAAATACTCAACTGAATCTGGTTGCTGGGGTCCTCGAGCAGGGCTTTGACGAGGCTGGTCTTGCCTGCACCCGAGGGCGCGGAGACGATGAAGAGGCGGCCCTGACTTGATGGAGGCATGGTGCGGTCCTTCCAAGTGCTCATTGAAGATTCTGAACTTGTTCCCGAATCTGCTCGATGCAGACCTTCAAGTCCATCGCGGTCTGGCTCAGAGAGAGGCTCGCCGCCTTGGAGCCCAAGGTATTGGCCTCGCGGTTGAGCTCCTGGGCTAGGAAATCGAGGCGCTTACCCACGGGCTGTTGGGACACCAGGGTGCGTCGAGTTTCCTGAATATGGGCTCGGAGTCGGTCGATCTCTTCAGCGATATCACTTCGAATCGAAGCCGCATGCGCCTCTGCGCGAATCCGCTCAGCGAGTGCTGCATGAAAGTCAGCGCCGCTGAGACCCTCAAAGGCTTCGTGGAGTCTTTGGCTGAGCTTCTCTCGCAGCGCAGCCATGGCCTCTGGCATCAGCTCCTGTGCCTGCGCAGCCAGGGCCTCAAGTGTGAGCAGCCGGTCAGTGATCAGCTGCGCCAATCGCTCTCCCTCACGCGCGCGAGACGCCTGCAATGCCTCGAAGGCCTCTCCAGCAATCGTGCGTATGGCATGTTCAACCTGCCCAGGGTCTGCTGGGTTCTGAGCCATCACGCCGGGCCAGCGAAGGAGGTCGGAAAGCGGCATCGGCTGAACAAGGTCAGCCCCTTGAGGAAGACTCTGGATCTGCCGAAGGGCGTCCGCGATCTCCGCGACGCGTTCAAGGTCGATCGCGTGGAGCCGCCCCTGCTGATCGTTTCGTGCGATGGAGATGCGCAGATCGATTTTTCCTCGGCTGATGCTGCGCTGTGCGAGGTCTCGCAGGTTCGATTCCACCGAGCCACGCAGGTCGTCGGGTATGCGTGCGGTGAACTCAAAGAACCGGCTGTTGACGGTTCGCACGTCAACGGTGGCCATACCCAGAGGCGTCTCTCCTGCGGCGGAGCCGAAGCCCGTCATGCTTAGAATCGTCATAGCGCTGTATTGTAGTGCGCCCAAACAGTGGAAACGGAGAACCCCATGTCCCTCGTGATTCGGTCCGACCAAAGGACCCTTGATGCCCTGCGACCCGTCACCCTCAAGCGACGATTCACCTGTCATGCCGAAGGGTCGGTTCTGGTGAGTTTCGGACGCACTCAAGTGCTCTGCACAGCCTCGATTGAGGAGCGTGTTCCGAGCTTTCTGAAGGGGAAGGGGCAGGGTTGGGTGACTGCAGAGTACGGCATGCTGCCGCGATCAACCCACACGCGAAGTGATCGAGAGGCTGCGCGTGGGAAACAGGGGGGAAGAACCCTCGAGATTCAGCGACTGATCGGCCGCAGCCTGAGGACCGTGATCGACCTCGGCGCGCTGGGCGAGCGGACCATCACGCTGGACTGTGATGTGCTGCAGGCCGACGGTGGGACCCGAACGGCGAGCATCACGGGCGCCTGCCTAGCCCTCTTTGATGCCCTTCATTCAGCGGGGCTGACGGCCTGCATGCTCGATCGGGTCGCTGCGGTCTCCGTCGGGATTGTCTCCGGTGAGCCCATGCTGGATCTGAACTATGAGGAGGATTCCGGCTGCGACACAGACCTGAATCTGGCCATGACAGCCAGCGGGGGGCTCATCGAAATCCAAGGGACTGCGGAGGGCAAGCCGTTCTCACGGAATGAGCTTGACCGGCTAGTCGATCTTGGAACGGCTGGTCTGGTAAGACTCCATGGACTGCAGGCGATGCTGATGCAGAACCCGGATCAGTTGGAGGCAGGGCTCGAGAAATGAGCCCGCGTCCCTGGGTGTTGGCGACCAGCAGCTCAGGCAAGGCGCGAGAGCTGTCGCGTCTGTTGGCTCCGTTGGAGCTGGATATTCAGCCTCAGTCTGCCTTTGGGGTTGAGTCTTGTGAGGAGCCTTTTCTTGGTTTCGTCGAGAACGCCCTTGCCAAGGCGCGGCACGCCAGCTTGATCACTGGCCTTCCCGCGTTGGCCGACGATTCTGGATTGATGGTGGATGCACTCGCTGGTCGGCCAGGGGTGAGGACATCCGATCACGACTGGCGGTGGCTTCTCGAACAGATGCGGGAGGTTCCGGAGGGGCTCCGGTCGGCCTCCTTCATCTGTGTGTTGGTGGCCATTCGATCCCCCGATGATCCACTGCCTCTGATTGCGCAAGGCCGTTGGCATGGACAGATCAGTCTGGTCGCTCAGGGTGAGAGTGGGTTCGGTTATGACCCCGTCTTCTTCGACGCTGAGCGCGGATGCACCGCAGCCCAGATGAGTGTTGAACAGAAGAATGCGCTCAGTCACCGCGGGCAGGCTGCCCGTGCCATGCTTGCGAGCTGGTCTCACGCATGAGTGGAATTGGGCTCTATGTGCACATGCCGTGGTGCGTGCGCAAGTGTCCCTATTGCGACTTTAATTCTCACGGCATTGGGGTGGATGGGCAGCTTCCGGAGCGGGCCTATCTCGATGCCCTCGTGCTCGATCTTGAGCAGGCACTCCCCACGGTGTGGGGGCGCTCGGTCGAGACCATCTTCTTTGGCGGGGGCACACCTAACCTGATCTCTCCTGAGGGCATTGCGAGATTGCTCTCAGATATTCGTGCCCGTATTCGAGTGTCACCGGGCTGCGAAATCACCCTTGAGGCGAATCCGGGCGCGGCGCAGGATGGACAGTTTCATGCGCTGAGGGAGGCTGGCATCACGCGCCTCTCTCTTGGGGTGCAGACCTTTTCGGCTGAGCATCTGGCGCGCATCGGTCGTATTCACAATCCTGAGCAGGCGTGGGATGCGGCGTTGGCGGCTCGCGCGGTTTTTGATCGCGTGAATATTGACCTGATGTATGGGCTCCCGGGTCAGACTTTGGAGCAGGCACTCCAGGATGTGGACCGAGCCCTGGCGGCTGGTGTTGGACATCTCTCGCTCTATCAGCTCACCGTGGAGCCCAATACCGAGTTCGCGCGACATCCCCCGGTGCTTCCTCACGACGACCTCATTGGCGATATGCAGGATGCATTGATCGCTCGCATTCAGCGTGCGGGGCTACATCGATACGAGGTCTCTGCCTACGCAAGACCAGGTGAGCGATGTGCCCATAACCTGAATTACTGGACGTTTGGTGATTACTTGGGCATTGGAGCCGGGGCCCACAGCAAACTGCGTCTGCCGGAGCGGGGGACCATGCGCCAGTGGTGTCTTCGCGCCCCCTCGCAATACATGGAGGCCGTTCAGTTGGGGGACGGAGGGCATCGGCGGACGGAGTGGATTCGGGAGGAAGACCTCGCCTTTGAGTTCATGATGAATGCACTCAGGCTGGTCGACGGCATTGAGCCCGTGCGTTATGTGGAGCAGACGGGTCGCCCCTTGGAGGATCTCTTCGCGGGGGTGTCTCAGGCTCAGAGCCTCGGGCTCATGGAGAAGCGCTCGCCTCGTTGGCGACCCACGGGGCGAGGGCTCGATCTGTTGAGTGATCTCCAGCTGCTGTTTATGCACCAAAATAAACCAAAAAAATCCAAATTGGTGCAGATAGTGGCACAATAATGGTGCGTCCGCGGGGTCTCCCGTCAGGGGGCTTCAAAAAATCGCCCGCTTGGACGCTGGCACAGAATCTGCACAGTATCCTCCCGAACTCAGACGTTTTTCTTAGACCTTTTAGAACACCAGGAGAAGCTCTCAATGGCCAGCGCCAAAGATGTTTTGAAAATGATTTCCGACCACGAGGTCAAGTTCGTGGATTTCCGTTTCACCGACACGCGCGGCAAAGAGCAGCACGTCTCTGTTCCTGCCCACCAGGTCGACGAGGACAAGTTTGAGTCTGGTCACGCCTTTGACGGCTCATCTATTGCGGGTTGGAAAGGCATCGAGGCCTCAGACATGCTGCTGATGCCCGATGCAGGGACCGCCGTGATGGACCCTTTCCGCGAAGAGTCCACTCTGAACATCACTTGCGACGTGGTGGAGCCCTCTGATGGCAAGGGATACGATCTTGATCCCCGCTCCATCGCCAAGCGCGCTGAAGCCTTTCTGAAATCATCTGGAATTGGCGATGTCGCCTACTTTGGTCCAGAACCAGAGTTCTTTATTTTCGATGGCGTCACCTGGAACGTTGACATGGCAGGCTGTGGCGTCAAGATCAAGTCTGAGGAGGCCAGCTGGTCCACCGGCATTGATTACGAAGGCGGCAACCTCGCGCATCGTCCCGCGGTGAAGGGCGGCTATTTCCCGGTTCCTCCCGTCGATTCCTTCCAAGACATCCGCTCCGAGATGTGTCTCATCCTGGAGCAGATGGGCGTGCCCGTTGAAGTCCATCACCACGAGGTTGCTGGTGCCGGTCAGTGCGAAATTGGCACCAGGTTCTCTTCGCTGGTTCAGCGTGCAGACTGGACGCAGATCCTGAAGTATGTGGTGCACAACGTTTCGGCCAGCTATGGGAAGACGGCTACTTTCATGCCCAAACCCGTCGTGGGCGACAACGGCTCCGGCATGCACGTCCACCAGTCCATCTGGAAGAACGGCGAGAATCTGTTTGCGGGCAATGGCTACGCTGGGCTCTCTGAGTTTGCCCTGCACTACATCGGCGGCATCATCAAGCACGCTCGTGCGTTGAACGCCATCACCAACCCAGGCACCAACAGCTATAAGCGCCTGGTTCCTGGCTTTGAGGCTCCGGTGAAACTGGCCTACTCTGCCCGTAACCGTTCTGCTTCGATTCGCATCCCTTACGTGGCCAGTCCCAAGGGTCGCCGCATTGAAGTTCGTTTCCCCGATCCCACGGCCAACCCATATCTCGCATTCTCAGCGCTCATGATGGCTGGTCTGGATGGCGTGATGAACAAGATTCATCCGGGAGATGCCGCCGACAAGAACCTCTACGATCTGCCTCCCGAGGAAGACAAAAAGATCCCCACCGTTTGCTCCTCTCTGGATCAGGCGTTGGAGTGTCTCGACCACGATCGTGAGTTCCTCACCCGTGGTGGCGTGTTCAGCGACGCCATGATCGATGCGTATATCAACCTCAAGATGGATGAAGTCACGCGTTTCCGCATGACGACGCACCCTGTTGAGTTTGATATGTACTACTCGGCCTAAGCGCTCGATGAGGCATGAGAGAAGGGGGCGCGCGTCGCCCCCTTTTTTTTAGCCCATGGCTGACTACAGTCTCTTCGATCTCCTGAGCACCGCTGTCATGCTGGTTGACAGCCGTGGTCAGGTTGCATACGCAAACTCACCCGCGCAGTCTCTGCTCGGACTCTCTGAGGTACAGCTCACGGGGGCGGATATTGAGGGTCTCATCGCGGATGCAGCGAGCGCAGAGCAGGCCTTCGCTGGAGCGTGGTCTGGGGAGCACAGTATCTTTCGGCAGCATCTTCCATGGCGTGGTGGGCTGCGCGGCACGGTTTTGCTAGATACCACCATTCACACCATCGCAGAGCGGGGCCTGATGGCCTCCGTCGAGCTTCGTGACCCAGATGCCTTTCACCGAATCGACCGTGAGGAGCGACAGGCAGAGATGCTTCAGCGGAACCAATCACTGCTCAGGAATCTGGGACATGAAGTGAAGAACCCGCTTGGCGGGATTCGCGGAGCGGCCCAGCTGCTAGACGCTGAGCTCCCCAGTGCGGGCCTGCGTGAATACACACAGGTCATCATCAAAGAATCCGATCGGCTGCAGTCTCTGGTCGACCGCATGCTGGCCCCTGTGCGTCGGAGTCAGAATCGCCATCCCGTCAACATTCACGAGGTGCTGGAGCGCGTGCGTCGACTGGTCCTGGCAGAGTTTTCTCAGGAGCTTGAGGTACGCCGAGATTACGATACGAGCCTTCCCGAGATCGAGGGCGATCTGGAGCAACTGATTCAGATGGTGCTCAATATCGTGCGAAATGCTGCACAGGCACTCGAGGCCTCGAGCAGCCAGCGCACTGAGGTGGGGAGAATTGTGCTTCGAACGCGTGCAGCGCGCCAGGTCACGCTGCACCGACGTCGGCATCGACTCGCGATTGCCTTGTCGATTTCCGACAATGGCCCAGGCATTCCCGAGGCCATTCGCGAGGAGATTTTCGATCCTTTGGTGTCTGGGCATCCGCAAGGCCACGGGCTTGGCTTGACTATTGCTCAGACGGTTGTGCATCAGCATGGAGGTGCGATCAGTTGCAGCAGTACGACCGCCGGATCCGTGTTTGAGATTGTTTTACCGCTTGCGACTGAGGGAGCCAAATCACTATGAAGCCAGTCTGGATCGTCGACGACGATGCATCGATTCGATGGGTGTTAGAGCGAGCACTTCGTCGCGCCGAGCTGCCTTGCAGGCTCTTTGAGAATGCCCAGGATGTTATGAAGGCCCTGCAGGCCGAGGATGTGCCCCAGGTGCTGGTCTCGGACATTCGTATGCCTGGAGACACGGGCCTGGAGCTGCTCGAGCAGGTGAAGGCGCGACTGCCTGAGCTGCCGGTCATCATCATGACGGGCTTCTCTGACCTGGACAGCGCGGTCTCGGCCTTCCAAGGCGGAGCCTATGAGTACCTTCCGAAACCCTTCGATGTAGATGATGCCACTGCACTGATCTTGAAGGCCTGTCAGCGTGGACAGAACCTCGCCGGAGGGGATGCGCCGAAGACCACTGCAGTGCTCGAGATGTTGGGTCAGGCCCCCGCAATGCAGGACGTGTTTCGCGCGATTGGGCGTCTTTCTCAATCCACTGCCACCGTCTTGATCACGGGTGAGTCAGGCACTGGAAAGGAGGTGGTTGCGCAGGCGCTCCATCGACACAGTCCTCGAGCCGATCGTGCCTTCGTTGCTCTGAATACGGCTGCCATTCCGAAGGACTTGCTCGAGTCTGAACTCTTTGGCCATGAACGGGGTGCCTTCACGGGTGCTCAGGCGCAGCGAAGGGGGCGCTTTGAGCAGGCAGAGGGTGGCACATTGTTTCTGGACGAGATTGGGGACATGCCGCTCGATCTACAGACGCGTCTCTTGCGCATCCTGTCTGACGGGCAGTATTACCGGGTCGGAGGGCATCAGCCACTCAAGGCCAACGTGCGCGTAATTGCGGCGACTCATCAAGACCTTGAGCGGCGGGTGGCGGATGGAAAGTTTCGAGAGGACCTCTTCCATCGCCTCAATGTCATTCGGCTGCGTTTGCCGCCTCTGCGTGAGCGAGCTGAAGACATCCCCGATCTCGCCAGGCATTTTCTGGATCGCTCTGCGCGCCAGCTGGGCAGTGAAGTCCGGAGGCTCTCGCCAGCCGCCATGGATGCACTCCGTGCGCACCCGTTTCCAGGAAACGTACGTCAGCTGGAAAACCTCTGCCATTGGCTGACGGTCATGGCCCCGAGCCCACGGGTGGAGATCGACGATTTACCTCTGGAGTTCCGAGATCGTGCACATGAGCGTCCCCAGACTGCGCCAAGTCCATCTGCTTTAGCGCCAGAGCAGACCGCAGCTGTTGTCTCTGGTACTCGAGGGGATGAACTCTGGATTGAGCCCCTGGTCCAGGCGGTGGCAGAGGCGATTCAGCGTGCTCAGAGAGACCCGAGCCATGCCTCCGAGGCAGAAATGGCCCATTGGGAGCGGCTTTTTGAAACTGCGGTCTACGGGACGGCCCTCAAGCTCACCCGCGGACGCCGTCTCGAGGCCGCTCAGGTGCTGCAGGTGGGCCGCAACACCATCACGCGCAAGATTCAGGCTCTCGGTTTAGAGGCGGAGTAGGGCACGTAGGGTTGGGGCTCTGATTTGGGGGGGCGAGCCAGCAGGTAAGTCATGGAGCTTGCCAGTGCCGCAAACCCCCAGAAAATCATGAATCCCAGCCCATAGGCCTCACGCCGTCCCAAGTCGAGGGGAACACCAAAAATCACGAGCTCGTTGGGATCGACGGACGAGAAGAACAAACCCGTGAGAGCGGTAGCCGCGAGGAAAGAGGGCCAAGCAATGCTCATGGCTGCACGTGCCATGCATGGGGTTAAACGCGGGTCTCGCACGCCTTCTTGAATGGGGATCTCGGTGGCCATGGATGTCTCCTTTGTTTTCATGTTTATAAGGCAGTCTATGGCGAAATTTCAAGTCTGGTTCGTACCCTCCAAGTGCCGTCTGGGCTCTCAAAAGACGCGTGCCAAAGTCCAGGCTTTGGGGGAGCGACCACAACGAAGTAGGCACCAGAGGGCAGGCGCGCAAGCGTGAGCTGAGTGTCGAGCTTGTTGATCGTGGGGTGAGAGAGGCTGAGCCTCAAAGACTCCGGCTGTGTGGCTGATGGATCTGCGATGCGGAGTGCAGCCTCAATGCGCACCAGCCCATCTCCCTGAGGCGTGACCGTGGGCGTGAGGACCACTCCAAGGCGATGAGCGGCCTCGTCCTTTTCAAGTCGCTGATTAATCGCCTTTCCGTGCTTGGTGTAGTCATCGGCAACCAGGCTGTCGGAGGTGTCCATGGCGATCATGAGCGTGATGAAGCTCGCAACCACGACGGTGCTCAGCATGCCCAGAATGATCCAGGGCCAGGGCTCACGGGACCAATGACGGGGGGCTGTGGTGTGCCCTGAGGAGCTTGGAGGCATGGAGGGCGGTTTCATCAGCGTGGAAGGAAGAAGGCGGCCTTCTCCGTCACAGCGAGCGCTCGATCATCCTCGGAACGCACTTCAATCTCAATCTTGTGTGAGCCCTTCGCCATTGCATCTGCATCGGCCAGTGGGAGCTGCACGCTCACAATCGCTGTATTGACGGCGCCAGCCTCGACGGTCACTGACGTGTCTCCATCTGCCTTGAGGTGATTGATTCCGTGAGGCACGATCACAAATCGATGCGCTCGGTCACTGGTGTTGTTGATCTGTAGGCGGTAGGTGTTCTCAATATATTGACCTTCTACCTCGCGTGCGAGAGCGCCTCGGTCTCGAATGACGTTCACTTTCAGTGGGGTGCGCATGGCCAGGGAGGTCAGAATGGCCACGGTCACGGTCAAGAGAATCGTGCCGTAAATGAGGACTCGGGGGCGGAAGAAGTGCTGTCGAACCTCTTTCTCCGTGAGTCGGTGCTCCAGTGCATTGAGGGTGGCGTAACGAACCAGACCGCGGGGTGTGCCCATCCGATCCATGATCGTGTTGCAGGCATCTGCGCAGAGGCCGCACCCAATGCACTCATACTGAAGCCCATCACGGATGTCGATCCCGGTGGGACAGACCTCCACGCAGACGCCGCAGTCAATGCAATCGCCCTTACCGACAGACTTCGGGTCCACGTTTTTGGCTCTCTTGCCGCGTGGTTCTCCTCGCTCTTGGTCGTAGCTGACGATCAGGGTGTCCCGGTCGAACATGGCACTCTGAAAGCGTGCGTATGGGCACATGTACTTGCAAACCTGCTCTCGCATAAAGCCAGCCTGCATGAGGGTAAAGAACGCGTAGAAGAGGATCCAGAAGCTCTGCCAGAAGCCGAGTGTGCCTGCGAGTACTCCGAGTCCAAGCTGATCAATCGGTGTGAAGTAGCCACCAAAGGTAAACCCGGTCCAGAGTGCGATGAGTGCCCACACGGTCCATTTCCCGAGCTTCAAGGGCAGACGAGCAGACCAAGACTTCTCTCGGTCACGCCGCATGCGGACGTGGCGGTCACCTTCAATCCAGCGCTCGACCTGCATAAAGATCTCGGTGTAGACCGTCTGGGGACAGGCATAGCCGCAGAAGAGTCGCCCCGCAATGGCTGTGAACAAAAAGAGGCCGAGGGCGGAGATCAGCAAAAGGCCGGTCAGGTAGATGAAGTCCTGGGGGACCAGCACCAGGTCAAAGATATAGAAGCGTCGGGCCTCGAGGTCAAAGAGAACCGCCTGGCGACCCTTCCATTGAATCCAAGGGGTAAGGTAGTAGACCGCTTGAGTCAGGAAAACAAAGATCCAGCGCCAGCTATTAAAGCGACCTTGCGTCGCCCTGGCATAGATTTTCTTGCCGGGCGCATACAGCAGAACAGTCTGTTCGACCACGGCACCCGATGGGGAAGCCCCGCCAGACGGGCTGCCCGGCGGATTGGCGGGGCCTTCGGTCATTTGTTGCTCAGGCTGTAGACGTAGGCGGAGACCAGGTGGGAGCGTTCCTCACCCAGGATGTCTTTCCACGCGGGCATCACCCCACCACGTCCTTTGTTGATGGTCTCGGTGATGGAGGCCAGAGACCCACCATAGAGCCACACCTTATCCGTGAGGTTGGGGGCGCCCATGGCAGCCATGCCCTTTCCATCGGCGCCATGACAGGCGGCACACGCCGCAAACTGTTCCTGACCCAATGTCGCTTTTACCGAGTCATGTGCGCTGCCCGAGAGACTCAGGACATAGTGAGCCACATTCTCCACCCCTGTTGCACCACCGACCGCATCAGCCATGGGGGGCATCATGCCCATTCGGCCTTCGAGCACGCCGGTTTTAATGGCCAAGCCATCTCCACCATACAGCCAGTCGCTGTCGGTCAGGTTGGGGAAGCCCTTGCCGCCGCGCGCGTCGGTGCCGTGGCACTGTGCGCAGTTGTTCACGAAGATGCGCTGCCCGATCTTCAGGGCCGCCTCATCCTTGGCGACTTCCTCGATAGGAGTTGCAGCGTACTTTGCGTAGATGGGACCAAATTTCTGGTGAGCGGCTGCGACTTCCTTGTCGTACTGACCCGTGGATGACCAGCTCAGGCTGCCCTTGGCGTCACCGAGACCGGGAAACAGAACGAGGTAAACGATGGCAAAGACGATGGTGAGGTAGAACAGAATCATCCACCAGCGGGGGAGCGGATTGTTGTATTCGGCGAGGTTCTCGTCCCACACGTGGCCGGTCGTTTCGACCTTTCCATCTTTGAACTGGATCTTGGTACGAGAGAGGAAATAGAGAAAAACACCACAGGCCAGCACGCTCACGATCGTGCCGATGATGACAAATAGGTTCCAGAATGAATGGGTGAAGTCAGCCATTTTGCTTGCCTCGAGAATGTTCAATGGGTTCGTCGTCATGCAGCGGAATCTGCGCGGCCTCGTCCATCTTCTGCTTCTGACCCCTGCTGTAGGTCCAGGCAATGATGCCGACGAAGATGAGGAAGAAGAGCGTCGTTAACGCTGCGTGAAGGTCGTTCATGACCGCTTGTCCTTGAGTGCGAGCCCGAGGGACTGGAGGTAAGCGATCATGGCCTCCATCTCTGTCTTGCCTTCGAGTTCACTGGGAGCGGCGGCGATTTGTTCGTCGGAATAGGGCACTCCAAATCCTTTGAGTCCCTTCATCTGTGCCTGAATATGCGGCATCTTGACGGGAGTGCCCTCCAGCCAGGGGTAGGCGGGCATCACTGACTCTGGAACCACATCGCGGGGGTTGACCAGGTGAACGCGATGCCATTCATCGGAGTAACGACCCCCCACGCGAGCGAGGTCGGGTCCGGTGCGCTTAGAGCCCCAGAGGAAGGGACGGTCGTAGACAGACTCGCCCGCGACGGAGTAATGGCCATAGCGCTCAGTCTCTGCTCGGAAGGGACGGATCATCTGCGAGTGGCATCCCACACAGCCCTCGCGGATGTACAGGTTGCGGCCCGCCAGCTCCAATGCCGTATGGGGCTTCATGCCCGTCACCGCCTCCGTGGTGGACTTCTGGAAGAAGAGGGGAACAATTTCCACCAAACCGCCGACCGCCACCACCAAGAGGGTCATGACGATGAGCAGGGTGGGACGCTTTTCAATGATTTCGTGACGAAAACCCATGTTCTTGATTCCTATGAAGGGTCGACTTAAGCGTGGTGAGCAACAGCAGGGATGCTGTTGTTGACTGGCTGAGGGTTGCGAACCGTCATCACCACGTTCCAGGCCATGATCACCATGCCCGAGAGGTAGAGGATGCCGCCTGAGAGTCGAATGACGTAGTAGGGCATCGTGGCCTTGACGCTCTCGACAAAGGTGTAGGTGAGCGAACCGTCGTCATTGAGGGCACGCCACATCAGGCCTTGCATGACGCCAGAGATCCACATGGCAGCGATGTAGAGGACGATGCCGATGGTGGCGATCCAGAAGTGCAGTTCAACCGCCTTGGATGAATACATGCTGGTTCGACCCACGAGGCGGGGGATGAGGTAATAGAGGGAGCCGATGGAGATAAAGCCCACCCAGCCCAGCGCCCCAGAGTGCACGTGACCAATGGTCCAGTCGGTGTAGTGCGACAGGGCATTCACCGTTTTGATGGCCATCATGGGGCCCTCGAAGGTCGACATGCCGTAGAAGGACACGGACACGATCAGGAACTTCAGGATGGGGTCGTTGCGCAGCTTATGCCAGGCACCCGACATGGTCATGATGCCGTTGATCATGCCGCCCCAAGAGGGAGCCAGCAGGATGAGAGAGAAGACCATGCCCAAGGACTGGGTCCAGTCTGGCAAGGCTGTGTAGTGCAAGTGGTGGGGGCCAGCCCACATGTAGGTGAAGATCAGCGCCCAGAAGTGAACAATGGAGAGGCGATAGGAGTAGACGGGGCGCTCAGCCTGCTTGGGGATGAAGTAATACATCATGCCCAGGAAGCCAGCGGTCAGGAAGAAGCCGACTGCATTGTGTCCGTACCACCACTGAACCATGGCGTCTTGCACACCTGCGTAGACTGGGATGGCCTCCGTCAGGCTGATGGGGATGGCAGCGCTGCGAACGATGTGGAGCAGGGCAACCGTCAGAATGAAGGCGCCATAAAACCAGTTGGCCACATAAATGTGTTCCACCTTGCGGGTCATGAGGGTGCCAAAAAAGACGATTGCATACGCCACCCAGGTCACTGCAAGGAGCAGGTCAACCGGCCAAATGAGCTCGGCGTATTCATGTGTGGAGGTCAGCCCCAGGGGAAGGGTCAGTGCCGCCAGCACGATCACGGCCTGATAGCCAATGAAGGTGAACATGGCGAGTGGCCCGCCAAACAGCCGGGTGTGGCAGGTGCGCTGAACCACGTAGTAGGAGGTCGCCAGCAATGCGTTGCCTCCGAAGGCAAAAATTACCGCATTGGTATGGAGGGGGCGGAGCCGCCCGAAGGAGAGCCAAGAGATACCCTCGGCCAGAGTAGGGAAGGCCAGCTGTGCGGCGATCCAGACCCCCACGAACATGCCGACGATGCCCCAGAGCACGGTCGCGTATGCGAAGAGTCGAACGACGTCGTAGTTGTAGGTCTGAGCGGTGTCAGATGGGCCACCGGAACGCGTGGTGGCGTGACCCATGGGGTCAAGAACTGCAGCCATGGCGGATTTCTCCCTCGGATTGTTATTTTTTGGACTATATGCTTCTGAGAGCATATTGCCTTGATCTAGGTCAATTCCGTGAAAACCCGAGTCAGACGCTCAGCCTTTAGACGGAACTTTCCGATTTCTTCTCGGATTCTGTGCCTGCGGGGGGATGAGGAGGGCGATCGTCGTCCAGGAGGATACGGCGCGCCGGAGCCTCCAGGTCGTCAAACTGGCCGCTCGACGACATTCTGAAGAAAAGCCAAACGACGAGTCCTATGACGACGAGACTGATGCCGATGAGGAGCGGGAGTGTTTCCATGATCTGTCGAGCAGTCTAGCGGCATTGAGCATCACCAGCAGCGAAGAGGCAGACATCCCCGCTGCTGCCCAGATGGGTGAAATCAGCCCGGCCACCGCAAGCGGAATGGCTGTGAGGTTGTACACCACGGACCAGATGAGGTTTTGCTTCAGGATGCGACGGGTGCGATGGGCAGTGTCGATGAGGGTCTGGACTCCCGCCAGGCCCGGTCGGAGGAGGTAGCAGTCAGCCTGCTGCTGGGCCAGGGGCGCTGAGCCCCACATGGCAATCGAGAGGTCAGCCGAGGCCAAGACTGGTGCATCGTTGACCCCGTCTCCCACCATGCCCACCCTTCTGCCCCTTCGCTGAAGGCCCAGGGCGTAGGCCTGCTTGTGCTCTGGGCTTAGCTCACCAAACAGGCTCTCTGGGGAGAGCCCCAGCGCCTCACCCACGCGCGTCACTCTGGACTGTCGGTCTCCGCTCAGGAGGTGTCGCAAGACCCCACGTTGGGCCAGCCAGTCGAGCAGCGGCTTGGCCTCTGGCCGGATGCTGTCGTCGAGGTCGAAGGCAGCGACAACCGAGAATGCTTCGTCTCGCCCAACGGCCAGATACAGGTTGGACTCACTTCCAAGGGGCGCATTCACATAGCTGCCTGACCCCAATCGAACCTGACGCCCGTCGTTGAGGAGCCCCTCAATGCCAAGTCCGGAATGGACCTGGCGATGGACGAGGGCCAAGGACGGCGTGGACGCCTGGCTCTGGGCAGCTCGATGCAGTGCCTGGCTCAGCGGATGCCGATTGAGCTCGGTCAGGTCTGCGATCAGCCGCCAGTATTGCCCGTGGTCTTCAGGGCTGAGGGTGGTGGCCCATTGGACCCGGACCTCTGAATGCGCAGGGTCGGTCAGGGTGCCGGTCTTGTCAAACACCATGTCGGTCAGGGCCCAGGCCGATTCAATGGCTTGAGGCTTGGAGACGGCAATGCCGTGTTCAAGGAGTCGGGCCAGCGCCGCCGAGTAGGCCGCAGGACCAGCAATGGAAAGGGCGCACGGGCAGGACACCACGAGGACCGCAATCAGCCTGGGGAGCCAGTCTTCCAGGGGAAGGCCGAGTAAAAGGCTCACGCCAAGGACCCCTGCAGCCAGGGTCAGAAGGGTGGCAGTGAACACCGCTGCAATGCGATCCGCCCAGAGCGCCCAATTGGGCCGCTGCGCAGCAGCCTCCTCGGCGAGCTGTGCCAGGCGTGTGAGGGTCCCGGATGTTGGGTCACTGGAGACGATGGCCTCCAGATCCGCTCCGACATTCACGGACCCTTCAGGCAGGAGGTCTCCAGGGTTGCGAGCAATGGGCTCTTGTTCGCCCGTCAAGGAGGAGAGGTCGAGCTCTGCGCGATGGGACCGGAGGGTGGCATCGGCTGGCAGACGTTCACCGGATGGCACTCGGATCTGATCGCCAATGGAGAGCTGCCAGGGTGCAACGATTCCAGGGTTTGGGCTGAGGCGGTGAGCGAGGCTCGGTGGATCCCGCGAGAGCGACTCACGCCGCTGCAGTGTTCGCCGGCGCACTCGGCTCTGAATCTGGCGTGCACCGAGGACCAGAAAGAGGAACATCCCCACGGAGTCGAAGTAGACATGCTCGAAGGCGAGTAAGAGGCCCGCCACACTTCCCAGAAAGGCCAGGGTGAGGCCAATGGCGATGGGCACGTCCATATTGAGCCGGCCCTGTGAGAGCGCTCGCCACGCAGACTGATAGAAGCTGGCGCCCGAGTAGGCCAAGGCCGGAAGCGTGATGAGGAGAGACGCCAGTCTTAGGAGCTGAATGGTCTCAGCGTCGAGGTCTTCAAAGCCGACATACTCCGGGGTGGCGAGCATCATCACCTGCGCTGCCGCAAGCCCGGCCACGAAAAGCCTTCGGCCCGCTTTGCGCTCTTCCTCCCGCCGGCTCACCTCGAGCGCCTCAGAACCCAATGGGAGGGCTGCATAGCCGTATCGTATGAGGGCCTGGGAGACCGCGCGCAGATTGGTTTGTGCTGGATCCCAGCGAAGCGTGAGACGGGCAGTGGTCGCATTGGCCTGGGCCGAAATCATCCCCGGCAGGCCCATCAAGACCCGTTCAATCAGCCAGGCGCAGGCCCCACAGCGAAGTCCTTCAATGGCCAATTGGGTTTGGTGGTGCCCTGTTCCCCCGGCCGGCTGGATGACTTGGACCTGTCTGGTCTGGAACGAGGGGTCCTCTAGGAGGTCGGCCCAAGGCGCGAGTCGCTCCAGGGCCTCTGGCTCAACGCCCTCTGCGGTTCGCTGCTCGTAATAGCCTTCTGCTCCCGCCTGAACAATGGTCTGGGCCACCGCTTGGCATCCGGCACAGCACATGGGCCTCTCCTCGCCCAGAACCTTCGCGCTCCAGCGCACATGGCCGAATATGGGTTCTCCACAGTGAAAGCACCGCAGGGTCGAAGAGGGCGATGCGGTCATGGCGTGAGACAGAACCCGTCGAGCCACGGAATGGAAACGACCTCAAACGCTCGCAGAATGCCCCACACTCCGAAGGCGATGATCAGCAAGCCGGCCGCCTGACGCACGCGGTCGTGGGTGAACTGCGTGAGCAGCCTGCGCGAGAAGACGGAGGTCGCCCAGAGGGCCGGGATGGTTCCAAGCCCAAAAGAGAGCATCCACCCCATGCCCTTTCCTGCGCTGCCGGTGACTGAGGCAGTCACCAGCATGCTGTAGACCAGTCCGCAGGGAAGCCAGCCCCAGAGGGCACCGGTGCGAAGCGCCTTTGCCAGCCGAACGCTGAGGGGTGGGGCAGGTAAGAGGCCTTGAACCGGCTGGGGGGTCAGGGTGGCTTGAGCCCAGGGCGCGAAAAAGCGCCATACAAACTGTCCGAGCTGTTCCAGGCTTTGGATGAGATTGGAGAGTCGAGACAGGTGGAGTCCCAGCCCGATGAGCATCAGGTTAGCCAATACCATGGCAGTGGTCCTGGCCCATTCGATCGGCGCAGCCTGAAGAAAGAATGCGCCCATAAAGCCGGCCATCGCCCCCATGAACGCGTAGCTCAAGATGCGCCCCAGCTGCCAGAAGAGCAGTTCGACTTTCTGCTGAAACCCGTTGAGGTGGCCGCGGCTGCGCGCGGTATGCCCGGCCGCCATCGCGAGGCCCCCACACATGGCCAGGCAGTGGGCAGAGGACCAGAAGCCAATCGCCAAGGCGGTTGGCGAGAAGATGTCAGGCATGGCTCAAATCCGCCCAGACCGGTGCATGGTCTGATGGCTGCTCACGTTTTCGTGGGCCCTTGTCAATGCCTGCGTCCTTCAACTCGGACCGGAGCACATCGGAGACGAGGATGAGGTCGATCCGTAGTCCGAGGTTGCGTCGAAAGCCCGCCTGTCTGTAATCCCACCAGGAGAAGGCGGCCTCTGCGGTGGGGTGGATTTGGCGAAAGCTATCGTGAAGACCGAGTGCGACGAAGTCCTGGAGGGCAGATCGCTCGGGATCAGAGCAGAGGATCTGTCCGGCCCATGCGGCGGGGTCGTGCACATCGGCATCAGCCGGAGCGATGTTGAAGTCGCCCACCAGCGCGAGCCGGGGATGGTGGCTGAGTTCAGCAGAGAGGCGATCTCGCAGGGCCGCGAGCCAGGCGAGCTTGTAGCTGTATTTCTCGCTGCCCACCGCAGAGCCGTTCGGCATGTAGGCATTGATGAATCGGAGGGCATGCCCACCGTCTTTGGGCTGGGCTGTGACCGACAAGAGTCGCTTTTGATCGTCAGGAAAGTGAGGGTCATTCACCTCCCAGTCCTGGAGGGGCTCAAAACGATCTGCCTTTGCAAGCACTGCCACGCCGTTGTAGGTGGGCTGCCCCGCAAAGGCCACGTGATAGCCAGCCGCTTCAATGGCCTCACGGGGAAACTTCACATCGATGGTCTTGGTTTCTTGCAGGCCCAGGAGATCCGGCTGCGCTTCTTTTAGCCAGTCCAACAGGTGCGGCAGTCGAACCTTGAGCGAGTTCACATTCCAGCTGGCGAGTCTCATGCGCGCAGCCCCTCTGCCTGCGCCATGCCTTTGGCTCGGAGCAGGCATGCATCACACGCTCCGCAGGGCAGGCCCTCTGGGCTCGGGTCATAGCAGCTGAGCGTCCAGTCAGGGTCGAGTCCAAGAGCACGGGCCTTCAGAATGATCTCCGCCTTGCTCAGGTGCTGCAGAGGCGCCTCGATTCGAAAGGGTTCCGCGTTCTCAACGCCTGCGCGAGTGGCCAGGTTCGCCATGCGCTCAAAGCTCTCAATGAACTCGGGTCTGCAGTCAGGATAGCCGCTGTAGTCCAAGGCATTGACGCCAATGAAGAGACGATTCGCCCCCAGGACCTCTGCGAGCGCGAGACCATAGCTGAGAAAGATGGTGTTTCGTGCTGGAACATAGGTGCTTGGAATGCCGCTTCCCAATTCATCGGCGCTGCGGTGTTTGGGAACAGGAAGGTCGGTGGTGAGGGATGACCCGCCAATCGGACGAAGGTCCACTCGCAAGACACGATGAGAGTCGGCTCGAAGTCGTTCTGCCAATCGCTCAGCGAAGCTCAGTTCGACCCGGTGTCGCTGGCCATAATCAAAGGACACTGCGTGGGCCACGTAGCCCTCGGCCTTCGCAATGGCGAGGCAGGTGGCGGAATCTAGCCCCCCGCTGAGTAACACGACTGCAGAACGGGGCGGATGGCTGGTCATCAGGCCGCTTCGAGAAGTCCTGAGTGGCGCAGCAGAGGCTCAATGCTCGGCTCGCGACCACGGAAGGCCTTGAAGTTGTCCATGGCCGGACGCGCCCCCCCACGAGAGAGGATCTCTTGCCAGAATCGACGACCAACGGCCTCGTATTCGGCCGCTCCAGCCTCCTCGAATGCGGCATAGGCATCCGCAGACAAAACTTCCGCCCATTTGTAGCTGTAATAGCCCGCTGCATAGCCGCCGCCAAAGATGTGTCCAAAGCTCTGCGGAAAACGGTTGTAGGCGGGGGGTTTGATCACGGCCACTTCGTCACGAACCTCTTGGAGCACCTGCATGATCTGCTGACCGGCAGCCATGGCTTGGTCCGATTGGAGGGCAGTGAGCTCCGCATGAATGCGCATGTCCAGAAGACCAAATTCAATCTGACGCAGGGTGAAGAGGCCGCTCTGGAAGTTCTTGGCCGCGACCATCTTGTCGAAGAGCGCACGAGGCAGAGAGGCCCCAGTGTCAATGTGAGCAGTCATTTGAGAGAGGTTGTCCCACTCCCAACAGAAGTTCTCCATAAACTGGCTGGGCAGTTCTACCGCATCCCACTCGACACCATTGATGCCCGAGACATCGAGTTCGTCGACCTCGGTGAGTAGGTGGTGGAGGCCATGTCCAAACTCATGAAAGAGGGTGATGACGTCGTCATGGGTCAGGGTGGTCGGACGATCGTCCACGGGCGCCGCGAAGTTGCAGGTCATCAATGCAATCGGCAGTTGTAGGTGACCTGCACGCAGCTTGCGGCCACGACTGTCATCCATCCAGGCACCCCCACGCTTGGTGGATCGGGCGTAGAGGTCCAGAAAGAAGTATCCAATCGCATGACCCCGGCGACTCACTTGGAACATTTGAACATCGGGGTGCCAGGCGGGCGACGGGGCCAGGCCCATCAACGGGGTGATTTCTGCCCCAAATAGCTTGTGAATGACCCCGAAAAGTCCCCTCAGCACATTGGGCAAGAGAAAGTATTGACGAACCTCGTCCTCTGAAAAGCTGTAGCGGGATTGGCGCAGCTTTTCGCTTGCGTAGGCGATGTCCCAGGGTTCAAGAGGATCGAGGTGGAGTGTGGATTTGGCGAAGGCCCGCAGCTCGGCCAGGTCGCGCTCTGCGCTGGGTCTTGCCTTGGCCGCGAGCTCACGCAGGAACTTGAGGACCTCCTCTGCACTAGAGGCCATTTTGGGCTCGAGTGAGACCTGCGCGGCATGGGCAAAGCCCAGCAGCTTGGCTTGTGCCTGCCGAATGGCCAGGATCTCTCCCATGATGGGCGTGTTGTCATGGTCAGGCCCTTCTTCAGCGAGCTCAGAAGCCTTCTTCGCGTTCATGCGATAGAGGCTCTCGCGCAGCTCGCGGTCGTCGGCGAACTGCTGAACCGCGGTCAGGCTGGGTCCCTGAAGGGTGAAGACCCAACCCTCCAGGTTGCGGCTTGCCGCCTCTGCCTTGGCAGCGGCCAACGCGTGAGCGGGGAGGCCGGCCAGCCGCTGTTCGTCAGTGATGTGGACGGTGCTTGCATTGGTGCTGTCGAGCAGCTGCTCCGAAAACTGCTGAGACAGCTGGGCCAGTCGAGCG
>CAMAZF010000010.1 GCA_945862985.1 Bordetella parapertussis | reverse complement strand
GCGCAGAGGTGCTCTTGGGAGAGAACGGGCTGATGTCCGTCGCCGAAGGTGTAGATCCCCAAAAACTCTCAGGCAAAAGGACCAACAGCACCGCGCACTCTGGAGAGTGGCCGCTCAGAGCGGCCCGCCGAAGGACAATCTCTCAGGCGCCAAGGACAGAGGGGGGCATGCGATGGGCACCATCGTGTCAACCTCTGGAGGCCGTTGTGCAATTTCCCCAAGACCTGCGTTACACCGAAAGCCATGAGTGGGCCAAGCTCGATTCTGGTGAGATCACTGTAGGCATCACCGAGCTCGCACAAGATTCCCTGGGCGAGCTGGTCTATGTCGAGCTTCCAGCCATGGGGCGCATCGTCTCTGCCGGAGAGGCCTGTGCCGTCGTGGAATCCACCAAGGCTGCATCGGATGTCTATGCCCCCATCGCTGGGGAGGTGGTGGCGGTGAATGACGCACTCAGCTCAGAGCCCCAGCTGGTGAATGAGGCCCCCTATGCCGGTGGCTGGCTCTTCAAAATCCGCCCCACCCAGCCCGATCCACTCTCCGCACTTCTCTCAGTTGAGGCCTATACGGCTGGTCCTGGCAAGGGGGCTTAAGCCATGCAAGCCCACGAGCCTGTCGACTCCTTTGAAGGCCTGCTCGACGCAGAGGCCTTTCATTCACGCCACATTGGACCTTCTCATGCCGAACGGCAGGCGATGCTGGCCGCCTTGGGTGTGTCCTCTGTTGAAGACCTTGTTCACGCGACCGTTCCGGCGGCCATTCTCTCCCCCGAGCCGCTTGCGCTGCCGCAGCCAGAGACCGAAGTCGAAGCTCTGTCCGCACTGCGAGCCATCGCAGAGCAGAATCAGGTCTGGCGCAGCTACATCGGCGCAGGGTATTACGGCACCCACACCCCAGAGCCCATCAAGCGAAATCTTCTTGAAAACCCGGGCTGGTACACCGCCTACACGCCTTATCAGGCTGAGGTGGCCCAGGGCCGACTCGAGGCCCTGATGAACTTCCAGCAGGTGGTGGTCGATCTGACCGGGCTGCCGACTGCGAATGCCTCCCTACTCGATGAGGCGACTGCCGCTGCTGAGGCCATGGGCATGTTCCTGAGGGCTAACAAACGACCGGAGGCTCGACGTTATCTGGTCGATGCCCTGGTGCACCCACAGGTGATAGCCGTGATCAAGAGTCGCGCGGCCTGGTTGGACGTCGAAGTGCTGGTCTGTGACTGCCTGGATCCCTCGGTTCTGGCTGCCGAGCTCCCCACGGCCTTTGGGGTGCATGTTCAATCCCCCAATACCCAGGGCCGGGTGCTCTCCTTGGAGACAGTCTCAGAACAGGTCCATGCCGCAGGTTCACGCCTTGCGGTTGGATGCGACCTGCTCTCGCTGATGTTGCTGAAGTCCCCTGGCGCCATGGGCGCGGATGCGGCACTGGGCAATGCTCAGCGTTTTGGGGTTCCCATGGGTTTTGGCGGTCCCCACGCGGCCTTTCTTGCAGTGAAGACCGATTTGGTTCGCTCGATGCCTGGCCGCATCATCGGTGTCTCTGTGGATGCTTCGGGACAGCCTGCTTATCGCATGTCCTTACAGACGCGTGAGCAGCATATTCGCCGAGACAAGGCCACCAGCAACATCTGCACGGCACAGGCTCTCTTGGCCAATATGGCGAGCTTTTATGCGGTTTACCACGGGCCGCAGGGCCTTGTGCGCATTGCTCAGCGCGTGAACCTGTTTACCCGCATCCTCGCCCAAGCGTCGGGCCTCAAGCCTTTGCACACTCAGTTCTTCGACACGGTCTGGTTTGATCTGGGAGAGCAACAGAGCCTGGTGCTCGCGCGCGCCGCTGCTCACCGCATCAATCTGAGGGTCTCCGGCACGGCTGTTGGGGTGGCCCTGGATGAGACCGTGACCTTGTCGGATCTGGCAGACCTCATTGAGGTCCTGAGCGGTCGCACCGTAAAGGCGCAGGATCTTCGGCACATGCCGATGAGCTCGGTGTCCGAATCGCTCTCGGCGAATGTCTTGCGCCGAGACGCCGTGCTCACTCACCCTGTGTTTCACCGCTACCAGAGCGAGACTGAGTTTGTTCGCTACCTCAAGCGTCTTGAGAATAAAGACATTTCCTTGGTTCATTCCATGATTCCGCTGGGCTCTTGCACCATGAAGCTCAATGCGGCGACGGAAATGGCACCAGTGAGCTGGCCTGAGTTTGCGGGTCTTCATCCTTTTGTGCCCGCTGAGCAGGCGAGGGGCTATGCAAAGATGTTGAAGGACCTGCGTGATTGGCTCTGCGAGATCACGGGTTTTGACGAGGTGAGTTTTCAGCCGAACTCCGGTGCCCAGGGGGAGTATGCCGGGATGATGGCCATCCGTCAGTACCAGCGTTCCATCGGACAGGGGCACCGCGATGTCTGTCTCATTCCGTCCTCAGCCCATGGCACCAACCCCGCCACAGCCCAGATGATGGGCCTCAAGATTGTGGTGGTCGGCTGCGACGAGCAGGGCAACATCGATCTGACGGACCTGCGCGCCAAGATTGATCAGCATGCGTCACAGCTCAGTGCACTCATGGTCACCTACCCATCGACGCACGGCGTCTTTGAGGCCTCGATTCAGGAGGTCTGCCGACAGATTCATGCCGCGGGGGGACAGGTCTATATGGACGGCGCGAATCTGAATGCACAGGCGGGGCTCACCAAGCCCGGGCAGATTGGCGCGGACGTGTGTCACATGAACCTTCACAAGACCTTCTGTATTCCGCATGGAGGAGGAGGACCGGGGATGGGCCCCATTGCCGTGGCCAAGCACCTGGCACCCTTCCTTCCGGTTCATCCTTTTGAGGACCCCCACGCGGCCAATAGCGTTTCTGCGGCTCCATTTGGCAGTGCGCTCATCACCACCATCTCCTATCTCTACATTCGCATGATGGGTGCCAGCGGGATTCGAAAGGCCACAGAGACTGCGATTCTCAATGCCAACTACATGGCGCATCGGCTGGCACCGCACTTCCCCATTCTTTACACAGGTCCGTCTGGACGGGTGGCGCACGAGTGCATTCTGGACTTGCGGGGGCTGAAGGGCGAGTTGGGTATCACTGCCGAGGACGTAGCCAAGCGGCTCATGGACTATGGCTTTCATGCCCCCACGTTGTCCTTCCCGGTCACCGATACGCTCATGGTCGAGCCCACCGAGTCAGAGGGTAAGGCTGAACTCGATCGTTTCTGTGACGCCATGATCTCGATCGCTGGAGAGATTGATCAGATTCGCTCGGGCCACTGGGATCGCACCGATAACCCCCTCAAGCAAGCACCCCACACCGCCACCGAGATTGCAGGTGAATGGAGTCACCCCTACTCGCGAGAGGTGGCGGTCTACCCGTTGCCGTGGGTCCGAGCGGCGAAGTTCTGGCCCTCAGTCAAGCGGATTGACAACGCGGCCGGGGACCGCAATCTCGTGTGTACCTGCCCGCCTGTATCGGACTATGCATCATGACCAGTCGGCACATTCCGTTGGTTGATCTGCATCGCGAGCTGGGGGCCAAGATGGGTCCGTTCGCTGGGTTTGAGATGCCCATTCAGTATCCACTGGGCTTGAAGGGCGAACACCTGCACTGTCGCGCATCCGCCAGCCTCTTCGACGTCTCGCACATGGGGCAGATCCGCGTCACCGCCGCTTCGCCAGAACTGCTCTGTGAGGGGCTCGAAGCCATCCTGCCCGTTGATTTTCAGGGGTGGCCCGAGTGGCAGCAGCGCTATACCCTGCTGCTCAACGATGAGGGCGGTATTGAGGACGACCTGATGGCAATCTGGCTGGGGTCAGAGGTGCGATTGGTGGTCAATGCTGGCAATCGAGACGCCGACTTTGCACGCATGCAGCGTCTGGCGCCAAGCCTTCGATTCGAGTGGGTAGATGCGGCGCTGATTGCGCTTCAAGGACCACGGTCCGAGGCCATCTTGGGGGCCCTAGACCCCGCAGCGGTGGGCCTCAAGTTTATGGAGGCGGCGGAGCTCTGCCTTCTGGGTGCCTCATGTTTCACCACTCGAAGCGGATATACGGGAGAGGATGGATATGAAATCTCTATTCCAACCGAAGATGCGGAGCGTGTGGTGCGCGCGCTGATGGCCCATGAGGATGTCGCTTGGGCTGGACTGGGTGCCCGCGATACGCTGCGCCTGGAGGCTGGACTGCCGCTGCATGGTTCGGACATGACGCCCAGCATCTCGCCGGTTGAGGCGGGGCTGACCTTTGGCATTGCGGCCTCAAGGCGCCCCACGGGGCTCAAGGCAGGGGGGTATCCGGGTGCAGGCATGCTTGCTGCTCAGTGGGGGCATCCGACTCGGCGTTTACTGGCCTTTACCAGTGGGGAGCCGGTGCCCATTCGGGCCCATTCAGTGATTGAACGAGCGGTGGGAGAGGCCGTCGGGGAGGTGACCAGCGGGACTGTGTCGCCCAGCTTGGGCCATCCCATCCTGATGGCGATGGTGAACACGGAGGCTGCTGAGGACCCCTTGTTTGCCATGGTGAGGGGCAAGCGCTTGGCGCTGACCCCTGCTCGACTGCCGTTTGTGCCGAAACGCTATAAACGGTCGTGATGGGGCTTTACCAAGGCCGTTGCACGGCCTGGGCGACGAGCAGCCCAATCACCAGCAGATAGCCCCAGATGAGAAGGGTTTGGTGTTCTTTGGCTTCCCGGCTGAACGCCACGCCCTTGTTCCGAAGAATGACGGGGTGGATGAGCGGCCCAATGAAGAGCACGGCCAGCAGGACCACAAATAGAAAAGGTAGACCGAACATAGGTGGCTCGCTTTCGAGGTGAGTAAGCAGTGTTGAGGATTAGCGCTTAGGAGGACGGTTGTACCAATTCGCCAGTTGAAAAACCAGCACAACAATGAAGAGGATCAGAAGGATGTCTTTGGTGTCCACGATCAGGTCCTTGGATTATTGAGGAGTGGGTGGTGAAGCGAGTACAGCTCTTTTTCTGAGAAGCATCAGGGTCATGCCCAGCAACAGCAACTCCACAGAATAGACCATGGCGTAGGACATTCCGGCACTCAGGAAATTCCCTGCAACGTCTTTCAGGATTCCACCGCTGGCCATGCCGAGTCCTGCTGCAGTTGCCTGGAGCGCTCCCCAGAGGCCAAGTGCGAGTCCGGATTGCCCCTCTGGCGCGCTGAGAATGGTGGCTGTGAGGGTTCCGTGCCCGAAGAGTCCTGCGCCGAGGCCTATGCCAAAAACTGCGGCCGAGAAAAGCAGGTCGGAGTGAAGGGGAGCGGCCAGAATGACCAGCGCAAAGCCGGGTGCACCCACCCAAGCGGAGAGGCGGGTGAGCTGATAGGGACAGTCGCCTCGTCCCAGGCGCTGTGAGCCCCACCAAAAGCCCACCAGGCTGCCCAGCGCGAGGGTGGCCGTGAGTCGAGTGGTTGCGGACACACTCAAGCCCAGCACTTCGCCTCCGTAGGGCTCCAGCAGAACCTCCTCCATGGTGAAGGCCAGGGTGCCAACGAAGACGGTGACCAGCCAGAGGCGCTGGGAGCGCGAGGGGGCCAGCTTCGAGATGCTCTCCCAGAATCCCAGTTCGTCTTGGATTGGCCGAACCGCTCGAGCACGGTCTCGCGGCTCCTGCTTCCAGAGTGCGAGCGTGTTGAGGAGCAGCGTGGTGACTGCTGCGCCCTGAATCACTTGAATGAGGCGTCCGTGGCTATAGTCTTCAAGCAAGTGCCCAAAGAGGAGGGCGCTCATGGCCATGCCCATCAAGAGCGTCACATACATGAGGCCGACCATCTTGGGCTTCGATGGCTCTGCGGTGAGGTCGGTGGCCAGCGCGAGACCAGCGGTTTGAACGGTGTGAAGACCTGCACCAACCAAAAGGAACGCTGCACCTGCAGCCAGGTAGCCCACCCAGAGGGGGGCTTGGGCAGATTGCCCAGCACCCGCGAGAACCAACAGGGCAAACGGCATGATGGCAAAGCCACCAAACTGAGCCATGGTGCCTCGCCAGATGTAGGGAACCCTGCGCCAGCCGAGTTCCGAGCGGTGACGATCCGAGTGAAATCCGATGAGGGCGCGAAAGGGTGCGAAAAGAATCGGGAGCGACACCATGATCGCTACCAAGGTGGTGGGCACCTTGAGCTCGACAATCATGACGCGATTGAGGGTGCCCAGGAGAAGCACCATGGCCATACCCACGGAGACCTGAAAGAGGGACAGTCTCAGCAGCCGGCTGAGTGGGAGGTCGGCAGTGGCGACATCTGCAAATGGGAGGAACGACGAGGCGAGGCGGAAACGCCGAGGGGTCAGACCAAGGTCGGGTTCGCGCATGATGCGAGCAGCGGTTGCCTGGGGTCTGTTGAGCTGAGAGACATCCTCAGGTCAACAGAGCCAGCTCTGCAAAGCGGTCGATTAACGCTTCACAGCAGCAGGGGCTGCCGGGGCGGCCCCTGGGGTTTCTGCAACGGCAGCCGAACGAACTGGCTCACCATTGAGGAAGCGCTTCACCCAGGTTGTGTTGGTGGTAATGGCCAAGTGGACCAGGAAAGATCCAATGGCAACTGCCGCCAAGAACATGGGAATGCCCACGGAGGGCTTCACGACACACCACATTTTTCCGTAGATCATGTCGCGCTCCTTAACCCAGCCAAGGGGAATAAATGTACGCCAGCAAATGAGCGAAGGCCGCGATCATCCCGAAGAACTGGGTTCCTTGGATCAGATTACGGTGAATTTCCTCCGACTCGGCCTCTGTCAAGCCCGTGGGCCAGACTTTTTCTTTGTCAGTCATCTTCACACTCCTTATATAAAGGGATACCCCTTCGGGGTGTGTGTAGATTTAACTAGACATATCAATTTGTCAAGCTGCAGTGACACATTTGTCTAGGGCGGTGTGAGGAGTCCCTCACTTTGAGGTTGGCATGACAAATTCCGCTCCCTTTTCAATGCTTTCCGGCCAGCGCTGCATGATGGATTTCTGTCGGGTGTAGAACCGGACCCCCTCTTCTCCATAGGCGTGAGTGTCTCCAAAAAGAGACTTTTTCCATCCACCAAAGCCGTGCCAAGCCATGGGAACGGGGATGGGCACATTGATTCCCACCATGCCCACCTGGATTCGACGGCTGAATTCTCGAGCGATGTTGCCGTCCCGAGTGAAGCAAGAGACCCCATTGCCAAATTCATGATCATTGATGAGCTGGACCGCTTCACTGAAGTCATGGACCCGCACACAGGACAAAACAGGTCCGAAAATTTCCTCGCGATAGATCTTCATGTGGGGTTTGACATGGTCAAACAAGGTTCCCCCAAGCCAGAAGCCTTCAGCACAGTCCTCGCCCATTGTGCTGGTGTCGGGATTGCGGCCGTCTACCAAGAGCGTTGCCCCCTCCCTGACTCCGGACTCGATGTAGCCCTCAATCCGTGCTTTGGCTTGGGATGTCACGATGGGTCCCATTTCCGCCTCAGCGCGAAGCCCATTCATGATCTTGAGCTGACGGGCCCGCTCGGCAAGCTTAGGCATGATCCGGTCGGCCACATTCCCCACCAAGACGGCCACGCTGATGGCCATGCAACGCTCCCCAGCAGAGCCGTAGGCTGCACCGGTCAGGGCATCGACCACCTGGTCCAGGTCTGCGTCGGGCATGACCACCATGTGGTTCTTTGCACCACCCAGCGCCTGCACACGTTTGCCATTCCTCGCGCCACGCTCATAGATGAAGTTCGCAATGGGGGTGGAGCCGACAAAGCTCACGGCCTGCACCTGGGGATGGTCTAGGAGCGCTTCAACGGAGTCCTTATCCCCCTGAATGACGTTAAACACCCCATCGGGCAGCCCAGCCTTCTTCAGCAGTTCCGCTTGGAGCAGGCTCGCGCTCGGGTCGATGGGGCTGGGCTTGAGGATGAAGGTGTTGCCGCAGGCGATCGCCACGGGATACATCCACATGGGCACCATCACGGGAAAGTTAAATGGGGTGATCCCTGCGACCACCCCAAGCGGCTGGCGGAAGACCCAGTTATCAATGCCGGTGGAGACTTGGTCTGTGAAGGCTCCCTTGAGCAGCTGGGGGATTCCAGTAGAGAACTCCACAATCTCAATGCCGCGCGTGACCTCGCCCTGCGCATCGCTGAAGACTTTTCCGTGCTCAGCGGTAATGATGCGGGCGAGTTCATCTCGGTGTTGGTTGAGCAGCTCCAGGTATTTGAAGAGGATGCGGGCGCGCCGAAGCGGCGGGACCTGAGACCATGATTGGAATGCTGCCTGGGCGGCCTCGACGGCCAGATCGACCTCCGCGGACCCAGCCAGGCAGACTTCAGCGGTCTGTTGCCCAGTCGCGGGGTTAAAAACAGGCTGACGACGAGTGTTTGAGCCAGCGTTGTGCTGACCTGCAATGACGTGAGGGATGAGATTCATGGTGTGGGGTCAATGGTTTTGTTTTAAGAGGAGGGATCAGGGATGATTGTGACTGTGAAGACTCAGCGCGTCATTTCGTATTTCACCTGATGGGGAAAGACTGGCCCGAGGGCTTCAACCGACTCGGCTTGCGTCGCTCGATCGATCTCGTACTGCATTTTCCGATCCGATACGAAGATGAATCGCGTGTATGGCCGCTCAGCAGCGTGGTATCAGGTGCGTCCGTCCAGTGTCAGGTTCGCGTGCTCTCTGCTCGAGTTCAGTTTAAGCCGAGGAGAACCCTGTTGGTGGAAGTCGAGGACGACTCTGGACTTGCCCGCCTCCGATTCTTTTACTTTCACGCTCAGATTCAGACTCAATTCGAGGTCGGCAAGCAGATCCGTATTCTGGGTGAAGCCCGTCGGTTCGGGGCCCAATTGGAGTTCGTTCATCCCTCAGTGCGTTCCGGCTGGCTGAGTGCGGAGGACCTGAGCAATCAGCCCTTGGTTCCCATTTATCCCACGACTCAGGGCCTGGCGCAGACGGTGATTCGTCGGCACCTACAGAGGGCTCTGCAGACATTAGACCTTCGCGAGTGGCTTCCCCCGTCGGTTTTGGATCGTGCCGGAGTCATGCCCCTTCCCGAGGCGCTTGAGCAGATTCACGCGCCCAGCCTGAGCCGTCATGGAGCTGAGGTGGTTGAGCAGGTGATGCATCGCTCAGGGCCAGCCTGGGATCGAATTCGTCTGGACGAGCTGCTGGCGCAACAGCTGGCGCTTCGTTTCGCTCGAGGACGACGCCAGCAACGCAAGGCACCGCCGCTGAGGGACTCGCAAGGGCTGGTCATTCGGCTCTTGCAGGCCTTACCCTTTGGGCTGACCCCTGGTCAGGCTCAGGCCTGGCGAGAGGTGAGTCAGGACCTTGGCGCCGATCGTCCGACACATCGACTCATTCAAGGCGATGTGGGCAGTGGAAAGACGGTCTTGGCCGCGCTCTCTGTGGCCCAGGCAGTTGGCTCCGGTTACCAGGCAGCGGTCATGGCTCCGACAGAGCTCCTGGCCCAACAGCTCCTCGATAAGCTCTCGGGATGGCTGCGTCCGCTCGGGGTGTCCGTCGAGGCCCTCATGGGGGGGCAGTCTGCACCTGTGCGGCGCGAGGTTCTGTCGCGGATGGAGTCTGGAGCGGCTCAGGTGGTGGTGGGGACTCATGCGCTCATACAGAAGGGTGTTCAGTTTTCTCGGCTCGGGCTCGCTCTGGTCGATGAGCAGCATCGGTTTGGGGTGGCCCAGAGGGTCGCTCTGCGAGAGGGACAGGACGACGCGGGTGTTCACATTGTGGGGATGTCTGCAACGCCCATCCCCCGGAGCCTTGCTATGACCTATCTCGCAGATCTCGATGTCTCGGTGATCACCGATCGTCCGCCAGGGCGCCAGCCGATTCGAACGCGGCTGCTCTCTCAGTCAAGACGCGAAGCGCTACTGGATCGACTGCTTCACTTCACTCAGACCGAGGGGCAGGCCTACTGGGTTTGTCCCGTGATTGAGGAGCAGCAGGAGGCCGAGCGGGCCCTCATTGCGCTGGAAGAGACAGAGGCCTGGCTTCGGCCCCACTTTGGCGACCGCATGGCGGTTGTTCATGGCCGGCTGAGTGGGCCGGAGAAGTCGGCTGCCATGGCCGCGTTCGCCAGCGGTCAGTGCGTCTTGCTCGTGGCCACGACGGTCATTGAGGTTGGTGTGGATGTGCCGCAGGCTCGTCTCATGGTCATCGATCATGCAGAGCGATTCGGGTTGGCGCAGCTTCATCAGCTGCGGGGACGGGTGGGCCGCGGGCAGGGGCAGAGTACCTGCATTCTGCTCTATGAAGAGCCACTCTCTGAGCTGGCAAGAGCCCGCTTAAAAGCCCTCTATGAATGTGAGGATGGGTTCGAGCTGGCGAGGCGAGATCTGGCCATTCGTGGTCCGGGCGAGTTGCTGGGCACACGACAGTCAGGAGAGCCAGCGCTGCGATACAGCGACCTCACTCAGGATGAGTCGGTGGTGCGGTTTGCGGTAGAGTTTGGCGCACAGCTGATGCGTGAGGGGCTGGAGCCGAAGATCATGAGCCAGCTTCTCGAACGCTGGGCGTATCGCACAGAAGACTACTTGACGAGTGCCTAGGATGACCCTGACGGAAATGCGTTACATCGTTGCAGTGGCCCGTGAGCGACATTTTGGTCGTGCTGCTGAGGCCTGTTTTGTCAGTCAGCCGACCCTCTCTGTGAGCATTAAGAAGCTCGAGAACGAGCTTGAGGCGCAGATCTTTGAACGGGGTGGCTCTGAGGTGACCCTCACGCCCATTGGTGAACAGCTGGTGGTTCAGGCCCAGCGCGTGCTGGATGAAGTGGCGCAGATGAAAACCATTGCCGTGCAGGGGAGAGACCCTCTCGTGGGTCCCTTGAAGCTTGGCGTGATTTACACCATCGGGCCCTATCTGCTTCCACGCATCATGAAGCCCATGATTAAGCAGTACCCCAAGATGCCGCTGATGCTCTTTGAGAACTACACCCATAAGCTCTTAGAGTTGCTGCGGACCGGAGAGATTGACGCTGCGGTCATGGCAGAGCCCTTCGACACCACTGGGCTTGATCTCATTCCGCTCTACGATGAAGAATTCATCGTCGCGGTCCCCAAGCCACATCCATGGGCGTCCAAGAAGTCCCTTCCCTCTGAAGATCTGAAGAACGAGACCATGCTCTTGCTGGGGGTTGGCCATTGCTTCCGTGACAACGTGCTGGAGGTCTGCCCAGAGTCTGCCCGGTTGTCGCAGAGTTCGGCGGGAATTCAAAAGTCATTCGAGGGCAGTTCACTGGAGACCATTCGACATATGGTGGCCTCAGGGTTGGGGGTGACGGTCTTGCCGAGGCTTTCGGTGGCAAGCACAGCAGACGCCTTGCTCGCCTTTGTGCCATTCGCCGCACCCGTTCCCACGCGTCGGGTCTGCCTGGCCTGGCGAAAGAGTTTCGGGCGGCGCGCGGCGCTCGAGGCGGTTCGTACCCTGATTCAATCGATTGAGCTGCCAGGCTGTACGCCAGTCTTGCAAACTCGAACACATTGATCGAGAAGAGGAGCTCAACATGGCACGTGGAGTAGAGGCATCCATCGGTCACACCCCTTTGGTGGAGTTGCTTCGAGTGGTCGGAGCGGACAATCACCGCCGAGGCAATCGGATCCTGGGCAAGCTCGAGGGCAATAATCCCGCGGGGTCTGTGAAGGACCGGCCGGCAGTCTCCATGATCGCCCGCGCGGAGGCCCGAGGAGAGATTCATCCAGGAGACACCCTGATTGAGGCGACCAGCGGAAATACTGGCATTGCATTGGCCATGGCCGCTGCCATCCGTGGGTACCGAATGGTGCTCATCATGCCCGACAACCTCTCGCTCGAGCGCAGGCAAACCATGCGAGCCTTTGGGGCTGAACTGGTCCTCGTCAGCCAGAAGGAGGGCATGGAGGGCGCTCGGGATCTGGCGCTTGCCATGCAGGCCCGAGGAGAGGGCAAGGTGCTCGATCAGTTCGCAAATGACGACAATTGGATGGCCCATTACGAGGGAACCGGCCCGGAAATTTGGCAGGACACACAGGGAAAGGTCACCCACTTTGTCTCGGCCATGGGAACCACAGGCACCATCACTGGAGTCTCGCGTTACCTCAAGGAGCAGCATCCGGGCGTCGTGATTGTGGGGGCGCAGCCCGCGGATGGGTCCAGCATTCCGGGCATCCGCAAGTGGGCACCTGCCTATGTGCCACCGATTCGATCCAAGGCCATCATTGATCGAATCGAGGAGGTGACGCAGGCGGAGGCGGAGGATATGGCTCGTCGCCTCGCCCGGGAGGAGGGGCTCTTCTGTGGTCCTTCCGCGGCGGGTGCCTGCGTGATTGCCCTGCGAGTGGCTGAGGAGTTGGAGCAAGCCACCGTGGTCTTTATCGTCTGCGATCGAGGCGATCGCTACTTGAGCACTGGGCTCTTTCCGGGCTGATCTCGGTTGGCGAAGTAGTGGGCTAGGTCATCGAGTGCCTGATGATCCAAGCCCTCGAGCGCCGTGGTCATGATCGTGTCGCGGCCGTAGGCCTGGCCGTCTCGCATGAGGCGCAGGGTCAGCTGAAGATAGTCCTCTCTCTGGCTGCTGAGCCTCGGTACCTGTTGTTGTCCTTGGTAACTCGGCATATGGCAGGTTCCGCAGAGCGCCTGTTTGGCCAGGGTCTGACCCCGGGAGAACGCAGCGGAGTTCAACCGGCTTGGCTGCGCTTTGGCGGGCAGGGTGGCATACCAGCGGCCGAGCGCTGTCATTTCCGCATCGGTGAGGGCCTTGGACACCTCTCTCATGGCTGGAACGTCTCGAAGCCCCTCACGAATGTAAACCAGCTGAGTCTCAATAAAGACCGCAGGCTGACCCGCGAGCGACGGAACACCATCCACCATCGCATTCCCATCCAGCCCGTGGCAAGTGGCACAGGCCTTCAGGTGCAAGGCCTCAGCCTGAGGGGAGGCGAAGGCCTGAGTCTGATGGGCAACGAGACCTACAAACAAAAACGTGGCACCCAATAGTGGGCGCCACGTCAGACCCAAACTACCCACGATAGCTGATGCGGTAGATAGCCCCGAGCTGCTCATCGGAGAGCAACAGCGAGCCGTCTTTCATCTGGAGCATGTAGGCTGGACGACCCCAGAAGCTCTGTGTGCCCTCATCCAGAAAGCCCGTGATGAATGGAGTGACCTTCGCTCCACTGCCATCGGCGTTGGCCTTCACCATGACCACATCGAATCCAGTCTTCTTGGTTCGGTTCCATGAGCCTTTGCGAGCGACCAGTGCAGCGCCTTGGTACTCCTTGGGGAACTGGCTGCCGGTGTAGAAGGTGACGCCCATTGCGGCCGCGTGGGGTCCCATCAGCGCCACAGGCTGCTCGACGCCTTTACAGGCATCGGCCTTCTGGACGGTGTTGTCAGGAATGCTTCCCTGGTGACAGTAAGGGAAGCCAAAGTTGGAGCCTGACTTGCCCAGACGGTGGAGGGTGTCGTTTGGCTTGTCGTCGCCCATCCAGTCGCGTCCGTGGTTTGAGAACCAGAGCTCTTTGGTCTGTGGGTGGAAGTCAAAGCCCACTGAGTTACGGACCCCCGTTGCGATCACTTCCATGCCAGAGCCGTCTGGGTTGTAGCGACGGATCTGAGCATATTCACTCGTGGGCAACTCACAGATGTTGCACGGCGCACCGAACGGTACATAGAGCTTTCCGTCCGGCCCAAACTTGATGTACTTCCAGTTGTGGTGCTGCTCTTTGGGCAGCTTGAACGCGGCGGTCATGTCCACTGGCGCTGCGTTCGGGTTCTGCTCGATCCCGTCAAAGCGAAGGACCTTGTCGATCGCCATCACGTATAGGCTGCCGTTCCGAAAAGCAACGCCTGCAGGCTGCGTCAGCTTGTCCACTACGACCCTGCTGGTGCGTTCCTTGCCGTTGTCTGAAATCTCATACACGCGCCCAAGGGCTCGCGTCCCAACGTAGATCTTTCCGTTATCGCCCATGGCCATGGCGCGTCCGCCAGGTGTGCCGGTGGACCAAATCTCAGCGACAAAGCCTTGGGGCAGTTTCAGTTTGGAGATGGGGATCTCGCCGGCAGGTGTGACCGTGGCCTTTCCCGCGTGAGGCGCAAGTGTGGAATTGGCTTGTTCCGGTGTCATGCCTTGTTTCCAGGCTTGAGCAAGCACAGGTGCGGTCATGGATGAGAGCCCTGTGGCGATGGCTGTCATCAGAAAAATACGAGATACGTTTTTCATATAACGCTCCTTTTTTTAACAGTGCTCGATCATCAAAACTTCAGGCGGGCTTGTCTCTCAGTAGTTTTCCCAGACCACGCATATACACATAGAAGAATGTGTGCCTCTCAGGGTTTCTCACAGGCTATTGCTTGCTGAAAGTTCACTATCGTTAAGAAACACAGTTCGCATTCAGGTTGAGGCGGGGTCTTGATGTACAAAGCATGTATGTGGTCTCTCGTCGGGGCAACGCTTCTGGGTTCGAACGCTTGGTCCCAAGAGGCCAGCCTGATTCCCGAGGTGGTGGTCAGTGCCACTCGCGTTCCGCAGGAAGGGTTCGACGCGCCGGCAGCCGTGAATGCCGTTCAGTCTGCCTCGCTACAAACCGCTGGACCGCAGGTGAATCTGACCGAGGCGCTCGTGAGGCTGCCGGGTGTGATGGCGAGCAATCGAAACAACTATGCCCAAGATCCCCAGATCTCGATTCGAGGTTTTGGTGCTCGGGCTGCATTCGGCGTGAGGGGCATTCGCCTCTTGGCTGATGGCATCCCTGCGAGCATTCCAGACGGTCAGGGTCAAGCCTCAAGCTTCTCTCTCAGCTCAGCAGAGCGGATTGAGGTCATTCGCGGCCCGCTGGCCATCCTCTATGGCAACGCTTCAGGTGGAGTCATCCAGTCATTCAGTCGGACGCCTTCAAAGGGCGTTTCCGCGTCGCTCTCGACCCTCTGGGGAGCAGACGGCCTTATGCGTCACGGGGTTCAGATGGATCGGGCCACCGATCAAAGCGCCTTGCTTGTCGATCTGTCGCGCTTTGAGACGGATGGGTATCGAGATCATTCCGCTGCCAAGCGAGAGCAGCTTCATGCGAAGTTCGATCTGAGGGTGAGCCCCGCCACTGAGTGGACAGTGATCTTGAGCGATTGGAGTCAGCCCCTTGCGGAGGATCCGGCGGGCTTAACGCCTGCGGCCTACGCCGAGAATCCCCAACAGGCTGGCGCGAACACGCAGGCCCGTCGAGTGCGAAAGATCACCGACCAATCCCAGTTGGGGCTGCGTCTGAGATCCCAGATCTCTTCGTCTGCTGCATTCGAGGCCAGAGCCTATGCGGGTACCCGATCTAACCTTCAGTTCCAGGCCTTCAATGCATGGGTCGGGCTTGAGCGTGATTTCTCGGGCGTGGGCCTTCAGCTCTTAGCGGGTGGGTTTCAGTTGGGGTTAGAGCACGACCGCGCGGTCGAGCGTCGGCAGGGCGGCCCAGCAGCCCTCGGAGAGAAGACCGGTTTGAATCGAGATGAAGATAACGCGGCGATTGCCTCGGGCCTTTATGCATCGTGGACGGGTCCTCTTTCGGAGCAGATTTCGGCATTGATGGGGGTTCGACTGGGCCAACTTCGGCTTCAGAATGAAGACTTCTATCTGAGCAACGGCAACAGCAGTGGCGAGGTGAAGTATCAACAGACCAGCCCTGTGCTGGGTCTGACTTGGCACGCAAGTCCGAGCATGAATGTCTTTATGAGTTTTGGACGTGGTTTCGAATCGCCTACCTTGGCCGAGGTGGCCTACGCAAGTGCCGCTACGGGAGCCATCCCGACGAGCAACTTCAACACCCAAATCAAGGCCGCTGTGAATCGTCAGATGGAGGTCGGACTCAAGTGGCGGCCACATCCTCGTGAGCGGTTGGATTTGGTGGGCTTCAGAGCGAAGACGGTGGATGAGGTGGTGACCGATCAATCGGCATTCGGTCGAACTTCATTCCGAAACGCTCCTGGAACGGTGCGTGAGGGCCTTGAGCTTGCCCACGCCCGAGATTGGGGCCAGGGTTTGCGGTCCACTGCGGCGCTCACCTGGATGCGTGCGGTCTACACCGATGCTGCTTCCTCTACGGTCGGCCTGATCGCAAGCGGCAACCGCATCCCGTCTGTGCCGCGTCACCAGGCCTTTGCCTCGCTGGAGTGGGCCCAGAGCAGAGACCCAAAGGGACAGTTCATGGGCTGGGGCGCGGCAGTGGAGGGCCAATCTTTCGGTTCTCGGGTGGCAGATGACCTCAATCGGACACAGGTGGATGGGGTGAGATTGCTCCATGCCTGGATGGGCTATCGAAAGCAATCCGGCCGTTTGGACTGGATGATGTTTGCGAGAGCCGAAAACCTCACCGATGAAGCTTATGTGGCATCCGTCATTGTGAACAATTCAGCGCCTCTTGAGCCCGGCTTGCCTCGGCACTGGAGCCTGGGACTCAGGATGAGCTTGGCACTCTGAGAGGAGTAGGCTGTAGGGAGGGATCGAGAGCCCTTCTCTCGTCAAAGACGAAACAGCTGCCGTGGTAGTGGCGGCCGTCCGTTTCTTCGAAGTATTTGAGAATGCCGCCCTCGAGCTGAAGAACGTTCGTGAGCCCAAGATCGTGCATGAAAATGGCGGCCTTCTCACAGCGAATTCCGCCTGTGCAGTAGCTCACCACCGTTTTACCTTTCAGGCTGTCGGCATGGGTTCGGACCGCATCAGGGAACTGGGTGAATTTCTGAATTCTCCAGTCGATGGCATCGTCGAATGCACCGACATCTACTTCGAAGTCATTGCGGGTGTCGAGCATGACCACCGGCCTGCCTTGATCGTCATGGCCCTGGTCCAGCCAGCGAGCCAAGGTTTGCGCATCGACCGCAGGCGCACGTCCCTCTGCAGGTCGGATGGTGGGATGGTCCATTCGAATGATCTCGCGCTTGAGCTTGACCTTCAATTTCTTGAATGGAGGGGAATCCGACCAGCTCTCCTTGGCCTGAAGCGTCGAAAACCCAGGGATGCTTCGGAGCTCACCGAGCATGGCGTGTACCCCAGCTTCAGGGCCTGCGAGAAACGCATTGAGCCCCTCCGGGGTCACCAGGATGGTTCCGAGGAGCTCAAGTTGCTCCCCTCGTTGGGCGAGCGTGTCCCGAACCGCTTCTGGATTCTGGATTTCTGCGAAGTGATAGGCGGCAATGTTGAGTATGGACAACTTACTCGCCATCACATTGAGCAAACTTAAGGTCCGGAAGTGAGGTTGCCTTTGTGGCATTGGCGAGCGCAGGATGACTCACAAAGTCGGATCGCACTCGAAGCAGAAAGCCCTCTCCAGCATCAGCACCACACATCGCCACCTTGGCAAGACCGTCATAGGCGCAAGACGCAGTCTCAATGATGACCCCTTGAGATTGGAGCGACTGTACGATTTGGGCACGATTGCTGGTTGTCATCCGACTGGCTTCACACTGTCGGCTTCCTGCGGAGATGAAAAAAGCGTTGAACGTATTTAGATCGCTTGATTCACTGTCGCCACACGCAGCGAGAAGTGAAAAACACAAAAGTGAGAGCGATTTAGTTCGAATCATCTTTGAATGTTTCGGCCGACTTGAGAACCGGGGTGATGCTTGAGTATGAACCAACCACAAGAATTTTGTCATTTGCCATTCGAGTGGCGGTGTGGCCTGCGCGACTGTCATTCAAGGGTATTTCTGAAGACCAGAGATCTGTCGTGGGGGAGTAGCGCTCTACCGAGCGCAGAGGTTGTTCAGTGAGAAGTCCTCCGATCACTAGCACGTCTCCATTTGCAAGGAGCGAGGCGGTGTGTCTGGAACGGCCTTGATTGAGATTTCGAATTGCGCGGAATGTGAATGTGGTTGGGTTGAATATTTCTGCGGTGCTAGGGCCACTTCCTGTTCCCCCTGAAACAAGGATATCGCCTCTGGTGCTCAGGCGAACGGCGGCAGGGTAACTGCGTCCCTGCTTCATGCTCGGGCCTGCGGCCCATCTGGTAGTCACTGTGTTTGTCAGCGTTACCGATGGGTCATAAATTTCGGTGCTGGATGAGTTTGATGCGAAGTCTGGTGGGAAACTGCCGCCAGCCACCATGACTCGACCGTCATTCAAAAGCATTGCAACACTTCCGACTCTGGGCTTGGCCAAGTCACCTGCGGTCTCGAAGCGATCTTCAGCCGTTAAATAAATCTCCGTTGAGAGTCCTTGGGATGTTCCCTCTAGATTTCCACCAAATATGAGCACGTTTCCGTCTTGCAGGAGGACTGCGTGATGGTTGGCTCTTCCGATGAGGGGGGCGCTCGCAGTTGCGGTGAACGTATTGGTCACCGGATCATATATTTCTGCAGACTTGAGATAAGTCGTCCCGTCCGAACCGCCAACGATCAGGACCTTTCCATTTGGTAAGACTGTCGCCGAGTGATCTGCGCGTGCGGTTGTCATTTCGTTCGATGAAATGCTGAATCCTTGGGCACCCGAGTCGTAAATCTCTGCAGATCCCACCACGGCCGAACCATCGAAGCCCCCGGTAATCAGAACTCTTTGATTGTTTAGGGGGGTGGCAGTATGTCCGGCACGGCCAATGCTCATATCGCCCACTCGCGTGAATGCTGCGGGTGGGTTAACGCTCACGATGATCGACTTTTCCAGGGTCTTGATTTCTCCGCCCTGGAGATATTCAACGACAAATTTGTAAGTGCTAGTCTGAGTGGGCGCTCGGATGATTCCCACCCCGTTTTGTACTGCTTCATCTGCAATCTGCGTGTCGGGCGAAGATGGAATCGACGTCTCAATGACCGCCTTGTTGATTGAGATTGGATGAGATGAAGTGCCTGAAGTGATAAACGGCACCAGCGTGGTTAACTGTCCTCGATCGATGGAGTTGGGAGTTGCCGATAGGTCTATTGTGGGCGTATTGAAGGGTTTGACCGTGACGTCTACACCGCGGGACACCTTGGATGCAATCCCATTGTTGTCGTACGTGACCTCCAAGATCAAGCGAGCGTCCCTCGCAGGGCTGAGCTTGATCGCTAGTCCGCTCTGCGCAACTTGTTCAGAAATTGGGTTGGTGAGATTGGACTGGAGATAGGTTTTGAGTAAGGCAGTTCCTGAGCTGAAGGTCGGAAGAACCTCAAGCTCTTGCCCTTCTTGGATCGCGGTCACCCCTCCAACGACTTGAAGCGAGACCGTCGGTATAACGACCTTTGGTTTGTCGTCACCATCCCCACCTCCACAGGCCGAAATGAGGAGAGTAGCTACGAGGAGCGCACTGGCCCGAAAGATGCCAAGGGATGAGAGTGTCATGAGGTGGGCGGCCTGGGTGGATTTGATGCTCTTAGCATCGGCCTCTGGATCGAGAGCTTGAGTCTGCAACATAAAAAGTGTTTGGCGCCTCCGGCACGAATCGAACGTGCGACCCTCCCCTTAGGAGGGGGATGCTCTATCCACTGAGCTACGGAGGCTTGAGCATCATTTTAAACTGTGGACATGCAAACGCCCCGCCTTTCGCACCGACTCTCTGTCGCGCCCATGATGGACTGGACCGATCGGCATTGCCGCTACTTTCATCGGCTGCTCGCTCCCAATACGCTGCTGTACACAGAAATGGTCACCACCGGCGCGGTCTTACATGGTGATCTGGAGCGCCTTCTTGGGCACGACGCCTGCGAGTATCCGCTTGCACTTCAGCTGGGCGGCAGTGAGCCACAGGACCTGGCTCAGGCCGCCCGAATAGGCGAGCAGTGGGGCTATCAGGAGATCAACCTCAACTGTGGTTGTCCGAGCGAGCGAGTGCAGAAGGGGTCATTTGGGGCGTGCCTGATGAATGAGCCTAAGCTGGTTGCAGACTGCGTGAGCGCCATGCGAGAGGCGGTGAACTGCCCGGTGACCGTGAAACATCGAATCGGTGTGGACCAGCGTGAGGACTATGGGTTTGTGCGAGATTTCGTTGGGATGGTCTCGCAGGCTGGCTGTGACACGTTCGTTGTGCATGCCCGATCGGCCATCCTCAAAGGCCTCTCGCCCAAAGAGAATCGAGAGGTGCCGCCACTTCGCTACGCAGTCGTGCGCCAGCTCAAACGTGACTTCCCACAGATCACGGTGGTGCTCAACGGGGGTTTGGTTTCCGTCGAGTCTTGTTTGGATGCGCTCAAGGGAGATTCACATGGGCCGGCTTTAGATGGCGTCATGCTTGGGCGAGCCGCATACCATGACCCATGGATCATGCGCGATCTCGATGCCGCGCTTTTTGGCGAAGACCCTCGCCGACCAGAGGCCAGGGAGGAGATCCTTGAGTCGCTCGATCGGTATCTGACGCATTGGACTGGACAAGGCGTTTCAGCCAAGTCCATCACCCGGCATTGGCACGGTCTATTGCATGGGCAGCCAGGGGCCCGTCAGTGGCGAAGGCTGCTCTGTGAGGGGGAATCGCCCTTGGCTGTCTGGCGACGGAAATCCCGAATGGCCAGCAACACCACCAGCGTCAGCCCCAATGACTGAAGGAGCCAGCCAGCGGCAAGCAACTGCTCCGTGACCGTCATGCCCAGAATACGCACCAGGGCTTCACACACATAGAGCCACACCAGGAGGCTCATCCATTGAAATGTGTAGACCCTCCCCTTGGAGAGTCCTGGGAGCGCAAGGGCGAGCGGCAGAACCTTGAGCCAGAGCCAGGAACCCTCTCGAATGGGGTCGATGTAGGCCTCCCACGTGATGCCATAAGCCATCATCAGCAGGGTGATGCCAGTCGCCCATGCTTTCCAGTTCGGGGCGATCATGCGCGGCCCGCCTGTTTCATGGCGAGAGCCACCGAGGCAACCCGCTTGCCGAGTGCCCGAGCGAGCCTCATTTCCACCTCATCAACCGGTCGTTGACCATCTGTTCCGGCCCAGTGTGACGCGCCGTAAGGAGTGCCCCCCGACTGGGTAGAGGAGAGCTCGGGTTCGGTGTAGGGCAGACCCACCAGCAGCATCCCGTGGTGAAGGAGCGGCATCATCATGGTGAGCAGCGTGGATTCTTGGCCACCGTGCAGGCTGCCAGTGCTGGTAAATACGGCCGCAGGTTTGCCCACCAGGCTGCCTGAAACCCAAGAATGGAGCGTGCCATCCACAAAGTACTTCAGGGCAGCAGACATGTTTCCGAATCGCGTGGGAGACCCCAGAATCAGGCCGTCGCAGTTCGCCAGATCTTGAGCGTCCACGTACGGAGGGCCGTCGGACGGGATGCTGGGCTCGGTCGCCTCCGTGTTGGCTGACACAGCAGGGACCGTTCTGAGCATCGCTTCACAGGCTGGTACCGACTCTACCCCCTGGGCGATGTGTTGGGCCAAAGTCCGCGTGGCGCCATGGCGACTGTAGTAGGTGATCAGGATTTGAACGTTCATGCACCTATCATAGACAGATGTGGATCCATTTCTGGCGTTGGCTTGTCGGGCTATTTCATCGTTTCAATGAGCTCAGGCTTGGGCAGGCTGCGGCCAGCCTGAGTTTTGCCTGGCTCTTGGCGATGGTGCCCCTGTTGACGGTCTCATTGGCTTTGAGCACGAGTTTCTTTGATCTGGACGACATTCGTAAGAGCGCCCAGACGCTGATTCTTGAGCATTTTCTGCCTCAGGGGATTGGAGGGCAGCTCACCCGCTACCTCGATCAATTTCTGCGAAAAGCTGCGAGCCTCTCCTTGCTGGGGTTTGTGTTCCTCGCCATGACAGCCACCATCATGATGCTCACGCTCGACAAAACCCTGAACCTCATTTGGAATGTCAGTCAGCATCGGCCCTTTGCCAAGCGAATTCTCATGTATTGGGTGGCATTGTTTGTGGGGCCGCTCGTTGCAGGAGGGGGGTCCCTGGCCCTGTCTGTCTTAGAGAAGCGCTCGCCTTCGCTTTGGTTTGACTGGACCAACCTGCTGCTGACCTTTCTTGCCCTTACGCTCTGCTATCGCATCCTCCCGAACGCCCCTGTGCTCTGGCGACATGCCGCAGTGGGAGCCCTGTCTGCCGCCTTCTTGACGGAGCTGGGCCAGACCTTTTTCGGTGGAATCTTGGGGTCCATCCCCACGTATCGACAGATTTATGGGCCGCTCGCCGCGTTTCCTCTGTTTCTGATCTGGACCTATCTCACTTGGTGGATTTTTCTCTTGGGTGCGCTCGTGGCCTCACAAATGCCAATGGCGCCATCTTCGAGTGCTAGCATGCGTAAAAAAGAGGAGACACCGACATGAAAGTTGCAGAAATCCTCAGACTCAAGGGGAACACGCTCTACACCGTCAGCCCCGAGACGCCTCTGGCCGAGGCTGTGATCACCATGGCCGAGCGGGACATTGGCTCCGTCGTGGTCATGCAGGCTGGCCGGTTGGCTGGCATGCTGACCTTTAGGGAAGTCCTCCGGGTCCTGGCGAAGCGTCAACAGGAGCAGCGTGTAGGCCCTACGCCGACCATGGCGGAGATTCCCGTGTCTGAAGTGATGAACGCGAAGCCCACCCTGACCGATCCGGAGATGAGTGTGGATGAACTGCGTCGCGTCATGAACGCCTGTGGAGAACGCTATCTCCCTGTCATTGACGGTGACACGCTCTTGGGCGTGGTCTCCTTTCACGATGTCGCCCGCGCAGTGCTTGAAGCCCAGAGCTTCGAGAATAAAATGCTCAAGGCTTACATTCGCGATTGGCCGTCTGAAGAAGGGCAAGCCGGACAGTGAAGATTCTCGTCTCGAACGATGACGGATATTTCTCTCCGGGCATTGAGGCGCTGGCGCAAGCCATGCAGGAGTTTGGAGACGTCACTGTGGTGGCCCCGGAGGCCGATCGAAGCGGCGCGAGTAACTCCCTCACCCTCGATCGCCCCCTGTATGTGCGTCGGTCGGCCAATGGCTTCTACTACGTCAATGGAACCCCCACGGATAGCGTCCACGTTGCGGTCACGGGCTTTCTGCCTGAACCACCGGACCTCGTGGTCTCGGGCATCAACAATGGGCAAAACGTGGCCGAGGACACGCTGTATTCCGGAACGGTGGCGGCGGCCATGGAGGCGTATCTGCTTGGGATTCCCGCAGTCGCCTTCTCACTCGCAGACCGAGGCTTTCAGAACCTGAATACCGCGGTGTATGTGGCCAAGCGGGTGGTGCGTCAGATGATCGAGCGGCCGTTCTCCTCACCGAAGCTCTTGAGTGTGAACATTCCCAGTGTGCCCGTAGAGTCCTTACAGGGTTTTGTCGTGTCGAGGCTGGGGCGCAGGCATGCATCCCAGCCGGTGATCCGTGTCGAGTCTCCACGTGGTGAGCCCATGTACTGGGTCGGTGCGCCTGGTGGCATCCGTGATGCTGGACCGGGAACGGACTTTCATACGCTTGCAGCCCGCCAGGTTTCGATTACCCCATTGCGCGTGGACCTTGGTGATACCGATGCCCAGGACGAGGTGGCGGATTGGCTCGCAAGCCAATCCTAGTTCCGGGGGGCCCCCGGCCACAGGCGCCTGCAGAACGCATCTTTGAGCCCAAGTGGGGCCAGTCAGTGCCCACTGCCAGACGGGCGCCCGCGACCCCCTTGACGCCAGCGCCCCCCGATGCGAATCCGGGTCTGGCCAGTACTCGGCATCGAGATCGCATGTTGGAGCGTTTACAGCGCGCTGGTATTCAGGATCAGCGGGTGCTCAAGGCGATGGCAAGCGTTCCCCGGCATCTGTTTGTAGATGCGGCACTGGCAAGTCGAGCCTACGAGGACACTGCCTTACCCATCGGACATGCACAGACCATCTCTCAGCCCTATGTGGTTGCTCGCTCGCTCTGTCTGGCGCTGGACGCCTTACCCGACACGAGGCCCAAACCGTTGAGGGCACTCGAGATTGGGACCGGTTGCGGATACCAGGCTGCTGTGATGACGCATGTGTTTGAAGAAGTGGTCTCAGTCGAGCGCATTGAGCCGCTTCATGAGGCTGCCGCCCGGCGGCTGGAGGCCTTGGGCTACCGAGCCAACCTACAACTCGCCGATGGGCAGCTGGGCTTCGATGATGGGCGGGGCTTCGATGTCATCGTGATGGCCGCGGGCATGGCGCATCCGCCACCCGAATTGCTGCGACAATTGGCGAGTGGTGGGGTGCTGGTAGGCCCGCTGGGGAGTCCCGAGCAGCGGCTCGTGGTCATCACTCGCGAGGCCACGCAGGGTTTCAAGACCAGCACCTATGATGTCGTTCAGTTCGTTCCCATTCGATCCGGTATTCAACGATGAGACTCACGTTCGGAAGTCTGGCTTTTATCCTGTTGCTTGCCTCGTGCGCGCACACGCCTCCTGCTCCCATTGAATCCCGCACGGTTCAACAGGCGGATGCCCCTGGTCAGACGAGTATTACCGGCGCAGCGAAGCCTGCTGCGTCGTCCAAAGGTGGGGCTGCAAAGCCGGCGGCGCAGCCGGAGGCACCTGTTCCAGCGGGTATGCATCGGGTCAAGCGCGGCGAGACCTTGATCGGGATTGCGCTGGAGTATGGCGTTGACTGGCGAGAGCTGGCGGCGTGGAACCAGATCACCAATCCGAATCGCATCGAAGTGGGTCAGGTGTTGAACGTCCGAGCGCCCGCACCTGCGCCCGCTCAGACACCTGCGCCCGCTCCTGCGCTCGCTCAGACGCCTGTGCCCGCTCAGACACCTCCACCTGCGCCGGCCTTGGCGAGTCGCATCGAGGTGAAGCCTTTGGCTCCTGCCTCGCCTGTGGCTCCGACCGGTTCACCAACGGCCACTCCACCGGTCACTCCTCCCACACCTGTCCCTTCAGCAGCTGGTCCCTCGGCAGCTGGTCCCTCGGCAGCTGGTCCCTCGGCAGCTGGTCCCTCAGCACCTCCGGAAGCCCCAGTCCCCCCAGGGCCTGCCGCACCACCTACTGAAGCGGCGGCGGATGGGCTGAACTGGAGCTGGCCTGCGAATGGCGGCGTCATCACCCAATTCTCTGAGGGGGGTAGCAAGGGCATTGCCCTTGCGGGTGCCCCAGGCGAGGCGGTGTTTGCGGCTGAGCGCGGGCGCGTGGTGTATGCCGGAAATGGGCTGCGTGGCTACGGAAATCTGGTGATCGTGAAGCACAACAACGACTTCATCACGGCCTATGCCCATAATCGGGCCATCCTCGTCAAGGAAGGCCAGACGGTTCGACGCGGTCAGAAAATCGCCGAGCTCGGCATGTCAGACGCAGATCGACCGATGCTGCATTTCGAGCTTCGCAAGGGTGGTAAGCCGGTGGATCCCCTGGGCTTTCTGCCCAGTCGTTGACTGCTCGGATGACGCCCGTCCTGTGCTTTGACCTGGAGACCGTTCCCGATGCAGCGGGCATGAGGGCTCTGGGCCTCTTCCCGGCTGAACTCTCAGATGCGCAGGGGGTGGCTCATGCCCGTCAGACCAGGCTCGATGCTGGCCAGTCCGACTTTTTCCCCCATCATCTTCAGCGTGTCTGGGTGATTGGGTGTGCTTTTCGCGACGATGAGGGCTTTCGGGTGCGATGTCTCGGAGCGACCCCAGGGGTCACGGACGAGGAGGAGACCCAGCGCTTGCGTCAATTCTTCAACACCATTGAGCGCCACCAGCCTCAACTGGTGAGCTGGAATGGCAGCGGATTTGATGCACCCGTGCTCCATCAGCGCGCATTGATGCGCGGGGTTCCAGGCGCAGTCTACTGGGACCAGGGTGATCTCAACCGGGATTTCAAATACAACAACTACCTCTCACGTTATCACCAGCGACACCTGGATCTGATGGACGTCCTCGCCGGCTATAGCGGGCGAGCCAACGCACCTCTTGACGCCATGGCGCAGCTCAGCGGCTTCCCAGGGAAGCTGGGCGAGGACGGGGCAAAGGTCTGGGATGCCTACCTAGAGGGTAGGTGGGCTGAGGTGGCGGCATACTGTGAAACGGATGTGGTGAACACCTATCTGCTGTTCACGCGCTTTAGGCTGATCCGTGGAGAGCTACACCACGCGGCCTACCAGCAAGAGCTTGAGTTGGTGCGCGGTGCGCTGCAGGCTCAGATTGGACAGCCCGATGCCCCCCTCGCTGGGCAGCATTGGACTCGGTTCCTGTCTGCTTGGCCTCAGGAGGGCTAGGGATTGGGCCGTCGCACCATTGGCGCACCTCGAGTATTGCGCACCCTGCAGGGCATTGAGATCGAATCGGTTGATCTAGAGGGGCAGGGCATTGCGCGTCACGAAGGCAAGGTGCTGTTTGTGGCCGGCGCGCTCGCGGGTGAGCGTGTGGACCTTGAGATTCTGAGAGAGCGCCCCAGTTACGCTAAGGCTCGCGCGGTGCATTGGCATCGATCCTCCTCCGATCGTGTCACTCCGGGGTGTCCGCATTTCGGTGTGTGTGGGGGGTGCTCGATGCAGCACGCCAGTGGCGCTGCCCAGATTGCCATCAAGCAGCGTGCGCTGGAGGATGCGCTCTGGCATATCGGGCGACTCAAGCCTTCGGAGGTGCTCTCGCCCATGAGAGGCCCCGAGTGGGGTTACCGAATGCGCGCGAGACTCTCCGTGCGCTGGGTCGACAAGAAGGGAGGCTTGCTGATGGGCTTTCGCGAGCGGTCGAGTAGCTTTGTGACCCAGATGGAGACCTGCAAGGTCCTGCCATCGGTGGTGGCCGATCGGCTCCCCGCATTGCGTGCCTTGATCACTTCCTTGAGTGTTGCAAGAGAGATCCCGCAGGCTGAACTGGCCATGGGAGAAGGTCTAGAGGTCTGGGTGCTGCGTAACCTGTCTCCACTGACGCCAGAGGATGTGGAGCGCCTTCTGGCCTTCGAATCCGAGCATCCGTCTGTTGCCTTTTGGCTGCAGCCTAAGGGCCCCAGTACTGCAGCGCCAGTCCCGGGTGGGCTCGGTGAGCGCGCGCGGCTTGCGTACACCTTGCCTGAGTTTGACCTCACGATGCCGTTCTCTCCCGTGGATTTCACCCAGGTGAACTTCGCCATCAATCGAGTGCTGGTGGATCAGGCTATTCGTCGGCTCGATCTGCGGCCTGAGCATCGCGCTGCAGATTTCTTCTGTGGGCTTGGAAATTTCAGCCTGGCCATGGCTCGGAGAGCCTCGGAGGTGCTGGGTTTCGAGGGAAGCCAAGCCCTGACCGACCAGGCCCAACGCATCTCGCAGGCGCAGGGGCTGGGCGAGCGAACTCGCTTTGAGTCAAGAAATCTTTTTGAGGCCGATTTGGATTGGCTTGACAGCCTAGGCCCGTTAGACCGGGTGTTGTTGGACCCTCCTAGAGAGGGTGCCCAGTCACTCTGCGAGGCTTTTGCAGCTCAGTCGTTAGAGGGCCGCGGTCCTCAACGCATGGTGATGGTGTCTTGTAACCCTGCGACCCTGGCACGAGACGCAGCCATTCTGGTCCATCAGGGCTCCTGGCAACTCGCGCAGGCTGGGGTGGTGAACATGTTTCCCCAGACTGCGCATGTCGAGTCGCTGGCCGTTTTCGAGCGACTACTCCCGGTTACCGCCGCCAAAGAGTGACATCAGGATGACCAGCAGGTTGCTGAAGATGTTGTAGACGCTGAGATACACCGCAAGCGTGGCGCTGATGTAATTGGTCTCGCCACCATTCACAACGCGCTGCAGGTCCACGAGCAGGAAGATGCTGAAGATGGCCACGGCCAAGAGCGACACCGTGAGCATGAGTGCGGGCATCTGCAGCCAGATGTTTGCCACGGAGGCCACAATCAGCAGCAGCACGCCAATAAACAGAAACTTGGACATGCCAGTGAGGTCGCGCTTGATGATGGTGGAGAGGCTTGCCATGCCGAAGAAAATGACGCCAGTGCCTCCAGCAGCGACGGCCACGAGTTGACCCCCATTCCCAAGGCCCAGCGCCGCGCTGAGTAGGCGGGAGAGCATCAGCCCCATGAAGAAAGTGAAGCCGAGCAACAGGTAGACGCCCGTGACGCTGTGTTTCGTGCGTTCAATGCCCCAGAAAAAGGCAAAAGCGATGCCCATAAACAGCAGGAAGCTGATGAAGGGGCTGCCAGAGAAGAGTGAGAATCCCATGGACATGCCCAGCCAGGCTCCCAGAACCGTGGGCACCATGGTGGCTGCGAGCATCCAGTAGGTGTTGCGCAGCACGCGGTTTTGGATCGCGGACGGCGCTCGGGTGGTGGTAAAAGACTGCTGAGACTGGGGGAACATGGTGGCGTGACTCCTATTTAAAAAAACGCTGCCGTTATACTCTCAGGTTTGTCTCGGAAATCAAGCGATTTGCCGAGACAGCCCGGGAATCTTTCCGTCCTTCTATAGACCAATAGGGGGTAGAAAGTTCCAAATTTTTCAACGTCGTAACCACAAGTGACCCTTAAAGGCCGTGACGGCCAGATGGAAGAGAAATCATGTCGCAAGAACGCACCCTGTCGATCATCAAGCCCGACGCCGTGGCCAAGAATGTCATCGGCCAGATCTATTCCCGCTTCGAGAGCGCTGGGCTTAAGGTGATTGCCGCCCAAATGAAGCACCTCTCGCGTGGTGAGGCTGAGGCTTTTTATGCCGTTCATCGTGAGCGCCCCTTCTTCAAAGACCTGGTCGATTTTATGGTTTCGGGCCCAGTGATGATTCAAGTGCTCCAGGGCGACAACGCCATCGCCACCAACCGTGACCTGATGGGCGCGACCGACCCCAAGAAGGCTGCCCCTGGAACCATTCGCGCAGACTTCGCCGACAGCATCGACGCCAACGCAGTGCATGGCTCAGACGCCGCTGAAACGGCAGCACAGGAAATTGCATTCTTCTTTCCCGCGCTCGCCATCTACAGCCGGTAGGGCATGTGACCGTCAATCTCCTCGGGCTGGGCCCTGACGCACTCACCGAGTGGGTGCAGTCGATCGGCGAGAAGCCCTTCCGAGCCCGGCAGCTGCTGAAATGGATTCACCAGCGGTCTGCAGATCAGTTCGAGGGGATGACCGATCTCGCTCGCACCTTTCGAGAGGCGCTGCAGGCGCAGGCCTGCATTCAGTCACTTCCCATTCTTCGCGACCATCTCTCCTCAGATGGGACTCGAAAATGGGCGTTGGATGCGGGCGCTGGGAATGCGATCGAGACCGTTTTTATCCCAGAGGATGACCGAGGCACGCTCTGTGTGTCGTCGCAGGCGGGATGCACGGTGGCCTGTCGGTTCTGCTCCACAGGGCATCAGGGTTTTGCGCGAAACCTCACAACAGCCGAGATCATTGGCCAGCTGCATATGGCCAATCGCCTGCTGAGTGAGCGGGTGACCAACGTGGTCCTGATGGGCATGGGTGAGCCCCTGCTGAATTTTGATCAGCTGTTGCCTGCGCTTAAGCTCATGCTCGACGACAACGCCTATGGGCTCTCGCGCCGGCGCGTCACGGTCTCTACGTCCGGGGTGGTCCCCATGATGGATCGATTGGGTGAGCAATGCCCAGTGGCTTTGGCTGTCTCACTTCATGCACCGAATGATGCGCTTCGTGACGACCTCGTTCCCTTGAACAAGAAGTACCCGTTATCTGAACTCATGGCGGCCTGCACCCGTTATCTGGAGGTCGCTCCGCGCGACTTCATCACGTTTGAGTACGTCATGCTCGAAGGGGTGAACGACTCCGCTGAGCACGCATGGGAACTCGTTGAGCTGGTTCGTCGATACGACGTGTCTTGCAAGTTCAACCTGATTCCCTTCAATCCATTTCCCCAGTCCGGCCTGCGTCGGTCTGCTCAGCCCGTGATTCGGGCCTTTGGCAAGATTCTTGCGGATCAAGGTTTCGTGGTGACCACCCGCAAGACTCGTGGTGACGACATCGACGCAGCCTGCGGACAGCTCGCAGGTGAAATCCAAGATCGCACCACCATCACCCAACGCATCCAGCTCCATGGGAGGGTTCATGTCTAACCAGCCATTTGCTTGCGGTCCGCTCTCTCGTCGTCAGACCTCACTGGTCACGGTCTCCTGGGGAAGCACACACGTTCGCGTCGGGGGCGATGCGCCGGTCGTGGTTCAGTCCATGACGAACACCGATACAGAAGACGCCATCGGGACGGCCATTCAGGTGCGTGACCTGGCCTTTGCGGGCTCTGAGGTGGTGCGCATCACCGTGAACACGCTAGAGGCAGCCAAGGCGGTTCCAGCCATTCGTGAACAGCTCGACCGGATGAACTGTCCGGTTCCGCTGGTGGGTGACTTTCATTTCAATGGCCATAAGCTCTTGGCAGAGGTGCCCGAATGCGCCGTGGCGCTCTCGAAGTACCGCATCAATCCAGGCAATGTCGGGCGCGGCAGTAAGCGGGATACCCAGTTTGGCGCCATGATCGAGGCCGCGATGCGGTTCGAGCGGCCTGTACGGATTGGGGTGAACTGGGGCAGTCTCGATCAAGACCTTCTGGCGAGGCTCATGGACGAGAACGCCTCCCGAGCAGAGCCCTGGGATGCGCAGGCAGTGATGCGTGAGGCATTGGTCACTTCTGCGATTGAGAGCGCGGAACAGGCTGTCGCCTGGGGAATGGGACGCGACAAAATCATCTTGTCGGCAAAGGTCTCTGCCGTTCAGGACCTGATCTCTGTTTACCGAGAGCTTGGGCGGCGGTGTGCCTTCCCGCTGCACCTTGGCCTGACGGAGGCTGGGATGGGTAGCAAGGGCATCGTATCGTCCACGGCTGCGATGGGGGTTCTGCTCCAAGAGGGCATCGGCGACACCATTCGCGTCTCTCTCACCCCAGAGCCTGGCGGTGACCGCCGCAAGGAGGTGGTGGTCGCCCAGGAAATGCTTCAGGTCTTGGGATTGCGCGCCTTTACCCCCATGGTCATTGCCTGCCCCGGATGCGGCCGCACCACGTCCACCTTTTTCCAGGAACTCGCCTCCAAGGTTCAGGCCTATCTGCGCGATCAGATGCCCATCTGGCGTCGAGAGTATCCCGGTGTCGAGTCCATGAACGTCGCGGTGATGGGCTGTGTGGTGAATGGCCCCGGTGAGAGTAAGCATGCAGACATTGGCATTAGCCTGCCTGGCACCGGTGAGCAGCCGGTCGCACCGGTCTACATCGATGGCGAGCGGGGCCCCACCTTGAAGGGTGACCGCATTGCAGAGGAGTTCCAGCAGATGGTCGCCGACTATGTGCAGCGGCGGTATGGGAAGGCGAAGGTTTAAGTGGCAAGCATGGAAAAGATTCTTGGCGTGAAGGGCATGAACGACCTCCTGCCCGAGCAGATGGCTGTTTGGCAGCGGGTTGAATCGACGGTGGCGATGGTCTTTGAGCAGTATGGCTATCGGGCCATCCGCACGCCCATCGTAGAGTCGACGGCTTTGTTCATTCGCGGCATTGGCGAGGTCACAGACATCGTTGAAAAGGAGATGTACTCCTTTACCGATTCCCTCAACGGAGAGGCACTGACCCTGCGACCCGAGAACACGGCCGCGGTGGTGCGTGCGGCCATTGAGCACAACCTTCTTTACGATGGTCCCCGCAGGCTCTGGTATTTCGGCCCCATGTTTCGCCATGAGCGCCCGCAGAAGGGACGCTATCGGCAGTTTTATCAGTTCGGCCTCGAGGCGCTTGGCTATGCCGACCCGATTGTGGACGCAGAACAGATCCTGCTCGTCTGGAGGCTTTGGGAGGCGCTCGGCATACCGGTTCAAGATCGTCCTCGGCTTCAGCTCAATTCCCTCGGGAGCAGTGAGGAGCGTGCTGCCCATCGACAGGCCTTGGTGGATTACTTCTCGGCACAGTCCGCGCACCTCGACGCCGACAGCCAGCGACGCCTGACCACCAATCCGCTTCGAATTCTCGACAGCAAGAATCCCGAGATGCAGGCGCTCATTGAGCACGCGCCCCGTCTTCCCGACTTTCTCGGAGAAGCCTCGCGCATGCATCAAGACCGGGTGCTCGAGGCACTCTCGACGGCTTCAGTCCCGTTTGAAATGAATCATCGGCTGGTGCGCGGCCTGGACTATTACAACCTCACGGTGTTTGAGTGGGTCACTGATCGCTTGGGGGCCCAGGGAACCGTGTGTGGAGGTGGACGATACGATGGCCTCATGGCTCAGATGGGGGGCAAGCCGGCCCCTGCTGCAGGCTTTGCCATTGGGGCGGAGCGTTTGCTGGCGCTCCTAGAGGAAGTCTCCCCCATTCAGCCTGCGCGGGCGGTCGACGTTTACGTCGTGCACTTTGCAGAGCGTTCGGAGGCGCTGGCCCTCCAAGCGGCAGAGCAGCTCCGTTCGGCGGGGCTTCGTGTCCAACAACACGGCAGCTCCGCAAGCGTGAAGTCTCAAATGAAAAAGGCAGATGCGAGTGGGGCTTTGGTGGCGGTGCTCATTGGCGAGGCCGAGCGTGACAGTCAACAGGTGGTCCTCAAGCCACTTCGATTAGAGTCCCAGCAGGTGACTGTGTCGATCAACGATTTGGCGGGGCAATGTCTGTCCCTCCTCTCTCAAGGAGCTGCAGGTGCGTGAAGATTTAGAACAACAGGAGCAGATGGAGGCCATCAAAGGCTGGTGGAAGGAGAACCAAAGATGGGTCTTGTCGCTTCTGATCGCGGTCTCGCTCGGCTTTGCTGGCTATACGGGATGGAATGTCTATCAGGCCAGCCGTGCTGAGAAGGCCACGGTGCTCTTGGAGGCCCTCAGCAAAGCAATTGAGGCGCAAGATCTCGAAAAGGCGAAGGCCGCAGCCCAGCCACTCTTTGATGGTTACGCGGGCCTTGCTCAGGCCGACATGGCGGCGCTTCAGCTGGCGAGAATGGCGGCTGGGGCAGGAGATCTCGAGGGTGCGAAGACGGCCTTGACGATCGCCCAGACCTCCAAGGACCCGGCATTGGCCTGGGTCGCACGCATTCGCATGGCCGGTGTGCTTCTCGATCAGTCCAAGCCAGAGGAGGGCCTCAAGGCGCTCGAGGGTACGCCGCCTGAGGCCGTGAAGCCCTTGGTTGAGGATCGGCGTGGAGATGTCCTGGCAGCGCTTGGACGCTCCTCCGAGGCCTTGGCCGCATGGACGGCGGCTCGCGCTGGGTTGGCAGCGGACGCTGCGCCTCGCACCCTGGACCTGATTGATCGAAAAATGGCCGTGGTTGCGGCTCAGCAGAAAGGAAACCCATGATTCGCTCAGCAGCCTTGCGCTCGCCGGCACTTGTTGCGGGCCTGATGGCCCTCTCGCTCACTGCGCTCTCGGGATGCTCAACCAGCAAGCTCAAGCCCGCCAGTTTGACGGACCTCAAGCCCACCGCGAGCCTGGCGGCGGTCTGGTCCGTGGAGGTTCCCAAGACACCCTCGGGAGGCAGTGGCGAGGGATCCTTCGCGCCAGCAGCCTCCGCGGGCCTGGCCGTCGTGGCGGCTCAGACAGGAGATGTCCAGGCATTTGGACTTGACACCGGGGCAGTTCGTTGGAAGGTGAGCGTGGGTGCTCCCCTCGCCGCGGGGGTGGGCTATGGCGGAGGCAGTGGGGAAGGGCGCTTCGCGGTCATCACTCGCGATGGTGAGCTGGTTCTCCTGGACGAAAAGGGGGCTTTTCGCTGGCGTGTGCCCATGGGTGGGGTGAGTCATGAGCGTCCTGCCGTCTCTGGGGGGCAGGTGGTGGTTCGCCTCGCCGACAACCGGCTCGCTGGCTTCGACCTCGAAACTGGAAGTCGTCGCTGGATTTTTCAGCGCACCATGCCATCGCTTGCACTGCATGGTCAGTCTGGTGTGCGAGGAGCGCCTTCCAGCGCAGAGGCTGTGAGCACCGCAGCGCTCGGCAACGTGGATGCCGTGGTCACCATGCCCGCTGGGCGATTGGTCTGGGTGAATGCAGCCACCGGGGCCGTGCGCTGGGAGGCTCAGGTGGCCACTCCGAAGGGCTCCAATGAGGTGGAGCGCATTGCCGATCTCTTGGGCGCGCCGGCTGTTCAGGATGACCAGGTTTGTGTGGCGGCTTATCAGAATCAGGTGGCCTGTCTCCAGAATGAGACGGGACGTGTGGCCTGGCGAAAGACTCTGGCGGTCGGCCTCCCCGTGGCGGCAGACGTCACTTCTGTTTACGCCGTGGATGCGAGCAGCCGTGTCTTTGCGTTCGATGCGAAAACCGGCTCAGAGCGTTGGAAGAGTGAGGCGTTCTTCTTGAGAAAGCTCACCTCTCCAGTGTCTCTGGGGCAGGCCGTCTGGATGGCGGATTTCGAAGGCTATCTCCATGGGCTCTCTCGTGAGACGGGTTCGCCAGTGGGCCGCATCCGGCTCGATGGCGGTCGCCCCTCCGGCGCCATGCTGCTGACTCGCGTGGGGCTCTTGATTCAGACAGAGGGCGGCCGCTTGAGTCTCCTCAAGCCCTAGGACCTTTATGTCAGTTAAACCTGTGGTCGCCCTGGTGGGGCGGCCCAACGTTGGAAAGTCCACGCTCTTTAATCGACTCACGCGGTCTCGAGATGCCCTGGTGGCGGACATGCCAGGACTGACTCGGGATCGACATTTTGGTGAGGGTAGGGTGGGCCCGCGTCCGTACATCGTGGTCGACACCGGCGGATTCGAGCCTGTAGCCAAGGACGGGATTCTGGCTCAGATGGCCAAGCAGACCCTGCAGGCTGTGGCAGAAAGCGATGTCGTCATCTTTTTAGTAGACGGTCGCGCTGGCCTTGCACCTCAAGATCACCAGATTGCACAGCAGCTCCGTCGCTCGGGCCGTCCCACTCTGCTCGCGGTGAATAAGCTTGAGGGCCTCACCGGTGAGGGTCGTACGGCGGAGTTCTATGAGCTTGGGCTCGGTGAGCCTGTGGCTGTCTCCGGTGCACACGGCGATGGGGTGTATTCACTCGTGGAGGATGCGCTTTCGCGCTTGCCCACCCCAGCCGAGGGAAGTGAAGGGGTGACCCCAGACCAACACGCTGAGCCGCGAGGGGAGGATGGACTTCCCCTTCATGGGCTTCGGGTGGCCATTGCAGGGCGTCCGAATGTGGGCAAATCGACGCTCATCAACGCGCTCTTGGGCGAGGAGCGGGTCATTGCCTTTGACATGCCGGGCACCACAAGGGATGCCATTGAGATTCCCTTTGAGCGAAACGGCAGCAAGTTTCGGCTGATTGACACGGCCGGACTGCGGCGCAAGGGAAAGGTCTTTGAGGCCATCGAGAAGTTCTCTGTCATTAAGACGCTTCAGGCGATTGAGTCTTGTCATGTGGCCGTGCTCATGCTCGACGCTCAGCAGGACATCTCCGATCAGGATGCGCACATTGCTGGCTACATCATGGAGGCTGGTCGTGCGCTCGTGATTGCAGTGAATAAGTGGGATGGACTCGATGCACTCCAGCGTGAGGATGTGAAGCGACGCATCACGCGCAAGCTTCCTTTCCTGGTCTGGGCCCGGGTTCATCACATCTCCGCCCTCCAGGGAAATGGCCTTGATCCTTTGATGCGTTCAGTCTTGGCTGCCTACAGTGCGGCGACACGAAAGCTCTCGACCCCCAAATTGACCAGGGCCCTGCGGGAGGCAGTGGAACGTCAGCAGCCTCCGAGGCGTGGGCAGGTTCGGCCCAAGCTCCGGTACGCCCACCAGGGGGGTCAGAACCCTCCCATCGTGATCGTTCACGGCAACGCGCTCGACAGCGTGACAGACGTCTACAAGCGCTACCTTGAGGCACAGTTTCGGACGAAGTTCGATCTCGAGGGCACTCCCCTGCGCATTGAGTGGAAGGTCTCCAAGAACCCATATGCACCTCAGGACTGATATCTCGAGTCTTGACGGTATAGTTTTGAAAACGTGTGAACGTCTTTTCACTCGGACGGTCAACGCACAATCACAATAAATAAGATGGAGTTTTGAATGACCCAGAACAAAGGCCAGGCGCTACAAGACCCTTTTCTCAATACACTTCGTCGTGAGCATGTCTCCGTGTCGGTGTATCTGGTCAACGGCATCAAGCTACAGGGGCATATCGAATCCTTCGACCAGTACGTGGTTTTGCTCAAGAACACCGTCACCCAGATGGTTTACAAGCACGCCATTTCTACCATCGTGCCCTCGCGTGTGGTGAATTTCTCCATTGAGTCCGACGGGCAGTAACTGCTCACCGTGGGGTTTTGACGGTATGAGGGGAGCCCGCTGAGCGACCTCGGCAGCTTTGTCTCGCCCTCCTCGTCGGAGCGCGATTTCTCCCGCGCGCCCCGAACCTTGGTGGTGTCAGTGCTTCTGAGCGGGCAGTCTGTGCTCTCCCACGCCAGCGATGCCGAGGAGACGGTGGCCTTGGCTCAGTCGGCCGGAGCCGAGGTGATCGGCACAGTCACAGGCCGTCGTGATCGTCCCGACCCAGCCCTATTTGTAGGCTCTGGCAAGGCGGACGAGGTACGGCAACGTTGTCTCGCCGATCGGATTGAACTGGTGGTCTTTGACCATGAGCTGTCCCCTGCGCAGCAGCGCAACCTCTCTCGCCTTCTGGCGGTTCGTGTCCTGGATCGAGTCCAGCTCATCCTAGACATCTTCGCCCTGCGTGCCAGCAGCCATGAAGGCAAGCTGCAGGTCGAGCTGGCCCAGCTCGACTACCTCTCTGCCCGTCTCGTTCGGGGCTGGACCCACTTGGAGCGTCAGAAGGGCGGAATTGGTCTGCGAGGGCCCGGAGAAACCCAGCTGGAGACCGATCGACGCCTGATCGGGCAGCGCGTCAAACAGCTCAAGCAGCGGCTGGCGAGCATCACCAAACAGCGACAGAACCGTCGCCGCGCCAGGATTCGCTCCGGAACCCTCGACGTTTCACTGGTGGGCTACACCAACGCAGGGAAGTCCACGCTCTTTAATGCCCTCACCCGCGCGGGGGTTTATGCAGCTGACCAGCTCTTTGCCACCCTCGACACGACCAGCCGAAGGGTCTTTCTGGCGCCCGACCGATTCATGGTCCTGTCTGACACCGTGGGCTTCATCCAGGCGCTGCCACACACCCTGGTTGAAGCGTTCCAGTCCACGCTCCAAGAGGCGGTTCAGGCGGATCTGCTTCTTCACGTGATCGATGCGTCCGACCCTGAGCGTATGGCCCGACAAGATGCGGTCGAGTCCGTGCTCACAGAGATCGGCGCAGCCGAAGTCCCCCGCATCGAGGTATTCAATAAGATCGACCGGGCAGGGCTCGCGCCCAGAGTGGAGCGGGACCCCCATGGTAGGATTCATCGGGTGTGGTTGAGCGCTGGGCAGGGTGAAGGGCTTGGTCTGCTCCGGGAGGCCATTCAAAGCCATGGCTGGCACTCTCAGAGTATTGATGGAACCCCAGACCCGCTTGTTAGTCTCACTTCACAATCGGAATCAAAACATCTACTTACATAGGCACGCACTCCTCCTCATGATCCATCGCCTTTTCCGTCTGTTGTCCATTGGCGACCCACGTTGGGGCCGTCAGTCGGACCAGAACGACGCGCGCCCACCAGAGGGTGAGCAGCCCCCTCGGAACGATCCTCCCCGTAACGACCCACCGCGCAATCAGCGCCCAGGGTCCGAACCGCCGGACCTCGACGAAGTCTGGAGAGACTTCAATCGAAAGCTCGGCGGCCTCTTCGGGGGCAGGGGGCAGCGTGGCCGTGGAAACCGGAATCCCTGGGGCAACGGAAACAACGGTGGTGGAAATGGCTCAGGCCCAGGGGCTGGGTTGCCCCAGTTCCAGGTCAGCAAAGGGCTGATCGGCATCATTCTGTTGGCCCTGATCGGGCTCTATCTGGCCTCGGGCTTCTACATCGTCCAAGAGGGCCAGACCGGCGTGGTGCTTCGTTTCGGAAAGTATCAGTACGCCACTGGGGCGGGCTTCAAATGGCGCATGCCCTATCCATTCGAGTCTCATGAGGTGGTGAATCTGGCCCAGTTGCGCCAAGCCACGGTGGGCTTCCGTGGCGAGCGAGGCGGTCAGGGGCGTGATTCGCTCATGCTCACCAAAGACGAGAACATGATCGACATCCAATTCGCAGTCCAGTACCGGGTCTCCAAGCCTGAGGACTACCTGTTTAACAATGTTCGCCCCGACGACATCGTGACCCAGGCTGCCGAGACGGCCATGCGGGAGGTGGTGGGCCGAAGCCTCAGCGATGCGGTGCTCTACGAGAACAAAGAGGCGATTGGTCGTGAGGCCCTCAATATCACCCAACGGATTGCAGACCGCTATGCTGCGGGCCTCACCATTGTGAACGTCACCATCCAGAACGTGCAGCCTCCCGAGGAAGTTCAGGCAGCATTCAGCGACGCCATCAAGGCCGCTCAAGACTCTGAACGCCTGAAGAACGAAGGTCAGGCCTATGCGAACGACGTGGTGCCCAGAGCGCGTGGTGCTGCAGACCGCCTCATTGAGGAGGCCGAGGGTTATCGAGAGCGTGTTGTGGCTCAGGCTGCGGGTGACGCCGATCGATTTAAACGGGTAGTCGCTGAGTATTCCAAGGCCCCTCAGGTTACTCGTGAGCGACTTTATATCGAGACCATGCAAGAGGTCTTCACCAACGTCTCGAAGGTGATGATCGAGAACAAGTCCAACAGCAATCTGCTGTACCTCCCACTCGACAAGATCATGCAGCAGACCCAGGCAGCCTCTCAGGCGGCAGCCACAGCCGCTGTCCAAGGGGCGACGGCTGGACAGCCTGGCGCATCTTCGGCAGAAGGGCCCGCCCCTGTTGGGCCTGCACCGGCGCCCAGTCTCCGGGATCGTTTTAGGGAGGCTCGCTAAATGAACCGTATTTTTGCTGCGCTCTCTGGCGCATTGGTGGTGGTGCTTTTCGTCTCGTCCTGCGTGTTCATCGTGGACCAACGGCAGTTCGGGCTCGTCTTCGCTTTGGGTGAGGTTAAGCGGGTGGTCAGTGAACCTGGCCTCTACTTTAAACTGCCACCGCCTTTTCAGAATGTCGTTTTCATCGAGAAGCGGACTCTCACCATCGATTCCCCTGACGCCGACCGTTTCATCACCAGTGAGAAGAAAAACGTGGTGGTCGATACCTACGTCAAGTGGCGAGTAGAGGACCCTAAGGCCTTCTACACCAGCGTGGCGGGTCGATTGGCCAGCGCCGAGGACCGCATCTCTCGGGCTCTGCGGGATGGACTCAACAACGAGATCGCCACGCGCACCGTCAATGACGTCATTTCCGGTGAGCGAGAAAAAGTGATGCAAGGCATCCTGGCCCGTGTCTCTGAGGATGCCAAGCAGATTGGCGTGGCCATTGTCGATGTTCGGCTCCGCCGAGTCGACTTTGCAGACGAGATCCGTGATTCTGTGTTCCGTCGTATGGAGTCTGAACGCAAAGCCATTGCCAGTGAGCGTCGGTCACAAGGCGCTGCTGAGGCCGAGAAGATCCGGGCCAATGCAGACCGCCAACGTGTGGGCATTCTGGCTCAGGCCTATCGCAAGGCTCAGGCCATCAAGGGTGATGGAGACGGCAAGGCAGCGGCGACATACTCAGCGGCCTTCGGTCAAAACCCAGAGTTCGCAGCCTTCTATCGAAGCCTGCAGGCTTATCGCGAGAGCTTCAACAAGCCCAGCGATGTCATCATCACTGATCCGCAGTCCGACTTTCTCCGATATTTCCGGGGTTCAACCGGGAAAAAATAAGTCGTCCAAATCCAGGCGATAATGGAGCCATGCCCACCTGGCTCCTTCCCGATCACATCTCCGATGTCCTGCCCAATGAGGCGCTCCGCCTAGAGCGCCTCAGGCGGGTACTCCTTGATCATTACGCGACTCGCGGCTACCAGTATTTCATCCCGCCATTGCTGGAGTATGTGGAGTCGCTTCGGGTCCAGGGCGCTGAGGACCTCGAGCGCCGTAGCTTCAAGATCACAGACCCCACCTCCGGTCGCCTGCTGAGCATTCGGCCCGATCTCACCCCGCAGGCCGTTCGGGTTGACGCTCACCTGATGGATGGCAAGGGGGTGAATCGCCTCTGCTACGCTGCCTCGGCGGTCCATGCATTCCCTTCAGGGGTGGCATCTAGTCGAGAGCCCTTCCAAGTCGGCTGCGAACTCTTCGGAGAGGCCGGTCTGGAGGCAGACCTTGAAATTCAATCTCTTGCGCTCGAGTCACTCAGCCTCGCTGGGCTGCAGAAGGTTCACTTAAACCTGTCTGATCGTTCCATCCTCTCAGCCATCAAGGCCCAGGTCCCTGGTTTGGCGGCGAACGAGCAGGAGGTCACCCAGGCCCTTGCGGCGAAAGACCCTGTTGGCCTGAAGTCGGCTTGCAAAGCGCTCGATGCGTCAGCGCTCGAGGTCCTCTCGGCACTTCTCGACCTCTATGGCCCCCCTGAAGGTTCAGACGGGGTGCTTGCGCGCGCTCGACGGGTTCTCCCGGGCTGCGACGCGATTCGAGCCAGCCTCGATCGCCTCGAGGCGGTCACGCGCTCAGCAGTCTTCACAGAACATCCTCGGTGTCAGCTGACGGTCGATCTGGCAGACCTTCAAGGCTGGCGCTATCACAACGGACTCATGTTCTCCGTCTATGTGGATGGGCATCCCGATGCATTGGTTCGCGGGGGGCGATACGACGGCATGGGTGAATCTTTCGGGCGGGCTCGACCCGCGACCGGTTTTAGCCTAGAGCTGCGTGCACTGGCCAGTCTTTCAGAATAAAAAAGGGGAGTTATGAGTTCAGCATCTCTGCGTGCGGTTCGCATGGGTCGCAATGTGGTCATCGTCGGAACCCAGTGGGGGGACGAGGGCAAGGGCAAGATCGTGGATTGGCTGACCGAAGAGGTCGCTGGTGTGGTTCGTTTCCAAGGCGGACACAATGCGGGTCATACGCTGGTGGTCAATGGCAAGAAAACCATTCTCAGGCTGATTCCGTCGGGCATCCTGCACCCGCAAGTGACCTGTTACGTCGGGAATGGTGTGGTGCTCTCTCTGGAGGCATTGATCAAGGAAATCGATGAGCTTCAGTCGAGTGGCCTCTCGGTAGAGCCTCGACTCAAGATCAGTCTGGCCTGTCCGCTCATTCTGCCGGTGCATGTGGCGCTTGATCAGGCGCGTGAGGCGGCTCGGGGAGATTCCAAGATTGGCACGACCGGTCGTGGCATTGGCCCAGCCTATGAGGACAAGGTGGCCCGTAGGGCGATTCGCTTGATCGATCTCCAGCGACCCGATCGTTTGCTCGAGAAGCTCGAGGAGCTGCATCGTCTCCACAACCATGTTCTCACGGGGTTCCTGAAGGCTGAGCCTGTATCGGCGCAGGCGACCTTCGATGCGCTCATGGCCATGGCTCCGCGCATCCTGGCCATGTCCGCTGATGTTCCTCTGCTCCTACAGGAAGAGATGAAGGCCGGCCATCACCTGCTCTTCGAGGGCGCGCAGGGCACGCTACTCGACATCGACCACGGAACGTACCCGTATGTCACCAGCAGTAACTGTGTGGCCGGCGCGGTGGGTGCTGGAGCTGGAGTGGGTCCAGGAGAGATTGATTTTGTCCTGGGCCTGACCAAGGCTTACGCCACTCGCGTGGGTTCTGGCCCTTTTCCCACCGAGCTCTTCGATGCCACTGGAAAGCATCTGGCCGAAAAGGGTAACGAGTTCGGCTCTGTCACGGGGCGTCCCCGCCGGTGTGGTTGGTTCGACGCAGCGGCCTTGCGCCGGTCTGTTCAGATCAATGGGGTGACGGGTCTGTGTATCACCAAGCTGGATGTACTGGATGGACTCCCCGAGATCAAGCTCTGCGTAGGCTATGAGGCACACGGACAGCGTTTGGATGTGCTGCCATTTGGGGCGGATGCGGTCGAAGCCTGCACGCCTATTTATGAGACTTGGCCGGGTTGGTCTGGCTCTACAGCCGGGATTCAGAATTGGGACGCGCTGCCAGCAGAGGCACAGCGGTACCTGACTCGGCTGGCTGAACTGAGCGGTGCTCCCATTGCCATGGTCTCAACAGGACCTGACCGCGACGAAACCATCCTCATGTCTCACCCGTTTCAAACAGAAAGGGTATAAAAGAGGGAAGGGGGGGATGGTGCCCAGAAGAGGACTCGAACCTCCACAGTGTTGCCACCGCTAGGACCTGAACCTAGTGCGTCTACCAATTCCGCCATCTGGGCCTACAGCAAGCCCGCTACTTTAACGAGATTATTCAAATTGTCAAAACCCCGCCGCGCTGCGGCCCACTCTTCAGACGCCGATAAGGCGGTTTCTCCATCGGCCGAGGCAGGAGAAGACCTGCAGTTCACCGGCAAACTGATGGGTCATCGCGATGGTTTTGGCTTCATCAGGCCTGATGCAGGTGGTGACGACGTGTTCGTCTCACCGCGCGAAATGCTCAAGGCCATGCATGGCGATCGAGTCATTGCTCGGGTCACGGGACAAGATCGCAAAGGGCGCCCAGAAGCCACCATCGTCGAGGTGCTTGAACACACCGTGGACCGACTGGTTGGCCGGTTGGTCCATGAGCGCGGCATCATCCTGGTCGTACCCGAAGATCAGCGCATCAAGCACGACATCATTGTGAGCCCTGGAGACACGGGAGGGGCGCAGCCCGGGCAGGTGGTCATGGTGCAGATCATTGATCCCCCCACTCGCTATACCCCTCCGATTGGGCGGGTGGTCGAAGTGCTGGGCTCACTCGACGACCCAGGTATGGAGGTTGAGATTGCGGTCCGTAAGTTCGACGTCCCGCATCGGTTCTCACCAGAGGCAGAGGCCCTCACCAAGAAGTTGCCTGAGGCGGTTCGCACCACAGATGTGAAAGGTCGAATCGACCTGCGCGACCTTCCATTCATGACCATCGACGGTGAAGACGCGCGTGACTTCGATGATGCGGTTTATGCGGTGTCAGAGGGCAAGCGAGGGTGGCGCTTATTGGTTGCGATTGCAGATGTGAGCCACTATGTGAAGAGTGGAGACGCGCTAGACCGTGATGCTTTTGAGCGGGCGACATCGGTGTATTTCCCTCGACGCGTACTGCCCATGCTGCCCGAGAAGCTCTCCAATGGGCTCTGCTCACTCAACCCTCAGGTTGAACGTCTGGCACTGGTCTGCGACATGATCGTGTCGCCTGACGGCAACGTGAAGGCCTACCAGTTCTATGACGCCGTCATTGAGTCTTCCGCTCGCCTCACGTACACCCAGGCCTGGGAGGCCCTTTCAAACCCGATCGGCCCCGCTGCTCGTGTGCTGGGTCCCAGATTCTCAGTCCTTGAAACCCTGGAGGCAGTCTTTCGCGTGCTGCTCTCTCAGCGTGAAGCTCGTGGCGCCATCGACCTCGAGACCGTCGAGACGTTCATTCGCACGGACGAGCAGGGGCGTATTGCCAGCATCGAGCCTCGGCACCGAAACGATGCCCACCGCCTGATTGAAGAATGCATGCTGGTGGCCAACACCTGCGCGGCCGACTTTCTGATTCGAAGCAAGCGTGAGGGACTGTTTCGGGTGCACGAGGGCCCCACGCCCGAGCGCCTGAAGTCGCTTCGAGATTTTCTCAAGCTTCAAGGCCTTCGTCTCGGCGGAGGAGAGGACCCCCAGCCGGTGGACTACGCGCGGCTCTCGCGAGAGATCAAGCAGCGCCCCGATGCTCGCCTCCTGCAAACCCTGTTGCTGCGGTCTATGCAGCAGGCCATTTATAGCCCAGACAACGCAGGGCATTTCGGCTTGGCCTATCCTGCCTATACCCATTTCACCTCTCCCATTCGCCGCTACCCAGATCTGATGGTTCATCGGGTCATCAAGTCCATCTTGGCCAGTAAGCGTTACGAGCCGCCCTATGGGGATGTGGTGCCAGGTCAGAAGTCCACCTCGATCGAACGCTGGCGTGTGGTGGGGGACCATTGCTCGGCAGCGGAGCGGCGGGCTGATGAGGCGTCACGCGATGTGGAGGCCTGGCTCAAGTGCCAGTTTATGAAGGGTCGGGTGGGAGAGCAGCTGAGTGGCACCATCACGGGCATTGCGTCCTTTGGCATTTTCGTTACGCTCGATGCCCTATATGTCGAGGGCATGATCCACATCTCAGAGCTTGGCGCAGAGTATTTTCAACACAATGAGGTGGTTCACGAGCTGCGCGGCGAGCGCACCGGCCGGAGGTTCCGGCTTTACGATGCTCTGACCGTGCAGGTCTCTCGGGTTGACCTCGATGCCCGACGGATTGAGTTTCGCTTGGTGCCCTCCCAGGTTCGTCCTGTCAAGAAGGGCAAGGGTCCCGGACCAGAAGAGCTTGACGCTCTGGTGTTGGAGCCACAAGAAGATGACTTTCCCCCCAAGCGCTCACGCAAGGCTCCCCAGAGGGGGTCTACCTCGGCGAGCAAGTCCTCGCCGGCAAAGACGTCACCCAGCAAGACGGGACACGCGAGCCCCTCTGCGTCTAAGGGGCGCAGCAAGGCTCGGAGAAAGCGTCGCGCTTGAGAGGCCGTGAGAAAGAGGCGGTCCTGCTCGGATTCCATGCCGTCAGGGCTCGGCTGAAGGCAGCTCCTCACACGCTTCGGCGCGTCCTTTATGTGGCTGATCGTCGTGATGCCAGGCTCAAGGCCTTGTTGGAGGCCTTGGCATTGGCAGGGGTTTCAGCACAGTCGGTGGATGCTGGTCGCCTGGACCAGGAGGCAAAGGGCGAGAGACACCAGGGCATCCTCGCTCTGGCGGAACAGACGGCACAGCCCACCGACCTCGAGAGCCTCCTGGAGTCACTTCAATCATCCGCTCGTCCGCCCCTGCTGGTCTTGCTCGATGGGGTCACGGATCCACACAACCTGGGCGCCGTGCTCCGCGCAGCAGACGGCGCCGGCGTCTCTGCTGTGATCGCGCCCAAGGATCGCTCAGCACCCTTGAGTGATGTGGCGCGAAGAGTGTCGGCCGGTGCATCTGAATCGGTGCCTTATCTGCAGGTCACCAATCTCACGCGTGCGATTGAGCGGCTTCAAGATGAGGGGTACCGAGTGCTGGGACTGGCCGGAGAAGCCAAGGACTCCATCTATCAATCTGATCTCACTGGCCCTCTCGCGTTGGCCCTGGGAGCTGAGGGCGAGGGTCTCAGGCGCCTGGTTCGAGAGCAGTGCGATGGCTTAATCAAACTTCCCCTTCAGGGTCAGGTGGAGAGCTTGAATGTCTCCGTGGCGTGTGCGGTCGCCTGCTACGAGGCTTTGCGTCAGCGCGAACGCTTCTGACGGTAGGCCCAAGGGGCCAATGGATCCTCATGGACCCAGAGCCCTTTGTTGCTTTTCCTGGCTTGTGTTTCTGCAGCCTCGTATCGCGGCCTGAGTGCTTTGGGTAGATCCCGTTCATATTTTCGGAAGTACCACGCGAGGCCCTCGCGGATGAGCGTCTCCCCCAGGTCTTGGCCATCGACCTCCACGGTGACGATCCAACGCCCAAAACCATCGAGCTTGAGCGCTTTGGCTGAGACACGACCGGAGGCGAGAATGGCTTCGAGTCTTTTGCGCGCGTCAACGCCGAAGGGTTGTGCTTTCTCCGGCGCATCGATGCCCGCGAGGCGCGCCTTGATCACCCCGCGTTCTGGGTGGCGAAGCACCATAGAATCACCATCGAACGCGCGAACCAGCGTGAGTGGGGTGATCTCTGCGCCACGTTCGAAGGCCCATGACGGGCCAGACGCAAACAAACATGCGCTGGACAGCAGAGCGGCAAGGAGATGAGAGAACCGATGAATCAGGCGAAGCATAGAGACGCGATCATCGCATGGCCTGCGCTGATTCCTGGAGAGTGCTGGAGTGAGCACTCATTTGGCGCCTGGATGCATCCAGGCGAATTGATCGATCAAGGCTACTTTCCTTGGTGGGTCTCGAATCACACCGGAGACCCCTGGGCGATGGGGCTCGCTGCCCCAGGACCGGCCGTTGAAGTCCTTCGCTCGTTCGGAGCTTGTGTTCCCCTGCAGGCGCTTCCCGAGCTCGAGAAGCGGCTGCGGGCGGTGCTCGAGGGGCGTGGATGGCGCGATGAACGATTCGGGCTGATTGGGCCGCAGGGCCTGCGTGCGACGGACCCAGCGCTGTCTCTGGAGCGTAGCCTGTTTCGCACCCTTGGGCTGATGTCCGAGTCCGTCCAGCTCAATCTCCAAGCCTCCGATCGGTCCTGGTGGGTGGGCCGCAGGGCACAGAGCAAGGCCGTAGATCCTGGCTTGCTCGATGCATGCGTGGCGGGTGGTCTCACCGCCGGCGAGCCCCCAGTCATGGCCCTCTTTCGCGAGGCTGGTGAGGAGGCGGGGCTCTCTGTTGATTTGACCGCAGGTGCGCATCAGCTCGGACTGGTGCGGGTGTTTCGCAAGCTGCCGCAGGGGCTGCTGATCGAACGTGTCTGGGCTTATGGCCTCAGAGCGCCAAAGGGCCTAGAGCCAAGGCCCATTGACGGGGAGGTGGAGGCGTTTATTCAGCTCAGCTCGGATGAGATTGCGGATGCCTGGTCGGCTGGGCACTTCAACCACGAGGCTGCAGTGGCCACCCTCAGCTTTGTAGGGCCTGTCCGAGCAGGATGACCGAGGCGGCGTAGAGATAGCTCCGGTTGTACTGGCAGATCGAGAAGAAGTTCTGCCCGGCCATCCATGCTGGTCCCTCGTTGTCGACCTCGGGAAGCATCACCACGCTTGCGAGGGCATCGGGCGGAAAGTCTGCATCTGGGGTGACGAGTCCGAGGCCCCCGAGCAGCCCGACGGTATCGAGGGGCTTGAGCCCGTGGGTCACGAAGCGACTGTTGAGTGCCGGGTCAAGCACCAGCGATCGTTGGGCCTCGGACAGGACGGTGTGGGTGGGCTGTCCGCTGATCCAGCCATGGGCATGCAGAAATCGCCCGACAGATCCAATGGCGTCTGCTGGGCTACTCACGAGGTCGAGTCGCCCGTTGCCGTCGAGGTCTTCCCCGAAACGTCCCCAGTTGCTTGGCATGAACTGTGGGATCCCAAGGGCTCCAGCAAAAGATCCTCGAAGGCCCTCCAGTGCGATCTCTCCTCGATGTCCCATTTGGAGGAGTGCAAGCAGTTCTGATCGAAAGTAGTCCTGCCGACGCGGAGAGGCAAAGCCAAGGCTCGCAAGCGTGTCGACGGCCGGGAAGCGGCCCAGAATTTTTCCATATCGAGTCTCGATGCCCAGAATGGCACACAAGATGTGGCTCGGGACTCCAAACCGTGATTCAGCCTTTTGAAATGAGGCCTGATGCAACCGCAGGTACTGGCGCCCGTCTTCAATGACCTTGGGGGTGAGGTTGCTTGCGAGGCGTCGCCGCAGGGACCTTGCGGGGGCGTTGGGATTGGGCTCTGGGTTGGCCAGAGCCAATGCCTTGTCCTGGCGCTCGGCCTTGTCAAACTGACGCAGAATCCAGGTCCTCGGGAGACCACCCGACTGGGTGGCATGTTCAAGGAACTGGTCGAAGGCATCCTGACGAAGCCAGTCTGGAAGGCCCCGTTTCCCCTTGGCCCACGCCTGCGGAGTCAGGGCTAAGCCGAGGGTCAGACCCAGACCTGTTTGAATCAGCCTGCGTCGGATTTGTGGGGCTTGTGTGTCTTTCATGTTGCAATCATGGGGCCGACTGATAGAATTCAAGGCTTTTCACCGATTGCCCAAGGAACGTTCATTATGGTCGTCATTCGACTTGCCCGCGGTGGCTCTCACAAGCGCCCTTTTTACCACGTCGTTGCAGCCGATTCTCGCAGCCGGCGTGATGGTCGCTTCATTGAGCGCGTGGGTTACTTCAACCCGGTTGCACGCGGCAATGATGTGCGACTCAACCTGTCTGTTGATCGCATTGAATACTGGCGCAGCCATGGCGCCCAGCTCAGCCCTCGCGTGGCCGAGCTGCTGAAGTCGTTTGCGGCTCAGGGTGCCAGCGCCCAGGCTTAAGCGCCTTGGGCTCGAGCGTCGGCTCTCCAAACTCGGAGACCCGACGCCAGAGCCGACTCGGGTAGCACCGCTGCCCTTTTTGCCCTCCGGCCCCCCTCATTTCACTCCGCTTGGTCTTGTCGTTGGGCCTCTTGGTCTCGACGGGCGTCTCCGCGTGCGCAGTCTTCACCCCGATGGAGTCGAGGCCTCTTGCCTCGTAGAGGCCGAGCGTTTGTGGTTTAAACGATCTGCTCGCCAGTGGCTTCAGCTGAAGGTGGACCAGATGGAGTCTCATGGCAAGGACTTGAAGCTCCAGTGCTTTCAGGTTGAGCATCGCGAGGCGGCTGAACAGCTCAACGGCGCTCAAGTGGGGCTCGATCGTGCTGATCTGCCCGCGGCCCAAGACGACGAAGCCTATTGGGTCGATCTGGTCGGCGTGTCGGTTGTGAACCAACAGGGCGAGCGGCTCGGCGCGGTGGACCATCTAGAAACCAATGGTGTACACGACTGGCTGGTGGTTGGCTCTCACTGGATCCCCTTCGTAGAGGCCTATGTCTTGGAGGTGAATCTGGACAGTGGGGTCATTCGAGTGGACTGGGACCCGTCCTGGACTGAATAACCCGTGCGCATAGACCTTCTCACGTTGTTCCCGGGTTTCTTTGACCCGTGGCTTGAAACAGGGGTGTGTAGCCGCGCCATTACTCAGAAATGCATGCAGGTCCATCGATGGAGTCCGCGCAGCCATACCCACGATGTCCATCAGACCGTCGACGATCGGCCCTATGGCGGCGGCCCCGGGATGGTCATGATGCCCACGGTGCTGGCCGATACCCTGAGAGCGGTGCATGACCATTGCCTGGCCGAACAGGTGCCGATTGGGCCCGTTGTTTTGCTTTCGCCTGCAGGGCGCCGGCTCGATCAGGCCTGGATCGAGCGTGCGCTGGAGGAGGATGCGCCTCAGCAAATGACTCTGGTCTGCGGTCGCTACGAGGGCATCGATCAGCGCTTTGTTGACCAGTTCGTCACGGAAGAATTGAGTCTTGGGGACTTTGTGCTGTCGGGCGGCGAGATCCCTGCCTTGGCGGTTCTTGACGCCCTGGCGAGAAGGCTTCCCGGCGTGCTGGGAGATGCTGCATCCGCAGAGCAGGACTCGTTCATGCATGGGCTTCTGGATCATCCGCACTACACCCGGCCAGAGGTTTTCGAAGGAAAACGGGTGCCAGAGGTGCTTTTATCTGGACATCATGGCAAAATAGCGGATTGGCGACTTGAGCAAGCCCAATCGCTTACTCGAGCGCGCAGGCCAGACTTATATGACGCCTACATCGCCCAGCAAAGGCGTGTAACGAAACAGGTTCCGAAATAGATTCACAGACTAGGTTAGAAAGACCAGATTTGCCATGAACATCATCGCCCAAATCGAGCAAGACGAAATTGCCCGCCTGAACAAGACGATTCCTGAATTCTCCCCCGGTGACACCGTGGTGGTCAGCGTGAACGTGGTGGAGGGAACGCGAAAGCGTCTCCAGGCCTACGAGGGCGTGGTCATCGCCAAGCGCAACCGCGGCCTGAACTCCTCCTTCATCGTTCGCAAGATCTCTGCGGGCGAAGGCGTTGAGCGGACCTTCCAGACCTACTCACCCCTCATCGCCAAGATCGAAGTGAAGCGTCGTGGTGATGTGCGTCGCGCCAAGCTTTATTACCTGCGCGATCGCTCGGGCAAGTCGGCACGTATCCGCGAGAAGCTGCCTGCTCGCCGCACGCGAGCCCTCATCGAGGCGGTTGGAACTGCCGCCCCTGCCGCTGCGGCAGCCGCGGAAGAGTCTCAAGACTGACCTCCGCTCGCCGTCCGGGATTCGACCCGCGCGCCTCAGAGAGGCTCGTGGTTCCCCGGACTGCAGTGCTTCCCCCCACGTTTTTTCAGATTGAGCGACTTCGGTCGCTCATTTTGTTGGCGCAGCAGTCGGAAGGCCGCTTCCCGGTCTGGACACCCGAGCATTGGTCTGATCGCGCGTCGCGCCTTTCGCCCAACCCACAGCCTGCTGCCGTCCTGATGGCTTTGATTGAGCGGGGTGGCCCACTGGGGCCGTCTTTGGTGTTGACGCGGCGGCCAGATACCCTCCGGCACCATCCGGGTCAGGTGAGCTTTCCAGGGGGGCGAGCCGAGCATCATGATCCTCACCTCACCCACACCGCGTGCCGAGAGGCCACCGAGGAGCTCGGTATTCCGGCTGACTGCATTGAACCGCTTGTATGCCTCCCCCAGTATCAAACCGTGACAGGTTTTCAGGTGCAGCCGGTCCTCGCCCTGTTGAGTCAACACGTCGAGTTCTCGCCGGACCCTCAAGAAGTGGCCCGCGTTTTTGAGGTTCCTCTCAGCTTTCTGATGAACCCAGCGCATCACGAGCATCGTCAGCTGGTGCATGAGGGAGAGACGATTCGTTTCTATGCCATGCCATTCGAGGATGAGTTTATTTGGGGGGCTACAGCAGCCATGATTCGAAACCTGTACCATTTTTTCTGCGCACTTTACGAACAATCCCCTGAATTGAAATCTGCTCGCCCATGACGCTCATCAGCCTACTCTTTGCCCTGTTGTTCGAGCAGGTGAGACCCATACGCCACGGCAATCCCATTCATTTGGCGGTTGATTCCTGGCTCCTCCAGGTCAAGCCATCGGGGCACGACCTGCGTCGTGCTTGGGTGATCTGGGTTTTGCTGGTGGTTGGTATTGCATTGGTCAGTCTGTTGCTTCTGGGGCTGTTGCAGTGGGGCGGCGGTGTCCTTCAATCCGCCTTGTTGGAGCTTCTGTTCACCGTCGGGGTGCTCTACCTCACCATGGGCTTTCGGCGGTTTAGCCATTGGTTTCATGAAATCCAGTCTGCCCTGCGCGTGAACGATCTTGCCACCGCTCGGGCCGTGCTTGGTCGTTGGGTGGAGGCGTCCGGAGGAGACTCTGTCGCAGAGGCGGCCTCACGAGATGGCAGTGCAAGTGAGGTGACCCGTGAGTCCATTCGCTTGGCACTGGTGGCTGCTCAGCGTCAGGTCTTTGGAGTGATTTTTTGGTTCGTGCTATTACCCGGACCAGCGGGGGCGCTGGCCTACTGGCTTAGCACTCGACTCTTGAACGCCTGGGCAGGCAAAGGTTCTGGTGCGCCGGTCGATGCGGCTGGTCGCGTCGCGATGACCGCCTACCGGTGGCTCGATTGGGCGCCCGTCCGGGTCACTGCTGCCATTTTTGCAGTCGTGGGCAACTTCGAAGACTCGGTGGCCATGTGGCGTGCACGAGCTGCAGCGGCACCAGGCTCGAGAGACGACACGGACCGTATTTTGTTGGCCAGTGGTGCGGGGGCCATGGGTTTTCGCCTCTCTGTTCCAGACGCGCCGGCCGGCTACACCGGACTTGAGGAGTCCGACCTCAATGCCTCAGCCGCACCAGGTGGCTATGAGCCCGAATTGCGTGAGGCCGAATTCTCCAGTCTCGACACCGCCACGGGCCTCGTCTGGCGCGCCATCGTGATGTGGTTCTTCATGGTGCTTCTGTTCCACCTCGGCCGCTGGTTCGCCTAGGGTCCGCTGGGTTAAGCGCTGGCGCCTTGGATCAGTCTGAGCCAGGCTTGGCGTCTGCGCTCCAAGCGCGGGTTGCTCTCGCAGGCCATTCGGACGCCGCACTGCGGTTCATGGTCATGCTGACAGTTCGTGTAACGGCAGCCTTGCGGCGCGACTCGCGCCCACTCCGGAAAGAGGGCCATCAGGTCCTCTGCTTGAATGTGTGTGATGCCAAATCGCTGGAATCCTGGGGTGTCAATGATCCAGCCCCCTCCGAACGCGTAGGCTCGGCTCGCTGTGGTGGTGTGCCGACCGGACTGAAGCGCCTCAGACACCGCCTGCGTCAGGGCGTCCGCCCCTGGCACCAGGGCATTCAAAAGCGTGCTCTTGCCCATTCCCGATTGACCAGCCAGAGCAATGCTTCGGCCTTCTCCGGGGAGCCAGGCTTGCAGATGGTCTAGGAGGGCTCCGAGGCCCTCGGGCGTTCGGCTGCTGACTTTGACACAGGGCCAGGCCAGGGTCTCGTCTGCAGGCTGAATCGCCTCGAGCAGTGCCAGTGCCTTTTCTCGGTCTTGCTCACGGTCCCACTTGTTGAGGACCAGGGTGAACGGAATCGATTGGTTGATGAGGCTGGTCATCACCCGAAGCGCAATCTCGGGAGAGAACCCGGGGTGCCCGGCCAGGAGAATCAGCACGCCGTCGACGTTGGCCGCCAAGGTCTTCTCTTTTGGGCCTTCTTCCCGATAGAGCCGGTTCTGACGAGGCAGCACATCCGTGACGCTGGGGGGGGAGCTCTCAAAGTCCACAGCGACGAGATCGTTGGTGAAGACCTGAAGGGTCCTACCCTTGAGGGTGGCCAGGTGGGCCCCCTGATTCGAGCTTTCGATCCAGGCCAGACGCCCATGGGCACTCATCACGCGGGCGGTGTGAGCGGGGGGCGATGAGGTCATGGCCCCGATGATCCCATAGTCAACGGGCATGCGATGATCTGAGTCATGACACAAGCAAATGAAACCTATCTGGTCTGGGTAGACATGGAAATGAGCGGCCTAGACCCCGAGACCAATCGCATCCTTGAGGTGGCGATGGTCGTGACCAACTCGGATCTGGAGATTTTGGCCGAGGGCCCGGTCTTGGTGGTCCATCAGTCAGATGCGCACATGGCGACGATGGACGATTGGAATAAGTCGACCCATGGGCGTTCAGGCCTTACCGAGAAGGTCCGGCAATCCACCCTCAGTGAAGAGGCAGCCCAGGCGCAGCTCTTGGAGTGGGTGAGTCAGTGGGTTCCGGCTGGAAAGTCCCCGCTGTGCGGAAACACCGTGCACCAGGACCGTCGGTTTATGGCGCGATACATGCCGGGTTTGGAGGCCCATTTTCACTACCGGAACCTCGATGTCAGCACCGTGAAGGAGTTGGCTCGTCGCTGGCACCCGGAGGCTTACAAAGGGTTCACGAAGAAGGGCGCTCATACTGCACTGGCCGACATCCTAGAGTCGATCGAAGAGCTGCGCTACTACCGGGCTCAGTTCTTCCGACTGCCATCCAGCACATAAAGGGAAAAGCGCTCACGATCGCTCCGGCTTTGAAGCCGAGTCTCGCTCCAGACCGGCTCAGCCAAGCCGGTCAGGTGCAGATGGGAGGTGTCTGCATGATCGTGAGAAATCAGCAGGAAACGACATCCGCTGCTTCGAAGGGGGGCAATCTGATGCGCCAGGACAATCGCCTGGCTCACTCGGTCCTCAGGAAGGGTCTGGATGCAGCTGGAATCGTTTGCCAGTGCATGTCGCAGGCCCTGGGTGATGCGGCCATAGCCCCGATAGAGGTCAAGCGCAGGCAGCCAGAGGGTCATCATGAGCACCCAGAGGAGCGTGACACCGCCGGCACTGAGGGCCACAGGTCGCCACAGCCGCGCCTGGGTTCGACGAATGCGCCAGAGGACCAAGGCAAGCCAAGAGCCGCTGGCCAGCACTCCGAGCAGAAAGGCCAGGCTCTCTGGTTGAGAGCCTGAGAGGCCTGGTGCAAAGAGGGCGGCCCGCTGTGCAAGACTGGCGGGGAATTCAGAGTAGAACGCGGTCCAGTAGAGCCAGACCATGGCAGCGAGCGCAGTAAACAGCATCACGGCAAACCAGTCTAAGAGTGCGACCAGACTGCGCGGGATGCTCAGCAGACCGAAGGCGCCCAGCACTGCAAGCGGTGCAATGGGGAGCAGACGGGCCGCATCTGCCTCGCTTACACCAGCCAGCACCGGCACGAGAAGACCGAGCAGAATGGCTGCTGGCATCCGCAGGTGCCCATGATGGAGGTGGCCGAGTCGGAAAGACTGAATGATCAGCCCGAGAAGGAGCGGCCAGGCTGGCCACCATGTCCATGCCCACACCTGTGCCGCGCGAAGAGGTGACTGAGGCGAGAGACTGAGCTGTTCAGACGACCACTGCAGGGTGAGGGATGGGTCGAGTGCAAGACCCAGGGCGGTATAGGTTGCGAGTAGGCCTCCAGCCACGGCGAAAGAGGGCAGCAGGACAGCCTTTTGAACCAGCTGGAATGGGTAGATCCGGGTGTAGATCAGGATGAGCCCGAGCGCGATGCCAAGGGGAGTCTCTGGTCCGTCGGTGAGCCCCAGGGCTGCCAGTAGGGTACCGAGTTGGAGTGCGCTTGAATGCGGGGTTTCTGGGCTGCGCGCCACCACAAATAAAAGCCAGGCCAATAGCGCAAAAGAGAGTGCTGCAGATCCGGCCTCGTGCCAGCGCGCGAAGGCTCCCAGGCAGGCCAGGGCCACCAGCAGGGCACAGTCGCCAAGGGTGTGGCCAAACTGGCGAGCGGTCGGTCCCAGGCCTAAGGGGTCGAGCGGCTGGGCTTCACGCCGGCGGGCGAGTTGATCGGTTGCGCGCCAAGTGCCCCATAGCCCCAACCCGACGCAGAGGGCGAGTGCAAGCCGACAGAGGTCGTCAAATCGCTCGGGCCCAATGCCGTGCCCCGTGACTGCAATGCTGAGAAGCTCGACCGGAAGGGCCAGCAGGGCCATGAGGATTGGCATGAGTGGCCCGTCACGCCCGAGCGCAGTGCCTGAGAGCTGTGGCCAAAGGGCCAGGGTGCTGCTGCTGGGGTCGAGCCATCGCTCAAGCAGTTCACGAGCGAGGGCGATGCCTAAGAGGTCGTCTCCGCGCCACGGCGCGTGGCCGAAGAGCCCCGACAGCATGGCTGCCAGAGCAAACGCGACCAATAACCACTGAGGAAGGCTGCCGGCTGCGCTGGCCGCAAGGCCGGGCAAGGGACGCGATGTTGAGCGCGACGCTGCTGGGCTTGAAGGCGGGCGGGACATGGGGGCACTCATAGACCGGGCCCCCTTGTCTGGCCGGAGAAAAACTTACTCGGCTTTGGCCTTTGCCGCACCGCGCTTGGCACCAAACTTCTGGCGGAACTTCTCTACACGACCAGCCGTGTCCATCATCTTCTGGGTGCCAGTGTAGAAGGGATGCGACTCAGAGCTCGTATCCAGTTTGTAGAGCGGGTACTCCTTGCCGTCTTTCCAAGTGATTTTTTCCTTGGTGCTCACGGTAGAGCGGGTCACAAAGCTAAAGTCGTTGGACATATCCAGAAACACGACTTCGCGGTAGTTGGGGTGAATGCCCTCTTTCATGGCGCAGGTTCCTCGCTGCCTCTCGGCTGCAAATCAGGTCAATCGGATCGGTCGCCGGCAAGTGAATCTTTTATGACCACTCGCTACGTGCCTAAAACCCAGCAGTATAACTTATCCGCCGCGTTTCATCATGTCAAAGAATTCACCATTGTTCTTGGTCTGGCGCATCTTGTCGAGCAAGAACTCCATGGCCTGAATTTCATCCATGTCATGGAGCAGCTTACGAAGGATCCAGATCTTCTGAAGCACGTCGGCCTTGATGAGCATCTCCTCTTTCCGAGTGCCGGACCGATTGATGTTGATGGCAGGGTAGACACGCTTTTCAGCCAGGCGGCGCTCAAGATGGACCTCCATATTGCCGGTTCCCTTGAATTCCTCGTAGATGACCTCGTCCATGCGAGAGCCTGTCTCGATCAGCGCCGTGGCGATGATGGTGAGGGAGCCCCCTTCTTCGATATTACGAGCCGCACCGAAGAACCGCTTGGGGCGATGCAGCGCATTTGCGTCCACACCACCCGTCAGCACTTTGCCTGAGGTGGGCACGACGGTGTTGTAGGCGCGAGCCAGACGGGTGATCGAGTCCAGCAGAATGACCACGTCTTTCTTGTGTTCCACCAATCGTTTGGCTTTCTCGATCACCATCTCTGCCACTTGCACATGTCGCGTGGCCGGTTCGTCGAAGGTGGATGCCACCACCTCGCCACGAACACTGCGCTGCATTTCCGTGACTTCTTCTGGCCGCTCATCAATGAGCAGCACAATGAGGGTGACGTCTGGATGGTTGGCCGTGATGGCGTGCGCGATGGTCTGCATCATAACCGTCTTGCCGCTCTTGGGCGGAGCCACCAGCAGGCCGCGCTGACCCTTACCGATGGGCGCGATCATGTCGATGATGCGTCCAGTGATGTTTTCTTCCCCCTTCATCTCGCGTTCAAGATGGAGCGGCTCGTCAGGGAAAAGCGGGGTCAGGTTCTCAAAGAGGATCTTGTTCTTCGAGGCCTCGGGCGGTTTTCCGTTGATCTGATCGACCTTCACCAGTGCGAAATACCGCTCACCATCCTTGGGGGTGCGAACCTCGCCCTCAATCGCGTCTCCCGTGTGCAGGTTGAATCGACGAATCTGCGAGGGGGACAAGTAGATGTCGTCCGTGCTCGCGAGATAGCTCGCCTCGGGGGACCGAAGGAACCCGAACCCATCGGGCAGAACCTCCAAGACTCCGTCGCCGAAGATCTGTTCACCGGTCTTGGCCTTCTTCTTGAGGATGGCGAACATCAACTCCTGCTTGCGCAGACGACTGGCGTTTTCAATCTCGAGCGAGGCCGCGAGCTCGACAAGCTGGGTAACAGGAAGGGCTTTCAGTTCAGACAGGTACATGGTGGGCAATCAGTGGGAGGGGGTCAGCGGAGGGGGGATCAGCGGCAGGACGCGCGCATGAGAGGAAAACGATCGAGGGTCAGTGGGGCAGCCGACGCGGGGGCGGGCTGCCCATGAGAAACAACAGGATTTAGAGGTGGCTGTCGATCCAGGCAGTGAGCTGAGACTTGGCCGCAGCGCCAACTTTCTGGGCGACAACAGCACCGTTTTTAAACAGGATGAGGGTTGGGATGCCTCGGATGCCGTGCTTGGCAGGCACGGCTGCGTTCTCATCCACGTTGATCTTGGCGATGGTCAGTTTGCCTGCGTAGTCTTGACCAAGCTCTTCGAGGATGGGGGCAACCATCTTGCAAGGGCCACACCACTCGGCCCAGAAGTCAACCAGAACGGGCAGATCGGATTGGAGAACGTCGGCCTCAAAACTGGCATCCGTGACGGCTTTAATGTGAGCGCTCATAAGTCTGAATAAATTTAAACGGAGGAACGAGTGTGATTGGAATGGGCGATCGCCGGACCGGCTTCGCCAAGATCAGAATGTGATCGAGTGGTTTACTTCAGGCTCAGAATACCATAGCTCCATGCAAACCGCTCAGGATGTTCTTCGCCAAGAATTGCGTGACGCCCTGCTCTATTGGCGAGCACAGTTGGAGGTGGAGCGCATGGCCTGCTCACGAGGCAGCCGGGATATGCCTCAGGTGCAAGGGGTCCTGTTGGCTCGTCGGGAGCTTGGCCCGGTGGTGCATCGCCTCGCAGCGCAGTCCAATCATTCAGGTCCCCTCCCAGTGCTGGGGACCCTCGAGGACTGGATCCAGAGCGCCCGCTGGCAGTGGGCAAACCACTCTGCAGACTCCCCCCGAAGCGAATTTGCTCGCGCCACTGAGCTCAGCGACGCGCTGCGCAGCGCCTCGTGGATCCGGCGCGCCTTTGGGGAGAGCACCCGAGGCCTCATGGACCTCGCCCATGACTGGGTGGCGCTCTTTCAACGTTGGGATTGGCTGTTGGTGGCCTGGCGACTCAAGGGCGCACCGAGAGCGCCCGAAGTGCAGCGAGAGGCGGATCCTCTGGAGGGACTGCAGTCACTCGTCTCGGTCTATCTTGCTCAAACAGATCCCCTCGACCTGCCGCATTGGCTGGCAGCGCGGATTCAGAATCGGCAGGCGCTGGCAATGGATCTGGGCATTTTCTGCCAGGGCCCTCTGGATGCGGAGCTCTTGGCGGCCGCAACCGTGTTGTCTGCCGCAGACCCAATCCCGTTGCATTGGCCACTGCTCGACTTGCCCGCATCGCCTCCACTTCTGGAGGCCTGGCCTGAGGTTCAAGATCTCCTCTCTGGGCGGGTCCCGCAGCCCGAGTCTTGGCCCGCGCTGGCCAGTCGTCGCGCATGCGCGGCCATTCATGCGCCATTCATCTCTCGGTCCGGGTCTCCCATATCCGTTCAGCTCTGCGGTGCAAGTCAGTTGGAGTCTGCGGTGGATCAAGCCATCCTGGCTGTTCATGCAAACCGACTCGCCGCGGCATCTCGCGGACGGGCCCTCGTGGCCGTGGTGGCGTTTGATCGGCTGATGGCCAGACGCCTCACCGTGAAGCTTCAGCAGCAGGGCTTGAAGGTGGAAGATCCGTCGGGTTGGACCTTAGACACCACTGCCGCCAGCGCGCCAATGGATGGCCTGTTGGATTTGGTTCAGCCAGGCAGCACCCCACAGCAGGTCTTTCATTGGCTGTCACTTCCCATGGTTCAGGCGGCACTGGAGTCCTCCTCTGGAGCCTTTGCAGATCTCTATCGATCCTTTCGTCGACTGTCGCCTCTCTCGCCGGGCTTTCAAGCGCTACCGGCACCCATCCGCCAGATTCTCCAGCCGCTGCAACAGCTCGCCGGCTCTCGGGTGGCGCAGACGTTTGAGGTTTGGGTTGACCGCGTGGAACGCACGATCCATGACCTTGGGCTGGGTCCTGGCCTGGCGTCTGACGCTGCTGGTGCGCTGGTGTTGGGCAGCCTTCGGCAGCTGCGAGCAGAGCATCCCAGCCTCACAGAGGGCAGTGTGCGGGTCCAATGGGCTCAGTTTCGTGCCTCACTCTCGCGTCGCTTGGGTGAGGCACGACTGGCGCTGCGTGAGCCTGGGGAGGCGGATGTTCGGATGGTGGGCCTCTCGGAGGCTGCGCTCGACCCCGCCATCTCAGCGGTCATCCTGCTGGGGGCCACCGAGGGGCAGATGCTCGCTTCTCCTCCGAGTCCCTTGCTCTCTCGCCGACAGATGGACTTGGCCTGCGCAAGGCAGCCCGAGTCTGTGGAACGCGCCGTGGCCCTGGCGCATCTCACCCACCTGCTCAATCGAGGCATTCCCCTGGTGGGTATCGGTGCACCTGCGCAAGCGGGATCCGAGATTCGTTGGGCCTCAGCCTTGGTTCGTCTGCGGGCTGTTCTTCCCTCGGTGGTGAGGACAGAGCCTCTGATCCCCACTCGACAGCCTGAGCGCCAGCAGAGGCACAACACTCCCACCGCTTGCATACCTCCTCGCGTTGCTGCTTCGCTTCCACCGAGACTCTCGGTCACCAGTCTCCAGGCGCTCGCAATCTGTCCGCTGCAGTTTTTTTGGCGGGCACAGCTCGATCTGTCAGGCTGGCGTGCCTTGGCCTCTGTGGAGGGTCCGGCTGAGCGCGGAACTTGGCTTCACGCCGTGGCAGAGGCGGTGCCTCAACGACTGCAGCAGCAGGATCCGCCGAGTGATGGGGAGGACTGGTTCGCCTTTCTCTTGCAAATCCTTCGGGACCATCCCCACCATCGGGATTCCGACGTCGCTTTTCAGATCGAACTGGAGCAGCGCCTGAGGTCTTTGGCCCTGTGGCTGGCAAAACCGGATCTCCCGCTGCCCCTGGAAGCGGAGCGAACCCTCGAAGGCGTCTTGCCGTTGAGTGGGCAGCGGGTCAAGGGCCGTGCGGACTGGGTGCTTCCCTGCGGTGTGGTCGATCTCAAGACCACAGATCCCAGTGAGCTTCGCAAGAGTATTCAAGCGTCGCGGTCCGACCTGCAGCTTCAGGTCTATGCCCACTTGCTGTCGAGTGCACCTGAGGCCTTCTCCGCATCTGATCTGGCCTTTCTGAGTGTGCGTGTCGACCAAGTCCAATCGATTGAGGTGGAGCCTTCTGCGGCCTTGTTAGAGAAGCTCGATCAGACTCTGTCCGAGATCTCTCAGGGACGTCCCATGGAGGCACTGGAGGCACAGGGTGAAGGGCTTGCCTGTTCGAGCTGCCCTGCTCGCGGCGCCTGTCGCCCGCAGGAGTGGGCCACATGAAGCCCATGACAGCGGCGCTGGCCTGCGATCCCAGTCGCTCCGTCGTGGTGGAGGCCTGTGCGGGCAGCGGCAAGACCTGGCTGCTCACCGCTCGCATTGTACGGGCCTTGCTCGAGGGATGCGCCCCCGGGGGCATTCTCGCGTTGACTTTCACCAATAAGGCGGCCGAGGAGATGCAAGCTCGAGTCTGGCTCGCTTTGGAGGAGCTCAGTCAGGCCAGTCCAGAGCAGGCTCGAATTCAGTGCGAACAGTGGGGCGTTCCTCCTTCGCGTATAGAGTCGTGTGTGCGGGCGGCCCCTCATGTGTTTGAACGGCTCCTGATGAGCACGGAGCAACCCTTTGTCGGGACCTTCCATGCTTGGTATCTGCGCCTGCTGGCGTTTGCCCCGATGGGTTTCTCCCGGCTCTCCCGACTCTCCCCCACTCAGCGGCCTACGCTGCTGCGAAGGCAGGCCTGGCGGCGTTGGACTCAAAAACTGAATCCCGATCAACGAGAGATGCTGGCTTGGCTCAGTCGGCAATTGGGTGCCTCTCGCCTACAACCCGCGCTCTGGTCGGCGGTTTCATGGGCGGGGCAGGTGGAGTCTCATATGTCGGGCGGTTGGAGGTCGCTCACGCCAGCGCTCACCCCCGACGACGCGGCCCGGGAGAATGACCTGGATCGACAGCGATGGGTCGAGGAGGTGACGAACGATGCACGGGATCTCGCTCAGGCGTTTGGTGTGCTCGGGGAGGACCGCCGAGCCCATGCCGAGGCCTTTCTGATGCTCAGTGAGGGTGCCTCGCAGGAGGTCGGCATCCCTGCACTCGAGAAACTGCTTCTCACAGAAGACAAAACAGCCCAGCCCGGGCGCAAGCAACAGCGGCTCAAGGCCACGCTCATTCGAAAGCGAGATCGGGCGGCCTGGGCTGCGAGGACGCAGGACCCTGAGGCTCAGCTCCTGCTCTTTGTAGAGGGTCTGAACGCGCTGGCTCAACGTCGGTCGCATCGCCTTCAGCAGGCGCGTCAATATGCGGTGATGACGCTGGCCGAAGGCTTGGCCCAGGCGTATGAAGGGGTCTGTGGGCTCATGGATGAGACCGATTTTGACGGCATCGAGGCTGCAGTACTTCAACTGCTGCGGTCAGAGGACGGGCTCGAGATCCTCGCTCGCTGGGATTGTCGAACTCAACAGATTCTGGTGGATGAGTTTCAAGACACCAGCCCTGCTCAATGGGCACTCCTGCGCAGCTGGCTCGAAGCCCATGTCGGCTCTGATCGTCCACAAGCGAGCGCGCCGCGAGTCTTTCTGGTCGGAGATCCGAAGCAGTCCATCTATCAGTTTCGCGGGGGAGATCCCCGCGTCTTCGAGGCCGCACGGATCTGGCTCGAGCAGCGTTACGAGGCCGAGATTCTGGCCGCAGATCAGACCCGTCGGTGTGGGAAGGAGGTGGTGGATCTTCTCAATGCCGTGATGCCGGCGCTGATGAACACCGCTGGACAGCCCAGTCGATACCGCATTCACCAGACGCTCTCGCCTCCAACAGCAGGCGGCGTTTTCCACCTGCCACTGGTCCGAAAGGGGGCGGGGTCTGGGACGGAGCACGCGCCCCTGGATTGGCTGGAGCGAGATTGGCTCAGCGAGCCGCGTAGCGCAAAAGGCCACTCTCCACATTTTGAGGAGGGGCAGCGCATTGCGGCCTTCCTGAGGCATATGCATGAGCACGGCCCCCAGCTCGCTTGGTCGAAGATGCGGGTTTTGGTTCGGGCCCGAACCCACCTCGCAGCCATCGAAGCGGCCTTGGCGGAGGCCTCGATTCCTTTTGTCAGCGACCGATCGGGAGGCCTGCTGGATGATCCCATCGTGCTCGATCTGCTGGCGCTCTGTCGCCTCATGGTTTATCCCTTCTCAGATCAGGACTTCGCGCATGTGGCGTGCTCCCCACTGTTCGAGTGCCCGATACAAGAGTTACCAAGATTGCTGACGGCGGCTCGAGCGCGAGGTCTGAGTGCACTCGACCATGTCGTGACCCTTGACGACGCCGAGCTCGGCCCCCTCAACCCTGCTTGGGCGACGCTACAGGGTCGGCTCCGCGAATGGCTTCGCCTCGCACAGAACCTGCCCATTCACGACTTTTTGAGTCGGGCGGTCGACCAGTCCGGTCTTGAGGAGACCCTAGGCCGTCGCCTGCCCACCTTTCAGGCTGCGCAGGCAGCAGCCAATCTCCAGGCCTTTCTCGGCTTTAGCCTTCAGTGGGAGGGAGGGCGTCAGCCCAGCCTGAGTCGATTTGTGCACGACCTGGAGGATCGTCGTTCCGGGGTTCAAGAGGAGCAGCCTGGTCTTGGTGTCCCGGACCAGCAATGGGATGCGGTCTCGCTGCAGTCGCTCCATGCAGCAAAGGGCCTCGAGTCCGAGTTGGTCGTGCTGGCCTGTGCGGCGGCTGGTGGTCGAACGGACACGGCGCTGCGGTGGATTCCTGGATGGACGGAGGCCCGAGACCGGGTCGAGTGCCTCGATGCGTGGCTCTCCCAGGACTGGCTGAGCACGGAGCAGCTCGCTCGGCTTGAGCGTCAACAGGCAGAGTCGCAGTCGGAGGCTGTGAACCTGCTCTACGTGGCCATCACTCGAGCAAAGCGATATTTTGCGGTGAGTGGCGTCGAGGGCGATGGCGACTGGTACGCACAGGTGTCCGCTCATACCCAGGCTTGGGAATCGACTCCATGATGCCCCCGGAGTCACTCGCGCAACGCCAGGGGAGGGCCTTTCACGCCCTCATGGAGGCTTGGCGGCTGCTCGATCAAGACGCTGAGCTGCCGCCTGTGGCGATGGCTGCGCGGCCCGTCTGGATGACTCTGCTGATGAGCTTCTCGCTCTCCGTGGATGAGCAGATGGAGGTCCTTGCCCGAGCACAGGCTCTGGTGAAGCAAGGGGCGCTCAGGACACTGCTGGGGCTTCCCCCACCTGGCCAGTCCCTCTCGGCAGCATCGAGTCAGCTCTATCTTGAACGTGAATGGCTGCATGCCGATGGGCGATGGCTTCGCCCCGACTGGGTCTGGGTTCAGGCAGGGCAGGGTGTGCGCGTGGTCGACTGGAAATGGGCGGTCCTGACTTCCGAGCAGACCGACTATGGCCATCAACTCGGTGACTACGCAGCGCTGATGGCGCGGCACTTCCCGGGGCATCCCGTGGAAGCCCTCATCATCACCTCACTCGGGGAAGTCTGGCGCCTCGAGGGCCAGGGCTTGGTACACTGCCAATCGGCGGGCCGCCCCGCATTGTGAGTTCGTGAACCTGGTCAGGTCGGGAACGAAGCAGCCACAGCGGAGCCTTGCAAGTGCCGGGGGTCCGGCTCGCCCCCTCTTCCTCACTGTTGAGCCATGTCCAATCTCCTCTTTGACGACCTTGCCCCACCCACACAGAGCCTGAGCCCTGTGGTGTTGGCGCGTAAGTATCGCCCCCGTCAATTCGGTTCGGTGGTCGGGCAGGACGCTGTGGTCAAGGCACTCCAGCATGCGCTCAGAACGGGACGCATGCACCATGCCTACTTGCTGACAGGCGCGCGAGGCGTCGGTAAAACGACCATTGCGCGCATTCTGGCCAAGGCCTTGAATTGTGAGACTGGTGTAACGGAAGAGCCTTGTGGGCAATGCTCGGTCTGCCAGGAGGTGGATCGTGGGCGATTCGTGGACTACCTTGAGATAGATGCTGCATCGAATCGAGGGGTGGGCGACATTCAAGAAGTGCTCGAGCAGTCTCGCTTCTCTCCCACCTCGGGCCGAACCAAGGTCATCGTCATCGACGAAGTACACATGCTCTCGGGGCATGCATTCAACGCCATGCTCAAGACCTTAGAGGAACCACCAGAACGCGTCCTCTTTGTTCTCGCCACCACAGACCCACAGAAAATTCCCGTCACGGTACTGTCTCGCTGCCTTCAGTTTGGGCTGAAGAACCTCCGTCGGGATGTCCTTTCGGCACACCTCGCCTTCGTTCTGGGGCAAGAGGGCGTGGTCTTTGAGGCCCCTGCCATCGATGCGCTTGCTCGTGCCGCGCGCGGCAGCGTACGCGATGCGCTCTCGCTCACAGATCAGGCCATTGCACATGGCGGTGGATCCGTGACCACCTCTGCTGTGGAACACATGCTGGGCCTGGTCGGCCGAGAGGCTTTACTTTCGCTTGCTCTGGCTCTGGCGCAAGGGCGTCCTGCAGACGCCATCACCTCAGCAGAGCACCTGATCGCCTCAGGCGCAACTGCAGATGCCATTCTCGACGACCTCGCCCGGCTCTACCACGAGCGCATTGTCCTGGGCGTTCTGGGCCAAGACCCGAGCGTTCCGCCCGAGCCTGAGCTCCTCTCTCTGTCGCAGCACCTCTCTGACGAGGATGCGCAGCTGGCGTACCAGATTGCCACGCTCGGGCGCCGAGACTTGGTGCTCGCCCCCGATGAGCAGACTGGCCTTCAAATGACCATTCTGCGCATCGCGGCGTTTACGCCAGAGGGGGCCGCCGCATCATCACCCGCTACGCCAGCCAAGGCTGCCCCCAAGCCCAGTTCGGCGCCCTTTCGGGCGCCGGTCGAGTCGACCACGGCACTCCCGCTGTCCGCAGTGACCCCCGAATCTTGGCCGGAGCTGATGAAGAAGCTCCGACTCACGGGCCTGGCCCGTCAGTTTGCACAGCAATCCGCGCTGCTCACGTGCGACGTCGCTCAAGGACGAACGCTCCACGCGGCGGTCCCCATTGCAGCACTTGCCGACCCTGAGCTCATCGAGCGGGTTCAGGCGGCGCTCTCAGACCTTCTCGGTCAGGGCATTCGCCTGAAGGTAGAGGTCCGCGCAGCCGAGGCTCCCACCGCCGCTATTCAAGATGCGGCTCTGGCAGCAGAACGGCAGTCCAAGGCCGAGCAGGCGATCGCGCAATCCCCAGTGGTCCAGGCTTTCGTTGACGCCTTTGACGCCACCCTCATTCCCGGCTCTGTGAAGTGGGCGGGGCCAGACTCAGAATCATCCCCTCAAGACCAAGGAGTTTCATCATGATGAAAGGACAGCTGGCTGGACTGATGCGTCAGGCCCAGCAGGTACAAGAGAAGATCAAAAAGGCGCAGGACGCACTGGCTGAAATGGTGGTCGAGGGCCAGGCCGGCTCAGGCCTGGTCAAGGTCCAGCTCACGGGTAAGCATGAGCTTAAGTCCGTCACGATCGACCCCAGCCTCATGACGACCGATGCCGATGACCGCGAAACCCTTCAAGATCTCATCATTGCAGCGGTGAATGATGCCGCCCAGCGGGTTGAGCAAGAGAGCAACTCGCGCATGTCGGCAGCGACAGCCGGAATGCCTCTTCCCCCTGGCTTTAAGTTTTAGCGCAGCTTGGCTGAACGCGCTCTGGCCGTCTCTCCCCCCGCGCTTTTGGCGCTGGCTGATGCATTTGCTCGGCTCCCGGGGGTTGGCCCAAAGACGGCGCAGCGCATGGCCTTGCACCTGCTGCAGCACGACCGTCCAGGAGCGGAGCTGCTGGGCCGAAGCCTGATGCAGGCTCTGGAGACCATTGGCCATTGCAGCCAATGCAACACGTTTACAGACCAGCCCATCTGCGCCGTATGCGCCAGCAGTGACCGAGACCCAGGTGTGCTGTGTGTGGTCGAAACCCCGGCCGACCTGATGGTTCTGGAGCAGACACAGAGTTTTAGGGGACAGTACTTTGTGCTGATGGGCCGACTCTCCCCACTTGACGGCGTTGGGCCGAGAGACATTCATCTGGAGCGCTTACTGGTGCGTGCGTCCGATCCTCGAGTTCAAGAGGTCTTGATTGCAACCAACTTCACCCCGGAGGGAGAGGCCACTGCGCACGCCATCGAGGTGCTCTTGTCCTCCCAGAGCTGGGGAGCAGAGAAGCGGGTCAGTCGGCTGGCCCGAGGCGTCCCTGTTGGGGGCGAACTGGAGTACGTAGACCTGGGCACCATTGCTCAGGCGGTTCGTGATCGAAAACCACTTGACTAAACGATAGGCGCCCACAAGGAGGGTTGAGCAATGGATCTCGTGCACTGGTGTTTGCTGATCATGGGCCTTCTGCCCATTGTGTGTGCAGGTATTTCGAAGGCAGGGGCTCGGAGTTACGACAATCGGAACCCCCGTGAGTGGCTGGCCGCGCAGGAGGGCTACCGAAAGCGTGCGGTTGCAGCCCAGCAAAACAGCTGGGAGGCATTTGCTTTTTTCACAGCGGCGATGGTCGTGGCAACCGCGACGCAAGCCCCGCTTGATGCCCTCGAAAATCTCACGGCCTATGTGGTGCTGGCGCGGATCGCCTACATCGTCTGTTACGTTGCAGATTGGCATCTGGCCCGAACCCTGAGCTGGACCGTTGGCTTTGGGGTCACCATTGCCATCTTCTTTGCGGGGCCTCCTTTATAATTGGCGAAATCGTCAAGGAGTCTCGCGTTGCAGCTCAGTCAGCTGCTGGCCTCGGCGCATGCCGACACAGCCAGCCCCAGTGTTTTACCCCCAGTTTCGCGCCTCCCTGCTGTTCTCGCCCTCGCCGACGGCACCCTATTTGAAGGGGAGTCTATTGGTGCGGCTGGCCAGACACAGGGGGAGGTTGTCTTCAATACAGCGCTCACGGGTTATCAGGAGATCCTGACCGACCCCAGCTACTGCCAGCAGATTGTCACGCTGACCTACCCGCACATTGGCAACACAGGATGGAACCCGGAAGACGACGAGTCGTCTGGCATCCAAGCCGCTGGTCTGGTCATTCGAGACATCTCGCCCGTGGCATCGAATTTCCGGTCCACAGAAACCCTTCAACAGGCGCTTCAGGCTCGAGGCATCGTGGCCATCAGCGGCGTCGATACACGCGCCTTGACTCGCCATCTGCGCGACCATGGCGCCCAGTCTGGGGCCATTGTTGCCGCACACGCTGCTCAGGAGGGGCTGGAGGCCTTGCGCTCGCGAGCCTTGTCAGCAGCTCGAGCCTGTCCGAGCCTGGTGGGTCAGGATCTGGCCAAGAAGGTCAGCACCGCAGAGCCCTATGCTTGGGCCGAAAGCGTCTGGGAACTGGGTCATGGCCATCTTCCAGCGCCCCAAGCGCTGCACCATGTGGTCGCCTACGACTTCGGGGTGAAGCGAAACATCCTCCGGCTGTTGGTTGCGGGGGGCTGTCGCGTGACGGTGGTGCCAGCCACCACCTCGTTTGATGCCGCCATGGCGTTGCAGCCCGATGGCCTCTTTCTCTCGAATGGCCCTGGAGACCCAGAGCCCTGCGACTACGCCATTGCCGTCGCTCGTCAGGCCATGGAGGCGAAGGTGCCGCTGTTTGGCATCTGTCTGGGGCACCAGATCATGGCGCTGGCTGCTGGCGCCAAGACCCTTAAGATGAAGTTTGGCCACCACGGGGGCAATCACCCGGTGCAAGACCTCCAGACCAAGAGAGTCTTTATCACTGCCCAGAACCATGGCTTCGCGGTCGATGCCATCAGCCTGCCCGATCACCTAGAGGTGAGCCATGTCTCCCTCTTCGATGGGTCCATTCAGGGCCTGCGTCACAAGCACGCGCCGGCCTTCTGCTTCCAAGGCCATCCGGAGGCCAGCCCTGGTCCTCACGACATTCTTCCTTTGTTCGAGCAGTTCTTTGAGTCCATGAGGACGCGTCATGCCTAAGCGCACCGACCTAAACAGCATTCTGATCATCGGCGCCGGCCCCATTGTCATTGGACAGGCATGTGAATTTGACTACTCTGGCGCTCAGGCCTGTAAGGCCCTCAAGGCCGAGGGCTACCGGGTGGTTTTGGTCAACAGCAACCCCGCCACCATCATGACGGACCCAGGCACGGCCGATGCCACCTACATCGAGCCCATTACCTGGCAAATGGTGGCCCGCATCATTGAGAAGGAGCGCCCCGACGCCTTGTTGCCCACCATGGGTGGGCAGACCGCCCTGAACTGCGCGCTGGAGCTCGCAAAGCACGGGGTGCTCGAGAAATTCGGCGTAGAGCTCATCGGTGCACGCGAGGAGGCCATTGAAAAGGCCGAGGACCGCCAGAAGTTCAAGCAGGCGATGACCAAGATTGGCCTCGACTCCGCCATGTCAGGCATCGCCCACACCATGGAAGAGGCGTGGCAGGTCCAGCGGCGTATTGCCGAAGCCACCAACAGCGCCGGCTTCCCCATGGTCATACGGCCCAGCTTCACCCTTGGTGGAACGGGGGGTGGAATCGCTTATAACGCTGAAGAGTTTGAGACCATCTGCAAGCGTGGGATTGAGGCCTCGCCCACCAATGAGCTGCTCATCGAAGAGTCGCTGATTGGCTGGAAAGAGTATGAGATGGAAGTGGTTCGTGACAGCGCAGACAACTGCATCATCGTCTGCTCCATCGAGAACCTCGACCCCATGGGCATTCATACCGGCGACTCCATCACCGTCGCCCCTGCACAGACGCTGACCGACAAGGAATATCAGGTCATGCGAAATGCGAGCATTGCCATCCTTCGCGAAATCGGTGTGGATACAGGCGGCTCGAATGTCCAGTTTGCCGTCCACCCAGGCAATGGGCGGCTCATTGTCATCGAAATGAACCCCAGGGTCTCGCGATCTTCTGCGCTGGCCTCCAAGGCAACGGGCTTCCCCATTGCCAAGGTGGCCGCAAAGCTCGCTGTGGGTTACACCCTGGATGAGCTGCGCAACGAGATCACGGGTGGCGCAACACCTGCCTCCTTCGAGCCCACCATCGACTACGTAGTCACCAAGGTTCCTCGGTTTGCCTTTGAAAAATTCCCCTTGGCCGACAGCCATCTCACCACTCAGATGAAGTCAGTGGGTGAGGTGATGGCCATTGGCCGAACCTTCCAAGAGAGTTTCCAGAAGGCCTTGAGAGGCCTTGAGGTGGGTGTGGACGGCCTCAATCAGAAGACAGTGGATCGCGAGCGGATTGAGGAAGAGCTTGGCGAGCCTGGACCTGAACGTATCTGGTTTGTGGGCGATGCCTTTGCACAAGGATTCTCGATTGAGGAAGTCCATGGCCTCACTCGGATCGACCCCTGGTTCCTGGTGCAGATCAAGGAAATTGTGGATCTGGAACTTGCACTTGAGAAGCGAACGCTGGCGGACCTGGATGCCGAGCTGATGTTTGCGCTCAAGCGGAAGGGCTTCTCTGACCGTCGCCTGGCCTATCTGCTCGACACCACCGAGGGTGAGGTTCGCAAGGCTCGTCACGCGGCCGGCGTTCGTCCAGTCTACAAGCGCGTCGATACCTGTGCGGCTGAGTTTGACACCACCACTTCCTATTTTTACTCGACGTATGAGAAGTCCTGCGAGGCCCGCCCCACCGATCGTAAGAAGGTGATGGTCTTGGGCGGCGGTCCGAATCGAATTGGCCAGGGCATCGAGTTCGATTACTGCTGCGTGCATGCAGCACAAGCGCTGCGAGACGATGGCTTCGAGACCATCATGGTCAACTGCAACCCAGAGACGGTCTCGACCGACTACGACACCTCCGATCGCCTCTACTTCGAGCCGCTCACGCTGGAAGATGTCCTTGAGATTGTCGACATTGAAAAACCCGTGGGTGTCATCGTTCAGTATGGCGGCCAGACGCCACTCAAGCTGGCCAAGTCGCTCGAGGCGGCCGGAGTTCCGATTGTGGGTACCTCGCCAGAGTCCATCGACATTGCAGAAGACCGAGAGCGGTTCCAAAAGCTATTGCACAAGCTTGAACTTCTGCAGCCTCCCAACCGAACGGCCCGAAACGAAGAGGAGGCCATGCGCCTCGCTCAAGAGATCGGTTATCCATTGGTGGTTCGTCCCAGCTATGTGCTGGGTGGGCGAGCCATGGAAATCGTGCACGAGCAGCGCGACCTCGAGCGCTACATGCGAGAGGCGGTGAAGGTCTCTAACGACTCCCCAGTCTTGCTCGATCGCTTCCTCAACGACGCAATTGAGGTCGATGTCGACAGCCTCTCTGATGGCAAGCAGGTCCTCATCGGTGGCGTGATGGAGCATATTGAGCAGGCAGGTGTCCACTCTGGAGACTCGGCGTGCAGCCTGCCGCCTCATTCCCTGCCCCAGTCGCTCATCGATGAGCTCAAGCGCCAGACGGTATTGATGTCCCGGGCCCTGAACGTGATTGGGCTGATGAACGTTCAGTTCGCGATTCAGAACGGGACTGTCTTTGTGCTCGAAGTGAACCCTCGTGCCTCGCGCACGGTGCCCTTTGTGTCCAAGGCCATTGGCCAGCCTTTGGCGAAGATTGCCGCCCGGGCCATGCTGGGAAAGACGTTCGAAGAACAGGGCTTCAAGGGTGAGGTCATTCCGAACTACTACTCTGTCAAAGAGGCGGTCTTCCCCTTCGTCAAGTTCCCGGGTGTAGACACCATTCTGGGTCCCGAAATGAAGTCCACCGGTGAGGTCATGGGCGTCGCCCCCACGTTCACTGAGGCTTTCGTGAAGTCTCAGATCGGTGCCGGCATCAAGCTGCCCGACCCCGCACAGGGCGGCATTGCCTTCATCAGTGTCAAGAACAGCGACAAGCCAGCCATGATTCCTGTGGCCCGAATGCTGGTGGATCTCGGCTTTAAGCTCGTGGCCACACGCGGCACAGCAGCGGCCATTGAGGCCCAAGGCATGCCGGTTCGGGTGGTCAATAAGGTCACAGAGGGGCGCCCCCATGTGGTCGATATGATCAAGAATGGCGAGGTCTGCTTCATCATCAACACGGTAGAAGAGAAGCGAACGGCCATGGCCGATTCACGCTCGATCCGAACGACGGGTCTCGCCCAAAGAGTCACCACCTACACCACCATGGCTGGAGCGCATGCCGCGGTGGAGGGAATGCGCATCATGGCGAGCAGCCTCGAGGCTTACGACCTTCAAAGCTTGCATCGCTCACATCAACCGGTTTAAGCAAAAGAGGTCTCAGGCACCATGTCCACCACACCGCTCACCATTGAGGGCGCTGAAGCGCTCAAACAAGAGTTGGCCCACCTCAAGCATGTTGAGCGACCCAATGTGATCAATGCAATTGCCGAGGCACGAGCCCAAGGCGATCTCTCTGAGAACGCCGAGTACGACGCCGCAAAAGAGCGACAGGGCTTCATTGAGGGGCGCATTGCCGAGCTCGAAGGCAAGCTCTCCACGGCCCAAATCATTGACTCCAGAACGCTCGAGCGTGACGGTCGGGTGGTATTTGGCGTCACCGTCGAGCTCGAGGACCTCGATTCGGGCGACAAGGTTCAGTACAAGATTGTGGGCGACGACGAGGCGGATCTGAAGCTCAACAAGATTTCCATTTCCAGTCCCATCGCCCGTGCGCTCATCGGCAAGTCGGTGGGCGATGTCGCCACCGTTCACGCCCCCAGTGGCGCTCGTGAGGTGGAAATTCTCGAGGTGCACTACCTCTAAGCCCTGCGGCGCCTTGTGGCCAAGAATAAATTTAACGCAGCTTGGCTGCAGCGGCACCTGACCGATCCTTACGTCAAGCAGGCACAGATCAAGGGGTATCGCTCGCGCGCTGCGTTCAAACTCATCGAGATGGATGAGAAAGATCGCCTGCTCAGGCCGGGCATGACCGTGGTGGATCTCGGGTCTACGCCCGGCAGCTGGAGTCAGGTCGTTCGTGAGCGGCTCTCTGCAAAGGGCCGGCAAGGGATCGATGGTCACATTGTGGCGCTCGATCTGCTCCCCATGGACCCCATCTCCGATGTTCAGTTTCTCTTGGGCGACTTTCGCGAGGAGTCGGTCGAACGGGCCCTCACCGAGATGCTCGGTGGGGAACGGGTAGACCTTGTTTTATCCGATATGGCCCCCAATATGTCGGGTGTGGCGGTTGCTGATGCTGCACGTGTCATGCATGTATGTGAGCTGGCCCTTGAGTTTGCGCAGAAGCATCTCAAGCCTCAGGGGGCCTTGGTGGTCAAGACCTTTCAGGGCAGCGGATTCACGGAACTGGTGGCCGAGTTCAAGCGGGTGTTCAGGACCGTTCACACCAGAAAGCCAGGAGCCTCGCGCGCGGAATCATCGGAATTGTTTCTGGTGGGCAGGGATCTGAGGGGGATGTGAACCTTTGTCGGACTCGAATGTCCGACTGCAACACTGGGTTTTTTGGCGTCAACGGCTGCTTGGTGTAGCCTGATGTCTTGGAAAGGAGTGCCTTGTGAACAATATGGTGTCAAAAATCGCGATCTGGGTTGTGATCGGCCTGGTGCTGTTCTCACTGTTCAGACAGTTTGAGGGAACCCAGTCGCGCGGAGTCGAGGTGTCCTACTCCCAATTCATGGAAGAGGCCAAACAAGGTCGTATCCGCACCGCCGTTATTGATGGCCGCACGGTTCGAGCCCTCACCACCGACGACCGATCCATCACCGTCAACACACCGCAAGACCTCTGGATGGTCTCCGACCTCATGAAGTACGGGGTCTCCGTGTCTGCGAAGGCTGAAGAGCAACCCTCGTTGCTCATGAGCATTTTCGTGTCCTGGTTCCCCATGCTGCTGCTCATTGGCGTCTGGGTGTTCTTCATGCGTCAGATGCAGGGGGGCGGTAAGGGCGGAGCCTTCTCGTTTGGAAAATCCAAGGCGAGAATGCTCGACGAGAACAACAACCACATCACGTTCGCAGACGTCGCAGGCTGCGATGAGGCCAAGGAAGACGTATCAGAACTGGTTGAGTTTCTGCGTGATCCCTCCAAGTTTCAGAAGCTCGGCGGCAGAATCCCCCGTGGCGTCCTGATGGTGGGCTCCCCAGGAACAGGTAAAACACTTCTCGCCAAGGCCATTGCGGGCGAAGCCAAGGTCCCATTCTTCTCCATCTCCGGCTCTGATTTTGTAGAGATGTTTGTTGGAGTGGGCGCGGCCCGCGTGCGCGACATGTTCGAGAACGCCAAGAAGCAGGCGCCATGCATCATCTTCATCGACGAAATCGACGCGGTCGGCCGCCAGCGCGGTGCCGGTCTCGGCGGTGGTAACGACGAGCGAGAGCAGACCCTCAACCAGATGCTGGTTGAAATGGATGGCTTCGAGACCAACCAGGGCATCATTGTGATTGCCGCCACCAACCGACCAGATGTCCTGGATCCAGCGCTTCTGCGCCCTGGCCGCTTCGACCGTCAGGTGGTGGTGCCTCTGCCCGATGTTCGCGGTCGTGAGCAGATTCTCAATGTCCACATGCGCAAGGTTCCCATTGCGCCGGATGTCAAAGGCGACATCCTTGCACGCGGCACTCCGGGTATGTCGGGAGCCGATCTCGCCAATCTGGTGAACGAGGCGGCTCTCTTTGCTGCCCGTCGCAATGGTCGCCTGGTCGAAATGGAAGATTTTGAAAAGGCCAAGGACAAGATCCTCATGGGCGCCGAGCGCCGCTCGATTGTGATGCCCGAGGAGGAGCGCAAGAACACCGCCTATCATGAGTCGGGCCACGCACTGGTCGCTCGTCTTCTGCCCAAGACCGATCCGGTTCACAAGGTCACCATCATTCCTCGGGGCCGCGCATTGGGTGTCACCATGCAACTGCCCGAGGGTGACCGTTACAGCATGGACAAAGAGCGCATGCTCAGCACCATCTCCGTGCTCTTTGGCGGCCGAATTGCCGAAGAGGTCTTCATGAATCAAATGACGACCGGCGCCTCAAACGACTTCGAGCGAGCCACCGGTCTTGCTCGAGACATGGTGACTCGCTATGGCATGACGGACAGCCTGGGGCCCATGGTCTATGCGGAAAATGAAGGCGAGGTCTTCTTGGGTCGCTCTATCACCAAGACCACCAATATCTCCGAGGCCACCATGCAGAAGGTCGACTCCGAGATCCGCAAGATCATCGACGAGCAGTATGCAGTTGCGCGGAAGCTGATTGAGGACAACAAGGACAAGATGCACGCCATGGCCAAGGCTTTGCTCGAATGGGAGACCATCGATGCTGAGCAGATTGATGACATCATGCATGGTCGCGAACCCCGTCCGCCGAAGCAGAGCGGGTCGGGCGGCAGTGCCCCCTCGGCCGGCGCTGGCAGCGCGGGCATCGCCCCAGACAGCGCAGCAGCACCCGCCTAAGCCTCTCTCGTTCAGCCTCCCTTGCGGATTGGCCGCTTCGAAGTGAATGCCCATCGACCTCTGGTCATGGGCATTCTCAACATCACCCCTGATTCCTTCTCAGATGGCGGGCTTCACGCCAGCCTGGACCGGGCCTTGGCTGCAGCGCGTCAAATGCAGCAGGACGGCGTTGACCTCATCGACGTGGGCGGAGAGAGCACTCGTCCGGGGGCGGCTCCGGTGAGCCCCACGGAGGAGCTGGGTCGAGTACTTCCCGTGCTCGAGTCGCTCCAGTCTCTTGGGCTTCCCCTCTCTCTCGACAGCCGGCGCCCCGAGGTGGTTCGCGCCGCGCTCAGCATCGGAATCGATCTGGTGAACGACGTCTCCGGTTTTCGGGACCCACAGATGAGGGCCCTGGTCCCCGAACTGGCCGCGCGTGGTCTTTCCGTGTGTGTCATGCACATGCAGGGCGAACCGCAGACGATGCAGTCAGATCCCCAATACGACGACGTCGTCTCTGAGGTGTTCGGTGAGCTGCTTCGCCAGCGCGATCACCTGGAGGCGCTGGGGCTCCAGAAAAGCCAGATCTGGTTGGATCCTGGCTTTGGGTTCGGGAAGACCACCGAGCACAACCTCGCTCTGCTCCGAGCCTTGCCCCGGCTGGCCGATCAAGGCCACGTTCTGGCTGGACTCTCTAGAAAGCGCATGCTCGCGGCGTTGGCGCAACGACAGGATCAGCCCTCTGAGCGCTTAGGAGGAAGCCTGGCGGCTGCGCATGCAGCGGTGAGGGGAGGAGCCTCGATGGTGCGCGTTCACGATGTGAAGGCTACCGTGGACTTTCTGCGTGTTCTTGCTGCGCTCGAAGAGGGTTGTTGCGCGCTCCACTATAATCCACTCTATGACAAGAACCTATTTCGGTACCGATGGCATTCGCGGACGCGTCGGCCAGCACCCCATTACTCCTGAGTTCGCGGTCCGTCTGGGCCTGGCGGTGGGCCTCACCCTTGGCAAACACTTCGATCGGCCTTCCGTCCTGATTGGCAAGGACACCCGAATCTCCGGCTATATGCTTGAGGCAGCCTTGGAGTCCGGTTTGGCCGCGTCTGGCATCGATGTGGTGTTGGCTGGCCCCATGCCTACGCCTGCCATCGCCTATCTGGCCAAGACTCTTCGTCTCTCAGCGGGAGTGGTCATCAGCGCGTCTCACAATCCTTTTGAGGACAACGGCATCAAGTTCTTCAATGGGGACGGCGAAAAGCTTCCCGATGCCTGGGAAGAAGACATTGAGGCCATGTTGGCCGGGCCTTTGCCATGTGCGGCGCCCGAGGCCTTCGGCAAGGCCCGTCGTCTCAATGATGCGGCTGGACGCTACATTGAATTCTGTAAGAGCACCTTTCCGGCCCACCTGAGCCTTCGTGGGCTGCGTCTGGTGGTCGACACCGCGCATGGGGCGGCCTACCAGGTGGCGGGTGCAGTCTTCCATGAATTGGGTGCAGAGGTCATTCCCATGGGTCATCAGCCCGATGGGCTGAATATCAATCGAGATGTGGGCGCCACGGCCCCGCAGGCCATGGTCAAGCGTGTGCTCACGGAGGGGGCTGACTACGGGATTGCCCTGGACGGGGATGCCGATCGCATTGTGATGGTCGATCGCACGGGTCGCATTTTCAACGGGGATGAACTGCTGTATGCCATCGTTCGCCATCGCATGAAGCGTCACGGACGTGCGGATCTGGGCGGTGTGGTCGGAACCCTCATGACCAACCTCTCTCTCGAGCGCCGGCTCAATGAACAGGGCATCGACTTCCGTCGGGCCCGCGTGGGAGACCGCTATGTGTTGGAGCTCTTAAAGGAGGCCGGCTGGCAATACGGAGGGGAGTCGTCCGGCCATATCCTCTGCCTGGACCGACACACCACGGGGGACGGCACCATCAGTGCCCTCCAGGTGTTGGCGGCGGTGGTAGATCTGCAGCGCACGCTCCCTGATCTGATCTCTGATCTGGTGCTCTGCCCCCAGGTCTTGATCAATGTTGCGCTGCCTCAGGGATTTGACTGGAAGGCACACACGCCCTTTCAGGACCGCTTGAAAGAGGTCCAAGACATCCTTCTAGACCGCGGCAGGGTGCTGGTGCGTCCATCCGGCACTGAGCCCCTGTTGCGCATCATGGTCGAAGTGCCTCACGCCCAGGAGGCCCATGCCCTGGCGGGCTCCCTCGCCCAGGTGCTGCCGAGGGCTTGATCGATTCCTCTTGATGGGCCCCTGTGACGATCGTGATTTGTCACAGAAGCGTCACATTGCCTCGGTAGTCTCCCCAATGACGCAAGGCTTTGCGTTGTCAATCTGTCCTTTCACCGATAAACCAAAAGAGGCTTCTCTTATGCGTAAAACTCTCATCTCGTCGCTGATTGGTGGCGCCGCTCTGGCCTTCTCCATGACTGCAGCTGCGGCCGACATCACCGGCGCTGGCGCGACCTTCCCCTACCCCATCTATGCCAAGTGGGCCGAGGCCTACAAGAAAGAGACCGGTACCGGTCTGAACTATCAGTCGATTGGCTCCTCTGGTGGTCTGCGCCAGATCCGTGCCAAGACCGTGACCTTCGGCGCATCCGATGCCCCCGTCAAAGGTGCTGACCTTGACAAAGACGGCATGGTCCAATTCCCCGCCATCATTGGTGGTACGGTTCCTGTGTTCAACCTCGAAGGCTTCAAGCCCGGCGAGCTCAAGGTGACCGGTGAGGTTCTGGCCGAGATGTTCATGGGTTGGATCGTGAACTGGAATGACCCCAAACTCGCCGCACTGAACCCCGGCAAGAAGCTGCCCGACCAGACGATCACCGTGGTTCACCGTGCTGACGGTTCCGGCACCACATTTAACTTCACCGACTACCTGACCGTTGCCAGCAAGCTCTGGGCCGAAAAGGTGGGCAAGGGTGCTGCTGTGAAGTGGCCCGCTGCCTCATCCGTGGGCGGTAAGGGTAACGAAGGCGTGGCTGCAAACGTGAACCGGGTGAAAGGCGCCATTGGCTACGTTGAGTACGCTTACGCCAAGAAGAACAAGATGCCTTACTTCCAGCTCCAAAACAAAGATGGCAAGTATGTGTCTCCCGACGACAAGACCTTCGCCGCTGCTGCAGCTGGCGCAGACTGGTTCTCGGTTCCTGGCATGGGCCTGTCCATCGTGAACCAGCCCGGCGCAGCCAGCTGGCCCATCACCACGGCATCGTTCATCCTGTTCTACAAGCAGCCCACCGACAAGCAGGCATCTGCTGAGGCGATCAAGTTCTTTGACTGGGCGTTCAAGAATGGCAAGCAAATGGCCATCGACCTCGACTACGTGCCCCTGCCTGACGCGCTGACTGATCAGATCCGTGCCAAGGTTTGGTCACAGATCGCCAACAAGTAATACTGCTTTATCTCTGTACGCAGGCCGACCCCACAAGGGTCGGCCTAGCTCACTAAGCCGTTGCCTTTGAATCTCTATTGGGAAGTCCTTACATGAGCGCCGTTGAGACCAGTCAAGCCTCGTCAGACCGAATGCACGCCATCGTCCGGCGGCAGAAGCTCGAAGACTTCCTGTTTCACAAGATCACGTGGTCCTTCTCTATGCTGGTGTTGCTGGCACTGGCCGGCATCCTGATTTCTTTGTTGATCAACGCCTGGCCCGCGTTTCATAAATTCGGCGTCGAATTCATCTGGCGAATTGAGTGGGACATCATCAACGAAGAGTTTGGTGCCCTCATTGCCATCTACGGCACCCTGATGAGCGCCACCAT